>JAFTFV010000022.1 GCA_017458265.1 Bacteroidales bacterium | reverse complement strand
GAGCATCGGCAGCGAATGTGAGCTGCACGGCCGCGGAGGGGTTCTCCACGCTGCTTCGGTAGAGGTTGGAGGTCTTTCCGTCCCTTTCGCTCAGATACCAGAAGGTGTTTCCGTCGGCGCCCCATACGGGCTGGCGGTCTTCGCCCTTGTAGGTGGAAAGCTTCGTGAACTTCCCGCCCCTCATGAGCCAGATGTCGCGCGTCACGGAGGATGTATGGTGCTTTCTCAAGCCGTCTTCATAGCCTTTGTAGTCCTCATAGAGGATGTCTCCGGCGGCATTGACGCTAAGCTCCTGCATCTGCACGGAAGTGAGCAGCCTCGGGAAGCCGCCGTCACGGGGCACGGTGTAAACCTGCGTGCCGCCGGGGTAGCCGCCCCATGCCGTATCCGGCTGGATGGAGGCCGTGAACACCACGCTGCCGTCCGGGAGGACGGCCTTGGGGGTCTCGTTTCCCGGGAAGGCGGTGATGCGCACCGGCCTGCCGCCATCGGCACTCACGCGCCAGATGTCCTTGCTGTCTTCACGGTAGGAACTGAAGACGATTTCACTTCCGTCTGCGCTCCAGAGCGGGTCTGAGTCGTAGGCGGGATTCGCCGTAAGCTGGAAGGCCCTGCCTCCCTGGACGCCAACGGTCCAGATGTCTCCCTTGTAACTGAATGCCACGGTTTTCCCGTCGGGGGAAATAGCGCTCTTACGAATCCACAGAGGTGTTTCCTGCGCGGCGGCGGAAACCGTAAACATAAGCATGGACAGAAGCAGATACCTTTTCATAAGCTGTCAATTTGTTTTCTCAAAGTTACGACATTTTTTGTAGAAACTCAAACCGCCATTCTGGATCTCTAGTATGAAGGCAGCCGGGGGGGGCTTTATATTTTAAAAAAGAATGACTACCTTTGTAAATAAACCACTTAACAACACGCAAATGAGACCTCTGGTAACCGCATTTCTCATTGTACTATCTTCGCTGCAACTGTCCGCCGCAAGGAAAGAACCCGTCAAAGTATCATGCGTGGGTGACAGCATCACCTATGGAATGAAACTGGAAAACCGGGAGCAGGACGCATATCCCTTCCAACTGCAGCGCATGCTGGGGGATGGCTACCTGGTGGGCAACTTCGGGAAATCCGGGGCCACCCTCCTCAGGCATGGGCACAGGCCGTATTTTGACCAGGATGAATTCCGACAGGCCCTGGAGTTTGCAGGTGACATAGTGGTCATCCACCTGGGCATCAACGACACAGACCCCCGCAACTGGCCTCATTACTCCCGGGAATTCGTGGATGATTACCTGGCCCTCATGGACAGTTTGAAATCCCGGAACCCCAAGGCACGTTTCATCGTGGCAAAGATGACCCCCATAGGCCATACGCATACTCGTTTCCTCACCGGTACAAAGCAGTACCACGGGGAAATCCAGGAGGCCATCAGGGAGGTGGTCAAACGCTCCGGGGCACAGTATATAGACTTTTACGAGCCCCTGTATCACTATCCCTGGATGCTCCCGGATGCCGTGCATCCAACTGCAGAGGGCGCAACTTTCCTGGCAAAGGAAGTGTACAGCGCCATCACCGGAGACTTCGGTGGCCTTCAGATGCCGCAGTGGTACAGTGACGGCATGGTACTGCCAAGGGATAAAGTGTTCTCAATCAGGGGAACAGCCAACGCCGGAGAAAAAGTGCAACTGAAAATCTCCGGAAAGAAATACACCGCAGTCACAGGCAAAGACGGCCGGTGGGAAATCAAGGCAGGACCTTTCCCTGCCACACTCTCCACGGAACTGGAAATAAAAGCAGCAAAACGCAAACTCGTTTTCAAGGACGTTGCCCTTGGAGACATCTGGCTGTGCTCCGGACAGTCCAATATGGAGTTTGAACTCCGCCAGAGTTCCACGGCCGGTGATGCCCAAAAAGCCCGGGATAACGGCCTCCGTCTCTATGACATGAAATGCAACTGGCGCACGGACAACGTGACCTGGCGCCCGTCGGCTGTGGATTCCGTACAGCATCTGCAGTATTTCCGCCCCACGGCCTGGGCCAAGGCCACGCCGGAAACCGCAGCCCGCTTCAGTGCCATCGGCTATTATTTCGGCAAAACCGTCAGGGACAGCCTGCGGGTGCCTGTGGGGCTGGTTTGCAATGCCGTGGGCGGCTCCACCGCCGAATCCTGGGTAGACCGGGAGCTGCTGGAAACCCGGTATCCGGCCATACTCTACAACTGGATGAAGAACAGGGATATTATGGAATGGGCACGCGGGCGCGCCCGCAAGAACCTCGGCGGTGAAGGCCGCCATCCCTACGAGCCCTGCTACCTTTATGAATCGGCCCTTCTTCCTCTCAAAGACATGCCGGTTACCGGAGTGCTTTGGTATCAGGGAGAATCCAACGCAGAGAACATCCCCGTGCACGAGATACTGTTCCCCCTGGTGGTGGATTCCTTCCGCGGCCTCTTTGGGGAAGTGCCGTTCTACTACTGCCAGCTGTCTGAAATGAACCGTCCCACCTGGCCGGATTTCCGCAAGAGCCAGGAAAAGCTGCAGAACTGCCGTCCCCGTCTTGGAATGGTGGTCACCAAAGACCTTGGAGAATGGACGGAGGTGCACTACCGCAATAAAAAGCCGGCCGGAGAACGCCTCGCAGCCCTTGCCCTGAATAACTGTTACGGCCGGGAAAGCTTTGGAGACCATTTTGAAGACGGAACCCTCCGCCTGGACTATGTCTTCTGCGGAAACAACAGGAAGCAGGAAGTTTATCTGAGGCAGGCTTTCAGGACATCGGCATGGGCGGGGCGCAGGACAAATCTCCAGGAACCCCTGCTCAGGGGAAACGGCCAGATAAGGGTGCTGGATCAAGTAACCGGCGCATGCCTCTATGCCAACAGTTTCTCCTCCCTTTTCCAGGAATGGACGGCGACGGAGGAGGCCACAAAGGTGCAGAAGGCCTTTGAGAACAGCTTCCAGGTACCATGGCCCAAACATCCCGTGAATGTGGAGCTTACGCTGCGGGATACGCACGGGAACGTATCGGCAGGCATATGCCATCCCGTAGATCCTGAAGATATCCTAATCCGTCTTTTGAAGGAGGACAGCGCCAAGGCAAGGACCGTCCATGGCGGCGGGGCGCTACCTGAAAGCATTGATATCGTCATCGTCTCCGAAGGGTATACAGAGACAGAGCAGGGCAAATTCTTCAAGGACGCCTCACGGGCTGCCGATGCCCTCTTCTCGCACGAGCCTTTCAAGAGCAGGGAAGGACAGTTCACCGTTCGTGCGGTGTTCGCACCTTCCAAAGACAGCGGTGTGAGCGTCCCACATGACAAGAAATGGCTTTCCACGGCTGTCTCCGGCAGTTTTGACACCTTCTATTCCCAGCGTTACCTCACCACCCAGGACATCTGGCATCTGTGGGATCTCATAGGTACCGTCCCCTTCGAGCATGTGATTGTCCTTGCCAACACTCCCGTTTACGGCGGAGGCGGCATCTACAACAACATCACAATAATGAACTCGGACCACCCCACCTTCGTGCCGGTGCTGGTGCATGAGTTCGGCCATTCCTTCGGCGGCCTTGCCGATGAGTATTACTACGACGACCAGTACGACACCCAGTACCCCTCCGACACCGAACCCTGGGAACCCAACATAACAACGCTTGTGAACTTCCAGGCCAAATGGGCCGATATGATGGCCTCAGGAAAGGACGTCGGCCTCCATGAAGGCGGCGGCTACATGTCCAAGGGCGTTTTCCGCCCCAATGAGGACTGCCGCATGAAAACCAACGAATGTGACCGCTTCTGCCCCGTGTGCTACCGCGCCATTGAAGCGATGATTGACTATTACACAACTAAAAACCAATAACTTATGGAAAAGATTATAGGGCTTATCGATGCCCCTTTCACCCCCATGAAACCCAATGGGGACGTGAACCTGGAACCCATCCCCGCCTATGCCGCCATGCTGGCCAAAAACGGCCTCAAGGGAGTGTTCATCAACGGCTCCTCCGGCGAAGGCTACATGCTCACCACTGAGGAGCGCAAAGCCCTGGCCGAAGCCTGGATCAAAGCCGTTCCCGCCGGCTTCAAGGTGATTGTCCACGTGGGCAGCTGCTGCCTTCGCGAAAGCGTGGAGCTTGCAGAGCATGCTTCCGCCATCGGCGCCTGGGGCATAGGCGCAATGGCTCCGCCCTTCCCCAAAATCGGCAGGATAGAAGAGCTGGTGAAATACTGCGAGGCCATCGCCGGCGCAGCTCCCGAGCTTCCTTTCTACTTCTACCACATCCCGGCCTTCAACGGCTGCTTCCTCCCCATGCTGGACCTCCTGAAGGCAGTTGACGGGCGCATCCCCAATTTCGCCGGCATCAAGTACACCTTCGAGAGCCTCTACGAATACAACCAGTGCCGTCTCTACAAGAACGGCAAATATGACATGCTGCACGGCCAGGACGAAACCTACCTTCCCTCCCTTGCCCAGGGAGGCGCACAGGGCGGCATTTGCGGCACCACCAACTACAACGGCCGGGAACAGGTTGCCATCGGCGAAGCCTGGGCAGCCGGTGACCTGGAAAAGGCCCGCGAACTGCAGAACTTCTCACAGGAAGTCATCAACGTCATCTGCAACTTCCGCGGAAACATCGTGGGCGGCAAGCGCATCATGAAACTCATCGGCCTGGACCTTGGCCCCAACCGCGTTCCATGGCGAAATATTACCGATGAGGAAGAAGCTCAGCTAAAGGCGCAGCTGGAAGCCATCAACTTCTTCTCCCGCTGCAATGTGCTCTAAACTCTTCATGGCCGCCGGCATCGCGCTTGCGGCCTCATGCGCATCCATGAATACTATCGAGACAACCCAGCTGCCTCCCATCCCGGACGCAGCCTACGCCAAAGGTGTATCGGCTCCCTTCTGCGGGGTTATCGGAGAGACGCTGGTGGTTGCCGGCGGTGCCAATTTCCCCGGCAAATCCCTCCTGGAAGGCGGTGCCAAACGTGTTTATGCCGATATCTGGGCCTTCTCAGACGGCCGGTGGTCCCACGCCGGAGTCCTTCCCGATTCCACCGCCTACGGTGCAACGTTCCAGGTCCCTGGCGGTCTTGTCTTTGCCGGCGGCAATATCTGCGGCAGCACAACGGACAAAGTATACAAGGTCTCCCTTTCCGATGGAAACGCCATCGTAACGCCCCTCCCGGCCCTTCCCGTTCCCATGGAGCAGTGCGGCTGGAGCAGCAACGAAGGCATCCTCTTCCTGGCGGGCAGGGAAGGCGTATTCTGCTGCCGAGAAGGAGAGTACGTCTGGAAAAAACTGGCCGATATCCCAGAACCTCTTCTGCAGCCTGTGGCCTTTGCCTCCGGGGGAAAACTCTTTCTCTGGGGAGGCTTCAATCCCCAGACGCTCCTGGCTCCCCCGGACGGCCACTGCCTGAATCTGGAGACCCTTGGGTGGGAAAGCGCTCCCGCAGTCCCGGACGGCGGCACTTTTGTGGGCGCCACAGGGGCAACTCTGCCGGATGGCCGGCTTGCGGTTGTCGGCGGTGTGAACCGCGCCATTTTTGAGCGTGCGCTCCGCAATACTCCGGAGGACAGGATACCATATCTGTCAAAGGAACCCGCAGAGTACAAGTTCCGCAGTGAAGTGTTTGTGTTTGGCTCCCAAAAGCTTGAGTGGTCAAGCCTTGGAACTTGTCCTGAAACGGCCTTGGCAGGCCCAGGTGTGGCCGCATCTCCTGACGGTGGCTTGTTTGTGGCCGGCGGAGAGCTGAAACCCGGCGTCCGGAGCCCCATGATACTAAATATTTTTATAAAATAGTTTGTTTTTAGGATAATTATTTTCTATATTGCCAAAAATTTAACCCTATTCTTATAAAACTAAACTAACTTAACCATAATTCATAACCGAAAATCTATGTTCAATTCACTGAAAACAGCAGTTGTATGCTTGCTTCTCAGCGTGCTCATGCCGCTGGGACTATTAGCACAGGGCAACACCTGCCGCGGTACCGTGCTTGACCCCCAGGGAGAGCCGGTAATAGGTGCTTCCGTCCTCATCAAGGGGGGGGCACTTTCTACGGGTGTTGTCACTGAAATCGACGGTACGTTCGTCCAGCCCAGTGCAAAGGCCGGCGATGTGCTTGTCATCTCCTGCATCGGCTACGAAACCGCAGAGGTCGCCTGGAAAGGCGGTCCCCTCAAGGTGGTGCTCCGTGACGATGCCAACATGTTGGAGGAAACCGTGATTACCGCTTACGGCGGCAGGACGCTCCGCTCCAAGATGACCAACTCCATTTCAACGGTCAAGAATGAGACCATCGCTTCCGGTATACACAACCAGGCGGCGGCTTCTCTTGCAGGCGCCGTGGCAGGTCTTTCCGTACGTCAGACCTCCGGTGACCCTACTTCCGAACCCACAATCATCCTCCGCGGCGGTACCGGCATCGACGGTTCCGGCTCCCCGCTGGTAATCGTTGACGGCGCACAGCGCTCCATGGCCGACATCAACCCCAACGACATCGAGTCCATCGAGGTGATGAAGGACGCCGGCGCCACCGCCATCTACGGTGCCCGTGCTGCAAACGGCGTTATCCTTGTCACCACCAAGCGCGGTGAAGAAGGCACAAGCGCCATCAACTTCCATGTGAAGAATTCCTGGAACTACCTTAACTCACCTTACGAAATCCTTGATTCTGAGGACTATCTGTACTGGATGCGCGTTGGCACATGGCGTGCCGGTCACCTTCTGCAGGATGACAGCGGCAAATGGTATGGCTACGGTACCGCCAATGTGGCTACGCTCAACGGCGTTCAGGGCTACGGCATCGGCAACCGCTACTTCGATGCCAGCGGCAACGTCATAGACGGCCGCGTGTCCAACCTTGGGTCATGGGGCGTCTTCTCCGTGGACGCCAACGGTATCGACGCCTATGGCAACGACCTCAGCTTCCTTCTGTCAAGCAGTGACTGGGGAATGATGGTAGACCCCATCGCGGCACTTGCCCTTACAGACCCCAACTACACCTACACCGGCCGTGGCAACCTTCTTTTCTGGAAGGGTACAACCACCAAGGACATCAACATCAAGAGCCCTGCTCCCTCCCGCGACTACAGCGTAGACTTCTCCGGAGGCAACAGCAAGGGCCGCTATTATGCTTCCCTGGGTTACAATCGCACTGAAGGCGCTGCTGTGGACAATGACTACACACGTCTTTCATTCGTCCTCAACGGAGACTACAAGATCCGTGACTGGCTGCACTCCAACAGCTCATTCAATTTCTCCAGGACAGATCAGACGCCCATCCTGAACGGCAACTATGCCTACAACTACTTTGCCCGTGCCTGGTTCCTGCCTCCTACCGCCCGCATCTACAACGCAAAGGGCGAATTCAATCCCAGCCCCCGAAACAGCGCAACAGACAGCCATGTGGGCATTGTGAACCCGGCAACTGATTACCAGTACCTGGTGAACAAATTCACCATTTCACAGGCTTTCACCCTGTACTTCACCCCCTGGCTGAACCTGAAGGTGAACGGCAGCTGGTATTATATCGACACTTTCTACGAGTATTTCCGTCACGATTACCTCTACGGTCCCAACCTGACGTCCACCACCCGTACTAGTTCCAACGAATATACCAACCAGCTCAGGCAGACTTACAATGCCATCCTGAATTTCAACAAGTCCTTTGCCGACGTCCACAACACCTCCGCCATGCTTGGTATGGAGTATGTGGATGACTGGTATTTCGGCTTCAGTGCACAGGGCAAGAATGCTCCCACCGACGAATTCCAGGACCTCGAACTCACCCGTATCGTAGATGACAACGGAGACCCCGTTTCCGAGCGCGACATCGACTCATGGCACAACGGCAACCGTGTGCTGTCCTACTTCGGAAAGTTCGACTACGACTACGACTCCAAGTACCTCCTTTCCGCCGTATTCCGTTATGACGGTTATTCCCGTCTTGCCAAGGAGAACCGCTGGGGCTTCTTCCCCGGTGTCTCTGCCGGCTGGGTGCTGTCCAAGGAAGACTTCATGGAGCCCACGAGGGACCTCATCTCCTTCGCCAAGCTGCGCGCATCATACGGCGCCAACGGTGTCCTTGCCAGCGCCATCGGCAACTATACAGTCCAGGGCGCATACGGCAGCACTACTTCTTACGGCGGCGGAACGGCCAATATCCTGTCCACACTGCCCAACGCAGGTCTGGTATGGGAAAAGTCCTGGACAAGCGAAGGCGGCCTTGACATCAGCTTCTTCCAGAACCGCCTGAACCTCAACTTCACCTACTACAACAGGATTGTTTCCGACAAGATAGCCAGCATCACCACTCCTTCCCACTCCGGTATCACGGCGTTCACCTCCAATAACGGTACCCTGCGCAACAGGGGTATTGAACTTGAACTGTCTGCAAGGATTGTTGACACCCGCGACATCAAATCCAACATCCGCTTAACTGCCGCCTACAACAGGAACAAGATTATCAAGCTCCCGGACAACGGCCTTGAAAGAAACCGTCAGAGCGCAACCCAGGTATATGTACCAGGCTCCTACAATCCCGACACAGGCGAAAGCGAGCTCATGTGGGTTGGCGGTTACCAGGAAGGACAGACTCCCGGCGACATCTACGGCTTCCTTGCAGAAGGCCTGTTCACTGCTGAAGACCTGGCAAGCGGCAACTACGACTACTGGGAAGACCATTCCACCACTCCCACCTTCGGCGTTAGCGCACCTCCCGTGCTCTATGGCCCTGAAGCTTGGAAACGGCTCACCGCCGACGGATTCCCCACAGCCTCAAACGGCAACCTCACCGCCCTTCCCATCCAGCCCGGCGACGTCAAGTGGAAGGATGTTAACGGCGACGGCATGATTGACGACTATGACAAGGTAAAGCTGGGCAACACCGTTCCCAAGTGGACCGGCGGTTTCACCCTTGACTTCACATGGAAGGGTCTCTCCCTCTCCGGCCGCTTCGACTATGCCCTTGATTACAAGGTTGTTGACCTTGCTTCTCCCCAGATTATGGGCGCCGCACAGGGTACATTCAACACCATAGCCAATGTAACCGATATGTATAATCCCGAAACGGGTGCCCATAACGGGCTGTACGGCCAGTACATCTGGGCCGACCAGCTTGGCAAGCGCAACATCTGCCGCGCATGGAGTTCCATCTTCACCTACGAAGGTTCTTACCTCTGCGCCCGCGAACTCACCCTTACATACGCCCTTCCCAAGAACATCATCAAGCATGTGAAGATGGAAAAGGCCAATGTATTCGTGACAGGCCAGAACCTTGGCTACCTCACAAAGGCCGGAATGCTGGGTTCTCCTGAATACGGCGCCAGCTACTGGGGCGTCTATACTCTGCCAAGGACCCTCCTCATCGGTGCCAATATCACATTCTAATTGCCGCATGATATGAAAAAGATATATTCTGTACTTCTTTTTGCCGGAATGCTTGCCGTCTCTTCCTGTAACCTGGACATGGCTCCGGTAGATTACAATGCAAGCGGAAACTTCTGGACAAGCGAAGCCAAAATCCAGACCTTCTACAACGGCCTGCTCACCCAGCTTCGCGGCGACTACACCTCCCCCCTGGTACTTGGTGAATTCCGCGGAAGCACCATCAAGACCGGCTCATCCATTGAGAGCGTAGGCCAGCTTTACGATGCCCTCGCCATGAACAATCCCATCGACAAGGACAACCCCCAGATAACCAACTGGAACAGCTACTACAGCCGCATCCTCCAGGTGAACGACCTCATCGACCATCTGGAAAAGGGCTGCTCATTCCTTGACGACGCCACCAGGAACCTCTACCGTGGCAGGGCCTACGGTCTCAGGGCCTACTACTACTTCATGCTGTACCGCACATACGGCGGCGTCCCCATCGAGGAAACCGTGAAGGTGGCCTCCGGCACCGTTGATGTGAACAACCTTTACCTTGCCCGCAGCACCGCAGAAGAAACCCTGGCCTTCATCAAGGCCGATATCGCCCGCAGCGAAGCCGGCTATGGCACAAACCATGACCTTTCACGCATCGGCTGGAGCTATTATGCCACTGAAATGCTCAAGGCACGCGTCTATATGTGGTCTGCCAAGGTAACCACCCGCTTTGCCGACAAGTCCGGCAACGAGACCGGCACCCATACCGCAACCGCCAGCAAGGATGAACTTGAAACGGCCAAGGAGGCTCTGATGAACATCTACAACAGCCGCCTCTTTTCCCTGGAGGACAACTTTGCCGATATCTATGCCTATAACAACAAGGCAGGCAAGGAAATCATCCTGGCCAACCATTTTGACAATACGGAGCTCACCAACACCTTCCTGGGATGGTTCTCCTACCAGGCCGCCATCTGGTGCAATTCCTTCTATGACGAGGACGGCAACCTCCTTGGAGACCCCCTGGAGCTCTGCGGCACCGGCACCCACCGTGTTGAATATACCGAAGCATTTGTGAAATCCTTTGACAAGGCCGACACCCGCCGTGCCGCCACATTCCACGAGTGCTATTCCGCAGCAGGTGTTTTCGGCTCTGCCATGATCAAATACATGGGTCACCGCGAAGGCGACACCCGCTATGCCGACTCCGACATGATTCTCATGCGCTATGCCGACGTTCTCCTGAGCCTTGCCGAAGTTGAAAACGCCCTTGGCAACTATGGAAACATCGCCGAATACGTGAATGCCATCCGCCAGCGTGCCTATGGCCCCACTTATACGGCTTTCACCGCCGGCACTTTTGCAGAGAATGAGCTCGCAATCCTCAAGGAGCGCGACAAGGAATTCGTGGCCGAAGGAGCCCGCTGGTTTGACCTCATCCGCATGCAGGATGCCTCCAAGCAGCCGCTGGTGTTCTCTGCCGACGCTTCCTATGGAACCGCCCCCGTACTTGCCGCAGGCGACGTCCACAAGCTCCTGTGGCCCGTCGACGCAGCCGTTCTCGCCGGTGACGACCTCATTGCCCAGACCTATGGCTATTGATTAACTTAAAGCAGACAGTCCTATGAACAAAAATATTATTCGCATACTGGCTGTGTCCCTGGCCGCCTGCGGTGCTTTCACTGCATGCGTAACGCCGGAGAACCCCTATGAGGGAGAAACCGTGCCTAATCTTACAGTTACAGCAGTATCCCCTTCTTTCACGGCAGACAAGGCAGAACTGGAACTGACTCTGTCACAGTTCGTCCACAAGGACCTTGCCGTTGAATTTGACGTGAGCGGCGTGGACCGCGGTGCCTTGGATCTGCCCGATTCTTACTTATTCCCTGCAGGTACGGTGAAGCAGAAAATCACAATCAACGCATATTCTGCCGAACTTGAACCCAAGGATTACCAGATTACAATCACTCCCAGCTCTTCCGAAGCAAAGGTTGTCTCTTCTCCCGTTTCACTTGCCCTCTCCGTCAAGGACGAGGCTTTTGTGAACCTGAGCATGACACCACTTGATGAAGACCAGAAGTCTATAATAACCGTCTCTCTGAGCCGCAAGCTTTCAGAATCTGTGACCCTGCCCATAAAAGTGGACGGAACGCCCTCCGACGGTGTTACTTTGCTTCCCGAATCTGCCATTACCTATGAAAAGTCAGTTACAATCCCCGCTGGGGAAACGTCTGCAAGGACAGAAGTGGCCTTGGATTTATGGAGCGTTGAGCCCGGTCAGTATGAATTTGTATATGAGATAGGTTCATTCACTTCAAAGGCAAAGGCCGGAACAACCACTGTCCTCCGTCTGCTGGTACGTGCCGGCATTGAGCTCAACCGCCACAAATGGCATGATGGCGACTATTGGGACTACTATGAAACTGACGGACAGGTATACACCTACGGCGGTCTTGGCAGCGGGATCACACGTCTGGCTGTCTTCTGCCTCAAGAAGACAGAGATGCCGGATATGACTGACAACGCGGCTGTCATTGAATTCATCTCACAGCTGGGAGAAGGCCTGACCGAATCCAATACTTATGCAGCACCTGCCACCACAAGTGATTACATCTGGTTCCCCAAGTCGGTTGCTCCTGACAAGAGGGCCAAGACATATTACTTCGTTATGATTGGCGTCAATGACAAGTTGCGTCCTACCGGCGATTACGACTACTTCGAGTACATCTATGAAGACGGACTTGACCTGGTCAAGACATCATGGCGTTTCATCTATTACTATGACTGGTACTATGTCTATCAGACCGGCGTGAAATTCAGTTTCACCACTGTTCCGGGAGATTATGACATGACTGATGAACTGGTAGTTATCAAACTGATAAAGCAGTTCGAGTCAGAATTGAAGGCAGCTGGTACCCCCACCTTCAACACAGGCTCATCCACTGCCGACTATGCCTGCTTCGAATTGAGTGCCGCCAGTTATACCACCGCTCCTAATTACACATGGAATGGTGAGAATTCTTCCACTGACAGTTATCATGGCATCATGGTTGGGCTGGAGGCCGACGGCACTGCCACGGGAGAATACAATTATCTCACATTTAACTGGGAGTGATGAATAAAGTATCCTTATTTATTCTGACAGCGGGTGTCCTTCTGGCGGCATGCCAGAAGGACCCGGCCGCTTCAGGCAAGGAAGTCAAGGAAGTCAAGCTCTCAATCGTCCAGTCCAGCCCTAAGTCTGCGTGGGAGCCCGGAGACAAAGTGCGCATGTTCACTACCGGCTCAGACGGTAAGGTAAGCTATGCCACCCTGTCTGCCTCTTCTTCCGGCACATCGGTAAAATTCACCACGTCCGGAACTGCCAAGGAAGGTTCGTACTATCGTTTCCTGTATCCTGACACCAAGGCCGATGTGGTTGTTTCTTCCACATCTGTCTTTGCCTCCATCCCTTCCAGGCAGACGGCTCGTGCCGGTTCGGCAGACCCGGCCGCCAGTATTCTGGTTGGGGAAACGGGCGACTACAATAAGGAAGTGACCTTGTACCCGGCAACGGCGTTCATCAAGTTCACCCTTGCCGGGGAAGGCGCCTCTGACGTCAGGAAGATGGAAATAACCTCCCTGGACGGGACTATTCTGGCGGGCGACATTGCATGGCAGCTTGACCAGGTGAGTTCCCAGTACCCGAAGGTTGAACACAACTCCATCCGCAACAGGGAAACCCCTTCCGCCTCAATTACCCTTTCCGGCCCCTTTGAGGCAGGGAAGACCTATTACGTTCCTGTAGTTCCCGGGCAGCCTACATCCGGCGTTACCATAACGGTAACTGACGGCGAGTCCCGTTCCCAGAGCTTTGAAATAGCTGGTCAGCTGCAGCTTGCCCCGTCTACGCCCTATGACCTTCAGACCATCACGGTTGAGGAATTCGCAGGTGTCAGTGATTTTGCACCCCGTTTCGTCTACTCCAAGCAGGGAATCAAGCCCTATGTGGTTGTTTTCATGTCAGACGGCTTCACCGAATCTGAAAGGGACAAGTACACCAAGGCTGCCCAGCAGGCTATAGACTTCATCTTCTCCGTCCAGCCATACCAGGCCCTTAAGGAGTATTTCAGCGCTTATGTCTGCTGGACTCCTTCCGAGACTTCCGGCGTGGGCACCCGTTGGGGTACCACATATACGGGTTCCGGCTCTGCCGCAATGATGGCAGGTTACGGGCAGGAAGGACGAAATAAGATTTACAGCTACGTTGGCGAACGCTGCCCGGAAGTCCTGGACAAGGTAATCCCCCTTGACAATGTGGGCATATTCATGCTCAACAACAATACCGCCTACATCCGTCCTGTCTGCGACTGGGAAGCTTCAGGGCGCTTTGTCACGCCCGTAGGTCTTATTCCGAACCTTTCCAGCGGCTATTCCCAATGGTGTTTCGGCGGAACCTGGCAGAATTGGGAGTACCGTAACGGAGTACAGACCACCCTTACCGCCTCCGAACTCCAGGCCCTTGGTTATGCTTCCAACGGACGCCTCGACGGAGATTTCCGCAATGAGTGCCTGCACGAAGGGGGCGGACACGGAATAGGCCGCCTTGGGGATGAATACTGGACCACCAGCACCACAACCAATTTCACGGGTCTTGATTACTATCATAAACTGGCGATACCCACCATGCTCAACCTGTCTGCCAGCGGAACAGATGTGTCATGGGCCGTTCTTGACGGCATGCGGGATGAACTGATAAGTAAAGACTCCCGTTATGAGCGCCTTGGTACCTGGGAAGGAGGATATGGCTACTGCACCGGCATCTGGCGCGCAGAACATGTGAGCGTAATGATGGACAACCGCCCGTATTTCTCCACATGGGAGAGGGCCCTCATCTACATGCGCATCATGCGTTCCACCGGGGAGAATCCCCAGTTTGACGTCCGCAATGAGTCCGACCTCCGTAAATTCCTTGAGTTTGACCTTGCAAACGAGGGAATCAAAGATCCTCTGCGCGACAAATAGGCACTATCATCGAGCCCCGAAAGTTCCGTTCTTCCGGGGCTCTTTACATGTGATGGCCTCTCGGCAACATTGACTGAATGAATATGAAAAAGTTTATCTATATAATACTCGTCGTATTTCTTCTAATGCCGTCTTGTTCCAAGTCGTCATTTTCGGCAAGTGAATATACTGATATTTACTATTTTGGCCGTTTAGATGCCCCGGGTTTAGTGTTAGAATATGCTCGCAATAAGACTGATCAATTATGGTATGTTGCCAATCATCCTTACTCTTATAAGTATCGCATAGCTATCTCCGGAGAATTATCCAAAGACAACTTCCCATCACGAATAGAGGGAAGAACGCTTAATTATGTAGTTTTATCCAATACCCTGGATGTAACGCTGGAACGGTGTTTTTTACAACCTTTCCAAAACGGTATTAATGATATAACCTTCAACCCAGGTGAAACTATCATCGTTCAAAGATGGTAGATTTTGCAGAGCCACCTGCTGCAAAAAATTCAGGCATTTTTTGTATCTTGCAAAAGAATGAAAGCGCTTGTTATTTGCTTTTTAGCCATACTGGTTTCCTGCGCCCCACAAAGCACGGCGCCGGCTTTGCTTCCGCTTCCAAAAGAGGTGCGGATGGAGGGTTGCTGGGTAAAAGCCGCAGAGCCGGAAACGGTATGGGTGGACAGCATTCCCGGGGCAAGGCTCAATGCACATGAAGCATATCGGCTCACGGTGCGGCGCTCCGGCATACGGATAGAGGCGGTAACGGAAAAAGGCCGGTGGAATGCTTTGCAGACGCTTTCCCAGCTCACGAAAAACGGGAAGGTGCCCTGCTGCACCATTACAGACTGGCCATCCTTTCGCGTGCGTGGCTGGATGATGGATGCGGGGCGCACGTACATTTCCCTTGATGAGTTGTACCGGGAGGTGGACGTTTTCTCCCGCTTCAAACTGAACGTTTTCCACCTGCATCTTACGGAAAATGATGCCTGGCGCATGGAGAGCAAAAAGTACCCGCAGCTCAATGCGCCCGAGAATATGACAAGGCAGCCCGGGCTTTATTATACGCAGGAGCAGCTGCGTGCCCTTGACTCTTATTGCCGGGAGCGGAGCGTTACCCTGGTGCCGGAAATTGACATGCCCGGGCACAGCGCGGCATTCGAGAGGGCTTTCGGCTTTGGTATGCAAACGCCTGAAGGACTTGCCATTGTAAAAGAGCTGATGGCAGAAGTGATGGAGGTGTTCTCCTCAGAGTATATCCACATCGGCACGGACGAAGCGCAGTTCACTGCTCCGGGCTTTGTGCCCCAGGTGGTGGCTTTTATGCGTTCGCACGGCCGCAAGGCCGTCTCCTGGAACCCCGGCTGGAAGTATGCCCCGGGGGAGATAGACGCCACCCAGCTATGGAGCTACCGCGGCAAGGCCCAGAAAGGCATCCCGGCTGTTGACTGCCGCCTTCATTACATCAACCACTTCGACCTTTTCGGAGACATCATCGGCCTTCATTCCAGCAGGATTTATTATGCCGATGAAGGTTCCGAAGACCTGGCCGGCTCCATCATCTGCCTCTGGAACGACCGCTTTATCCCTGACGAGGAAGAAATTCTCCGGAGCAACAACCTCTATGCTGCCGCCCTTGCCCTTGCAGACCGTGCCTGGCGTGGCGGCGGATGGCAGTATTTTGACGATTTCGGCGCCGTGCTTCCGGAAGAGGGCCCTGCCAGGGAAGACTTCCTGGACTTTGAGGGGCGCCTGCTTCCGCAACTTGAAGGCCTGCCAAGCAGCTACGTTGAGCAGGGTGACGCCCACTGGGTCTTGTCACCCGTATACCCTAACGGAGGCAACCTGGAAGCCGTTTTTCCTCCTGAAGAAGGGAAATGGGAAACGGAGCGGATGGTCTCCGGCAGCGGCATTTACCTGAGGCACGTCTGGGGCCCTTCCATTGTAGCAGGCGTTTATCCTGACCCGCAACCCAACAGCACCGTTTATGCCCGTGCACAGGTATACAGCAGCGGGCCCATGGAAGCTGGCCTTCTGTTTGAAACCCAGAACCACAGCCGCTCGGAATGGGATGCTCCGGCGCCTCAGGGGCAGTGGGACCATCGGCACAGCCGCCTCTGGATTAACGGGGAGGAGGTGCTCCCGCCAGTCAAAACCATCCGTTTGAACAAGGGCTGGAACGATGTCCTTGTGAAACTTCCCGTTGGCGCCTTCTCAACCCTGGAAACCCGTCTGGTGAAATGGAACTTCACCTGCGCTTTCACAACCGATGACGGCAGCCGTGCCGCCCCGCTAAAGTACAAAACCAAGTTTTAACAAACCATGCTCACCTCTCTCTTTGCTTTACTTCTGAGTGTTTCCGTCCAGGTGCATCACTGGCAGGTGCCGGTGGTTCTGGACAAGGACGTGGCCGTGGCGGAAGTCACCCTTCCGGACGGTGCTGCCCCTGTGTGGAAAATCAAGGCTTCCGGCCTTCCTTGCAAAGCCCTCCGCAGTGCCTATGTCAAGGATAAGCTCCTCTATGTCAACGTAGACGGAAGCAAGGTCAAAGACCTCACCAGGCCTTTCAGGCTCAAAGTGAAGGCAAGCGGCTGTGAGGTGGAGGAAAGCGGCACCCTGGAGCACAGGCTTGCCGTAAAGGTGCGCTCGGCCGGGGACGACGGAGTGAGCGCCTACCGCATTCCTGGGCTTGTCACATCCAAAAAGGGCACGCTAATAGCCACCTACGACATTCGCCGCAAAGATGCCCGTGACCTGCAGGGAGACATAGACGTGGGCATCAGCCGCTCTACCGACGGCGGCCTCACCTGGGGGCCGATGATTGTGGCTATGGACATGGGTGAATACGGCGGCCTGCCCGAGGATGTGAACGGCATCGGAGACCCCTGCATCCTGGTGGACGAAGTGACCGGAGACATTCTCCTCTTTGCTGCCTGGACCCATGGCGGAACGGCCGGAAAAGCGGCCTGGTGGACTGCCGGGAACGGTTTTGAACCGGCTTCTACGCCCCAGCTGATGATGGCGCGTTCCTCCGACGACGGACTCACCTGGAGTGAGCCTGTGAACCTTACCAGACAAGTGAAACGTGAGGAGTGGAGATTCACCTTCCAGGGCCCTGGCCGCGCCATTACCATGGCTGACGGCACCCTGGCGGTGCCTTTCCAGCATCAGGAAGCAGACCGTACCCCCGCTGCCGGCGTTATGTATTCCAGGGACCGCGGCGCCACCTGGCAGGTACATGAATACGCCAAGATAAACACCACGGAATCCCAGGTGGTGGAAGTGGAACCCGGCGTCCTGATGCTGAACATGCGGGACAACCGCAAAACCGGCCGTACCGTGTACGTGACCCGGGACCTTGGCCGCACATGGCAGCCCCATGCATCGGACGGCAAACTCACGGAGCCGGTGTGCATGGCAAGCCTCATCAAGGAGGGAAACTTGCTCCTCTTCTCCAACCCCGCAGACCCCAAAGACCGCAGGAACATCACGATACAGATCAGTGAGGACGGCGGCCTTTCCTGGACGCGCAGGCTCCTTCTGGACGAAGGTTATGGCTGGGGCTACTCCTGCCTCACAATGATTGACAAGGATACCGTGGGCATCCTCTACGAAAGTTCCCAGGCCCACATGACCTTCCAGGCCGTGAAACTGAAAGATATCCGCTAACTTATGGCAAACGAAAAATTGCAGAAAATCTATCCCTGGATAGTGGTGGCCCTGCTCTCCGTAGTGGCCTTCCTCAATTATCTGGACCGCCAGATGCTCTCCACCATGCAAACGGCAATCGGTGCCGATATCGCCGAGCTCCAGCAGGCCCAAAACTTCGGCCGCCTCATGGCCATCTTCCTCTGGGTGTATGCCCTCGTGAGTCCCTTCGCCGGCAGCATTGCCGACCGCCTCAGCCGCAAATGGCTCATTGTAGGCTCCCTGGGCGTATGGTCGTTTGTTACCCTCCTCATGGGCCACTGTAATACCTTCTCCCAGATGTACTGGCTGCGCGGCATCATGGGCGTGAGCGAAGCCCTCTACATCCCCTCCAGCCTCTCCCTCATTGCCGATTACCACGCCGGCAAGAGCCGTTCGCTGGCCGTGGGCCTGCACATGACCGGCCTCTACCTTGGCCAGGCGGTGGGTGGCTTCGGGGCCATTTTCGCATCGGCCCTGAGCTGGAGAATGACCTTCCAATGGTTCGGCATCATCGGCGTTCTTTACGCCGTGGTCCTCGTTTTCTGCCTCAAGGAAAAGCGCAATGAGATGGCCGGTCAGGCCGGCCATGACGCCGCCGCCGGCCGTCATTCCCGACCTGATCGGGAATCTGTGTGGCGCTCCTTCGGCCTCATTTTCTCCAACATCGCCTTCTGGGTGATTCTCTTCTTCTTCGCGTCCACGTCCCTGCCGGGGTGGGCCACCAAGAACTGGCTGCCCACGCTCTTTGCCCAGCACATTGACGGCGGCATGGCGGTGGCAGGCCCCATTGCCACCATCACCATCGCCCTTTCCTCCTTCATCGGCGTCATGGTGGGCGGCCCGCTCTCTGACAAATGGGTGAAGAAAAACCTCAAGGGGCGTGTGTATACCAGCGCTATCGGCCTTGCCATGATGATTCCCGCACTGGTGCTGATGGGCCTTGGCAAGGGCCTGGTTCCGGCTGTGGCCTCCGGCCTTATCTTCGGCCTTGGATACGGTATGTTCGACACCAACAACATGCCCATCCTCTGCCAGTTCGTTCCCTCCCGCCTCAGGGCAACGGCCTATGGCTTCATGAACATGGTAGGCGTTGCCATGGGTGCCCTATGCACCACGCTCCTTGGGAAAATCCCCAACCTGGGCCTCTCCTTTGCCATCCTTGGCGGCGTCACCGCCCTTGCGCTGGCTCTCCAGCTCACCATCCTCCGTCCCGTAACCGATGATATGCAATAACTGCGTCATGCCCGGCTGCGACCGGGCATCATAATCTGTAACTTATATGAAATCACGTCTTCTCATCATTGCCTGTGCCGCCCTGGCACTCTTTTCCTGCAAGCCGGCCCAGCAGGGCCCCATCAAACTCCCCGTCCCTCCCCGTGAGGCGGGCCAGACAGACATGCTCCAGTTTGCCGCTCAGCCCATTGCCGACGTTGGCATAGGCGTAGTGGGACTTGGAATGCGCGGCGGTGATGCCGCAAAGCGCCTCACCTTCGTTCCCGGCTGCCATGTTGCCGCAATCTGTGACGTAGAACCCGCCCGTGCCCAGCGCAGCCTTAAGTACCTTGAGGAAAAAGGCCTTTCCGCCAATGTCTACAGCGGTGACGAAGAGTCCTACAAGGCCCTCTGTGAAGACCCTTCCGTAGACCTGGTATACATCTGCACAGACTGGATTCATCATGTTCCGGTGGCCCTTTATGCAATGGAGCACGGAAAGCATGTAGCCATTGAAGTGCCGTCGGCAGAAACCCTGCAGGCATGCTGGGACCTTGTGAACACCTCGGAGCGCACCCGCAGGCACTGCATGATACTGGAGAACTGCTGCTACGACTTCTTTGAACTCACGGCCCTCACCATGGCCCAGCAAGGGGTATTTGGCGAAATAATCCACGCCGAAGGTGCCTACAACCACAATCTGGACCCCTTCTGGAAGCATTATTGGAACAACTGGCGCCTGGAATTCAACAGCAAGTATCGCGGAGACCTGTATCCCACCCACGGATTCGGTCCCGTATGCCAGGCCCTTAACATTCACCGTGGAGACCGCCTCACCACCCTGGTAGCCATGGATACAGACCCCTTCAACGGTCCCAAGCACGCCAAGGCCGCCGGCATGGAGGACAAACCCTTTGCCAACGGCGACGTCACCATGACCATGCTCCGCACGGAAAAGGGCAAGACCATCCTCATTGAGCACGACGTACTTACGCCGCGTCCTTATAACCGCATGTACCAGCTGGTGGGTACAGACGGCTATGCCGGGAAGTACCCCGTAGAGGAAGTATGCCTGCGCCCTGAAGGAGCAGAAAACGTGGACTACCAGAACCTTGGCTATGAGAAGGTATACCGCGGCCAGAGCCTGGAAGAGCTTATGGCCCGGTACCGTAATCCCATCCTTACTCCTGAACTGGAAGAACTGGCCAAGGAAGTTGGCGGCCACGGCGGCATGGACTTCATCATGGACTACCGCATGGTGTACTGCCTGAACAACGGCCTGCCCCTGGACATGGACGTATACGATCTTGCTGAATGGTGCTGCATCACGGAACTCTCACGCATTTCCATTGAGAACGGCTGCGCTCCCGTGGAAGTACCGGACTTCACCCGCGGAGCATGGAATCGCATCGACGGCTTCTCCTACGCCTTTGCGGCCAATGACTGAGCAATCATGAAAAAGCTCCTTTCAGTGGTTTTGGCAACCGCTTTATGTACATGGGCGCCGGCCCAGGTGCGCCTTCTTGTTGGAACCTATACGGAGAACACACCGGCAGAGGGCGTGTACCTGTATTCGTTTGATACTGAATCGGCCCGCACCACCCTTCTGGACATGGCCCCGTCAGGGAATCCCTCCTTCGTAATTGCCGTCTCCGACAAGGCCTACGCCGTGAACGAGTTCAACGACGGCAGGCAGGCCGTAAGCGCCTTCCTCCTCACGGAAAGCTCCATCAAAAGCCTCGGCAGCGTCCCTATCCCCAAGGCCGAAATCGACGGCGAAGACCCCTGCAACATCCTTTTCACCGGGGGTGCTGTCCTCACGTCCAACTACACGGGAGGGTCTTTGTCGGCCTTCCCCGTCAATGCCGATGGCAACCTGTCAGAGCTGAGCCAGAGCTATGCCACACATCTTGAGTACACGGCCACCCTCAGCGGAAGGTATATCGGTACGGAGCCAGCCCACATGCACTGCGCGGTCATTTCGCCCGACGGCAAATACATCTTCGCCACCAACCTCGGGATGGACTGCATCCACCGCTTCGACAGGAAAGACGGGGAGAAGCCCCTCGGAAAGAGCATCATCGCATGGAAGCACCGGGGACTCAGGAAGTTCGGCCCCCGCCACCTCATTTTCAGTGCCGACGGCCGCTTCGCCTACCTCCTCTCAGAACTTGCCGACAAACTCGTAGTCTTCTCCTACTCCGACGGCACCCTCACCCCCATCCAGACCCTCACCGCCTACAAAGGCCGCGGTCACGGCAGTGCCGACATCCACCTCTCCCCCGACGGCCGCTTCCTCTACACCAGCCACCGCCTCAAAAATGACGGCATCGCCATTTTCCGTGTCGATCCCTCCTCCGGCAAGGTCAAGCGCGCCGGATATCAGGAAACCGGCATCCACCCCAGGAACTTCGCCATCTCCCCCGACGGCCGGTTCCTCCTCTGCGCCTGCCGCGACTCCAACCGCATCGAAGTCTACTCCATCGACTCCTCCACCGGCTCCCTCAGCCTCCTGGAGGACCGATCGATATCTGTTGGCGCCCCCGTCTGCGTACAGTTTGTATTATAATTCTAAAAAAATAACTATCTTTGCACTCCCAATCGGATGGTTCCGTAGCTCAGCTGGATAGAGCAACAGCCTTCTAAGCTGTGGGTCTTGGGTTCGAATCCCAACGGAATCACTGACCGCCAATGCGCTGATTTTAAGTGCGTTGGCGGGTTTTTATTATACTTGAATGCATTCTGCGCCACTATCTTATTACTATCTTTTATTATAACGATTGCTTGCATTTATAATAAATGTTTACTAACTTTGCGCATAGGAAGTGAAAAAAGCGTGAACATGGTAAAAGCTAATCTCTATTATGATTCTAGACGCCTGAACAAGAACGGTGTAAATAGTAAAGTAAAATTCCCCCACGATTCTATTTGAAAAAGGGACCACGGAAAGCGTTGTAGATTTGCGTAAGTAAATCTCTAAACAATGATTTCTATGGACCTTAAACAACAGATTCTTCACTACTACCGTGTAGATGAACTGAGCCTGCGGGAGATTGCCCGCAAGACCGGCGCCGACCGTAAAACCGTAACCCGCCTGATCAACGACTTTG
>JAFTFV010000021.1 GCA_017458265.1 Bacteroidales bacterium | reverse complement strand
TGTATGGCTTGATATACCATATGAACAGGCTGAGAGCGGGACTATCATTGAGTTGAATAATCCTTATAATGAAATTCGTATTGATGACTGTGTATGGAGTGTTGATGAGCACGGTTTCCCAGAACAGCATTTTATAAATCATATGTATCCAATTACGTCATGCAAGGTTACAATTGGTGAAAAAACATCTAAAGTGGCTCAAGTAAGCATCCCTAGCGCAATCAACGGAACGTTTACGGCAAGTTTCGCAGTTGGTTGTGCCGGCGAATCTGAAACAGTACTTATTGATAATGGGATATTTATGTTGGTAGAAGACTATTATGGTGGGAGAAATGGAAATTATACATATGAAAAATGGCAGAGTAGCGAGAAAAGAAGCTCGTCTCAACCATCTTTTATTAGGTAAAGAATAATCAACCGTTCAGAAGGTTCACATCCTAATTATCCACATGTTGAATATGAAGCGGAAACGTAAAATCCCCATAAGTTGGTATTTCAAAAGGCTGCAGGGGTGACTACCTTTGCAGTGTTGTTATGTGTATTACCAGACAAGTTGCCTTCAGGAAAAACCGAAAGACGGTTTTTGGGGACCTGGAGGCAATTTGCTAAATATGCATCCTATGGAAGAACCAGTAATTGTTTGTGAAAACCTTACCCATTATTACGGGAACAGGAAAATCTATGAGAACCTGAGCTTCGAGGTGGCCCCCGGGAACATCGTGGGGCTGCTTGGAAAGAACGGTACCGGAAAGACCACCACCATAAATATCCTCATGGGATATCTCAAACCACGCGGCGGCAGCTGCCGGATATTCGGGGAAGACGTGCAGCACATCTCCCCCGCTACCCGTGAGCGCATAGCCCTTCTTCTGGAAGGCCATGTCCAGTATTCCTACATGAACATTGCCCAGATAGAGAAATTCTACAGCGCATTCTACCCCAAATGGAACCGCGACGCCTACTACGGCCTAATGGAAAAGCTCAAGGTGGCCCCCGGCCAGAAGATTTCCCGCATGTCAAACGGACAGCGCTCCCAGGTTGCCCTGGGCCTCATTCTTGCCCAGAATGCCGACCTTCTCGTCCTGGACGATTTCTCGCTCGGCCTGGATCCTGGTTACCGCCGTCTTTTCTGCGAATACCTTCGCGATTACGCCAAGGCCGAGGGCAAGACCGTATTCCTTACCTCCCACATCATCCAGGACCTGGAAAAGCTTGTGGACGAGGTGATTATCATGGATTACGGCAGCATCCTGGTGCAGGAGCCTGCCAAGACCCTCATGGCAAAATACCCCGGCGAAACGCTGGAGGACATCTTCATCGACCTGACAGGCAAATATTGATATGAACAGAATGATAATATACAAGGAATGGCTCAAGACAAGGTGGGCGCTGCTGGGTGTGGTGCTTACGTTTGCGGCCGTGACCTTTTACTGCTTCCTGAACCTTTCAAAGGTTGTGGAAATACGCGGGGCGGAGCTCCTCTGGGAGGCTCTTGTAGACAAGGATACAGTCCTTACGGAAATCCTGAAATACCTGCCGCTGGCCGCCGGCGTCGTCCTGGCTGCCTGCCAGTTCCTGCCGGAAGTAACACATAAACGCCTGAAGCTCACGCTGCATCTCCCCTACCCGCAGGGACGGATGCTGCTGAATATCGCATTGTACGGCCTTGCCGTGCTTGCCGTCATTTTCGCCCTGCAGGCGCTTGTATCGGCACTTATACTGAAACAATGGGTTGTATGGGAGCTGGTTGCAAGGATACTCAGGACAATGGCGGTGTGGTATCTGGCCGGATGGGCGGGCTATCTCTTTGCCGCCGCGGTGTGCCTGGAGCCCACCTGGAGGATGCGCGCAGTGCTTCTTGTGCTTGCCGCGGGCTTTGTGGCCCTGCTTTTCAAAAGCGAGGTTCCTGAGGCCTACAACGGCTTTTTCCCCGTGCTCTTACTGTATGTAGTCCTTTCCGTGTCGCTCCTTTATTATGGAGTTGCAAGGTTCAAGGAAGGTAAACAAGACTAGCCATGAAAACTGCAGGAAAGATATTCATAATTGCATCGGCAGTGCTTCTTGCCGCCTGGGTGCTCCCCTGGATTTATACCCTCATAAGCCTCAAGCCGTATTCCACGCCGTTTACGCTCTACAGCTGTACGGTGCATGATTTCACCTCGCTTGACAGGAGCGACGGCAAGGGCTTCCGCTTTATCGACACAAAGGGAAACGTGCACGGAGATGAGGCCCAGCCCACATTCTATGCCTCTGTACTTGCTTCAAAGGGCGCCCTCCCTGACACTATCGAAGGCCGTAAAGTGACGCTGGAAGAGATAGAACGCAATTCCATAATAGCATCGTCGGACCCCAAGGACGTGAACCGCACCAAGGCCCCCGTATACCTTCTCATGGAAAGCGTCCCGGTGAGGCTCGAACTTCAGGACGCAGAGGAAGCGATGGTCTCCAGAAAGGACGGCATCTACATCTACGAAATGGCCTCCAACGAGCTTCTGAAGGCGAAATCGGACAGCCTAAATGCCGCTCTCAAGGCGCTGGGTTTCACATTCCCCGCCCGCCTCTTTGCCGGCAAGCCCTCCAACAGGAAGGAATACGACGAAGGCTGGCTTGTGACGGACTCTGCCGACCGCCTCTTCAAGCTCAAGCAGGTGAACGGCCTCATCGAGATCCGCACCTTCCCCGGGGCCGATGACCTCCACGCCTCCTGGCTCATGATAACCGAATTCGAGAACCGCGCCACCCTTGCCTACATAGTTGACAAAAACGGCCTTCTGAACATCCTCAAGGCCGATGGCACCGTCGTCCCCACCGAAGTCCCCTTCGATCCCCGCAAGGAAGACCTTCTCATCGTTGGCGACATGTTCTTCTACACGGTGAAAACCTCCACCTCCGACGGCGAACATTTCTATGCCCTCAGGGCCGATGACTTCTCCCTCGTCGACACCCTTGAGCGTCCTTACCCCAAGGACTTCTCCCTCCCCGGAATACGTTATACTTCCGGCAGCGACGGCTGGGTAAAACCGCGTCTGAGGGGCTTCAGAGAGTAAAAACATCCCCATTTTTGGGGATTGTCACACGCGCAAAGAGAGGGTAAATTTGCACTGCAATTAAGTAGTGACTGTGAGAGTTATCCGTTTCTTTGTAATAATGTGGTTCCTGCTTCTCTGTCTGCAGGCAGAGGGGCAGGATTATTTTTCCGGCAAGGTACAGGATGCATCCACGCATGAGCCCCTTGTGGGCGTTGCAATAACCCAGGGGCAGTCCTGGGCCCTCACAGACTCCCTGGGCCGGTTTAAAATCAAGGCAAACGCCTCATCTCCTGCCGTTTTCACATCCCTCGGCTATAAGACACTGAAGGCAAATCTGGTCCAGGACGGCACCTACCGCCTGCAGCTGGATGTGTTCTACATCCGCGAGGTTGTGGTGACCGCCCAGGAGAATCACGGACTCACATCGGCAACCAAGATAGGGCAGGACGCCATAAGCCATATCCAGCCCTCCAGCGTTGCCGATCTTCTCGAACTCCTGCCCGGCGGAGTGTCGCGCGACCCTTCATTCGGCTCCCCAAAAGTGGTTAATCTGAGGGCAGCCGGTTCGCTGTCGGCTGATTATGCCACATCGGCCCTTGGAACGCGGTTTACGATAGACGGGAAACCCGTTCTCAATGATGCGAATCTGCAGTATACCCCGGCTTACAGCAACCTCGGGTCCGATTTCGTCAATCTTGGAACCGACATGCGCACCATCCCCACGGAGGACATTGAGTCAATGGACGTGGTGAGGGGCATAGCCTCTGTAGAGCACGGAGACCTCACAAGCGGCCTCATTCAGATAAAGCGCCGTCGCGGCGGAAACGACATCCGCCTAAGGTTCAAGTCAGACATGAGCTCCAAGCTCTTCTATGCCGGAAAGGGCTGGGAATGGGGCGGGAGCGAAAAGCGCACGGTGAATGTCGGCGTCAATTATCTGGACTCCCGCTCAGACCCCAGAAACCTGCGCCAGAACTACAAGAGACTCACAGCGAGCCTTCGTGGAAGCCGCACGTGGAACAGTAATGAAAAGTTCCACAGCATCCTTACGGCAAACCTTGACTACACAGGCTAGTTCGACGACCAGAAGTCAGACAAAGACCTTGACGAGTTTGACGGCATCCCCGCCGAAACATATAAAAGCACCAACAACCACATCGACCTTGGTGCCGACTGGACCCTGTCTGCAAAGAACGATAAGTCTCTCTTCCGTTCCATGGTCCTCACGGCGTCGTTCAGCTATGGACACGACGTCATCGACCGCTGGAAGAACGTTATCCTCACATCTGAGGAGCCAATCTCCGTTTCCCGTGTGCCGGGAGAGTTTGACGCCATCATAGTCCCAACCCGATATCAAGCCACGCTCGTTGTGGACGGAAAGCCGTTCTATGCGTATCTCAGGGCCGTTTCCCGCTGGCGTCTGCTTGGCCAGAACGTCATGGCCGGTGCCGAGTGGACCTTTGACAAGAACTTCGGCGAAGGGTCCGTCTTCGATGTCCTGAGGCCGTTTTCCACCGGCTCCAACACCCGCCCCCGTGCCTACAAGGAAATCCCTGCCGACAGCAACATAGCCATCTTTGCCGAGGAAAACGGCAAGGCTGCGCTGGGCGGTTTCGGCCTGGAATGGTCGGCCGGCATACGAGCGGGCTTCATGCCCGGCCTGTCAAGGGATTATGCCATGAGCGGAAAGGTTGCAATCGACCCCAGGGCCAATCTGAGGCTCAATTTCCCCGAGACAGTGATAGGCGGATATAAGCTGGAAGCCGGCATATATGGCGGGGCAGGCATACACACCAAGTTCCCCACCATGGACATGCTCTACCCCCAGCTCCAGTACCGGGACAAGATCCAGCTCAACTACTGGCCTGTGGAAAAAGAGCTCCGCCGCATCAACTTTCTCGTTTATACCATCGACACAACTCCTTACGAACTTGGTCCCGCCAGAAATCTCAAATGGGAAATCGGTGCCGATGCCTCCTGGAACGGCTGGACGGCCTCGTTCGACTTCTTTACCGAAGACATGACCTCCGGATTCCGCGGCGGTTCAGACTACATGAGGGTCGTGGCAAAGGACTACGACGAAACAGCCATCGACAAGTCTTCGCTCACGGGACCGCCCTCAACGGAAAACCTCCCCTATGTGCTTGACACCAACCTTGTTGCCTATGGACTTGCTACCAACGGCAGCCGGACGCTTAAAAGGGGCGTGGAGTATACGTTCACCTCTCCCAGGATTCCGGTTGTGAACACCAGGGTAACCGTGAACGGAGCCTGGTTCAAGACCCGCTACATGAACAGCCAGCCGGAATGGGAGCGCCCGTCGGTAGTGATCAGCGGCAAGAACTATCCGTATATCGGCCTTTATGACAAGAACGACAGCCGCATGTACGACTCCTTCAACACCAATTTCCTTCTGGATACTCAGGTCCCCAGCCTCGGGCTTATCTTCACTACCTCCTTCCAGTGCGTCTGGTTCTCAGGGCAGCAGTATGAGGCCGATGATTCCCGTCCCGTGGCCTATCTGGACAAGGACCTCAAGATGCATCCTTTCACGGACGAATCCGATGCCGACGGAATCCTCCACCGTATGGTGAGGGAGTTCTCCTCATCGCTGCTGGAATACCGCAGCGAGCCGTTTTACATGAACGTGAACCTTAAGATATCGAAGACGCTGCTCAGGGAAAAGGCCGTAGCTTCCCTTTTTGTGAACCGCCTTTTCACGGTTGCGCCGGATTATGAAATAAACGGAGTGGTGAAACGCCGCTCCAGCACGCCATACTTCGGTATGGAGATAAGTTTCAAGATATGAAAGAAAGGCTCTTCATATTGATTTGTACACTCTTCTGTGCCATGTCATGCGGTACAAAGACAGAACCGGAGCTGTTCTCTGTCGTTGACGTAGTGCTGTCAACTGAGGACGGTGCATCCGTAGTCTCCATGACTGTGAGCCCATCAATAGAGGGGAACCAGTTCAGGAACCTTAACACCGGCATCAATTACACTATCCCGCAGTTCTCAGACAATCACTGCAGCATGAGGGTCCAGAAGGGCGTCTATGTAATAGGTTTTGACGGGGTTGCAACCCTTTCAGGTGGTGTAAAGCGCCGCGTGAGGCACTATTCACATACAGAGCCGGTAAATGCCGTGAATCTCCTGAACGCTTCTGAGACAATAACGCTGGACCTGATATACCTTGACTGACATGACCCTGCTGCTTTCCATATTGCTTCTTTCTTCCGCGCCGGACAGTCTTGGCGTGGTGGAGCGCAGTGAAATGCGTCGGACGTCATTGGTGCAGATGGCCGATAAGACGCCTTCTGCGGCGCTGCTGTCGCATTTTGACAGCTTTACCTCGGCAGAGGTATCGGCAGACGGACATTCAGAAAGGAAGCCGCTTCTGAGGGAAGAGGGAGACGGGCACATTGAAGGGCGGCTTGACATTGCAACCCTGGTAAGGACAGACAGCCTTTCCACGGTGAGCGGCAATGTGAAATACTCAAATGGCATCAGGCGAGGCGTCCTGTGGAACAGCAGTTCAGATTATCGGCTGATATATCCTTATGCTGTTGCAGATTCCGTTGGAGGTGATCTCCGGAACGAACTATACTCTTTTACGGGAGGTTACGCTTTCCGGAGAGGGCTCTGGCATTTCGGTCTGAGCGGCAGCTACAGGGCTCTTCATGAATGGCGGGAGACAGATCCCCGCCCCAGGAACATTGTGTCTGACCTTACAGCATCGGCAAGTGCCGGAAAACGCATTGGAGGTGGCTATATCATTGATTTTTCGGCCTCTTACAGGCGCTACAGCCAGAGCAACGACGTGGAATTCTATAATCCCCGCGGGGCCAACAGTTCCGTTTTCCACCTTACGGGGCTTGGCAGCCATTATGCCCGTTTCGCCGGGACTAATTCATCTACTACATATACCCGTTATGCCGGTAACGGAGCCGGATTTGCCGTTAATCTCCTTCCCGTTTCCCAAAAGGGCTGGTATGCATCACTGGCATATGACATGCTGGACATCATCCATTACCTCCCCAGCCAAAATGAGTCTCCTTATCAGGAAAGCGTGTCCAGGAAGGTTTCTCTGAAGGGAGAGCGTGTTGCCGGCAGCTGGAAGGCAGGAGCGTATGCAAAAGCTGGTTTCAGGAGCGGCCTTGAGTATGTGCTTGATAACGGCAGCGCCGGCCTTGTGCAGACTCTCATGCGCTTTGCAATGTTTTCTTCAGTGGATTATGAGGCCGGTTTGGATGCGGCCCTCCTTGCCGGCGGATGGCGCTTTGACGCCAACGCAGCCTTCAAGGGCTTCCAGGCCCAGCACAACTATCCCGGAAGGCTGCTGCAGACAAGCGGCATCAAAGCATCGGCAGGGGCGACAAGGACTTTCAGAAGCAGGCTGTGGCTCATATCGGCACAGCTTGGGGCAAAGGCGTATGTGCCTTTCGGGGCAGAGATGATTCTTCCTGAGCAGTACACCATGCCGGCCCTTATGGACCATTACGAAACCCGCCTCCAGCGCCTTCAGACCATGGTTTTTGGGGCCGATGCAGGGCTCCATGCCGAAAGGCAGGTCACGCGTGGAATGTCCGCTTTCGTGTCTGCCGGGATTTATTACGATTCGATACAGTCAGCAATATATAGAGTAACAATAGGTTTAAATTTCTTATAAAATGAAAAAGACAATGCTTTTTGCAGCCATTGCAGCCGTAGCGGTTGCAGCCTGCACCAAACCGGAATTCGTAACCCCCGAAGGAACCGTTCTCGAAGACGGAACCGAGGTCCACTATGCAAAAGGACTGGTAATTGAGGAAATCTACTTTACCGGAAGCCCTGTAGAGGGCAGCGAGTCGGCAGATGACGACCAGTACATCAAACTCACAAACACCTCATCTGAAACTATTTATGCAGACCGTGTGATGTTCGTGAGCAACTACGTACAGGGATTCATCACCTCTACCGGAGCTTACTATACCTATCCTGAACTTCCCGACGGTCTTGTTGTCACGGACATGTTCATGATTCCCGGAAGCGGCAAGGATCACCCCATCGCAGCCGGACAGAGCATCGTAATTGCCGTCCACGCCAACAAGTATGTTGACGAGAACCCCAACGCCGTAGACCTCTCCAAGGCCGACTTCGAGTTCTATGACGGTGAAAATGAATTCTTCCCGGACACGGACAACCCCGACGTTCCCAACCTTGACGTCTGGTTCAAGAGCTCCTACACCATCACAATCTTCCATCACCGCGGCCTTGAGAGCTTTGCAATCGTGCGTGTCCCCGAAGGCGAGACTGCAGAGAGCATCATGACAAGCCGTCATTGGAGCGGTGAAAAGCACATGATTTTCAAGGAGTGGGACTTTAAGGATGACATCGCAGAAGAGGACGCCTTTGTGATTCCTGCAGAGTGGGTTCTTGACGCTGTGAACTGCACTACCCCTGACTCCTACTACCAGAATCCCTGGGGCCCCAAGTTCGATGCAGGCTGGACCGGTGTAGGCGATTTCTCAGACGACGTTAACAACAACGGCAAGTCCGTCGCCCGCAAGGTGGTTGATGGCAGGCTCATCGACTCCAACAACTCAACGAACGACTTCAAGATCAGCACCCCTTCCCTGAAGTAATACGTCGCACATAGTTTTATTACCCGCACGGACACCAAAACGTCATTCTGGTGTCCGTGCGGTGTTTTTTGGCCCGTTCGGACACCGATTTGCCCCCTTGGTGCCCAAGCTGCAATTCCAGTTATGGCAAAGATTGAATAATTATCAAATTTTGGCAAGCCTTGCCAAAATTTTCTTCTTTGAAGCGCAATGACGAAATTTACAAACGAAAGACAATAATAGACAGAATTCTATTCATGGATTATGTTTTTAATAGAAAAATAACTATTTTTGCGTGTAAACGATGAAGTACGAGGAGATCCATCGACTAGCCAGAAAGAATGGATGGGTGGTTATAAGACAATCCGGAAGCCATGTGATATACCGGAATGGGACAAAGACATATCCGGTTCCATACCACCAAGGTAAGGAAATAGGAAAGGGACTGGAGAGGAAAATTAGAAAAGACATGCATTTGATATGACAACTATTGAAGCAATTATTGAAAGGGCTAAAGACGGGACCTATTCTGTCTATTGTAAAGATGAAATCTTTTCTGGGGCAGGGGAAACCCTGGCTGAGGCCAAGGAGGACATGGCAAGACAGATGTCCTTCTATAGGGAAACAGCATTGAAGGAGGGTTTCAAGTATCCCTCTTTTCTTGACCAGCCGTTCAGTGTGCACTATCATGTAGACATGCCCAGTTTGATAGAATACTATGTGGAAAGCGGCATTCTGTCTTTGGCGGGGGTTGAAAGAATTACCGGAATCAATCAAAAACAAATCTGGGCATACTTGCATGGCACAAAACCACGCAAAGAACAGGTCAGTCGCCTTGAAAAGGGATTTCGAAGTCTTCAGGCAGACCTTGATGCTGTTTTCGTTTCGGCCTCTTGATTGTTTTTGCTATCTTTGCAGAAGTATTCGCTTCTGAAAGATATGGCAGAAAAATTCTCTGAAATTGGTAAAATCGAGGCGATAGAACAGCTCTATCGCCTCTCTGCGTATAATCCCGTGAGCGGGCTCACTTACCGCAGCGGGGGCGGGGTGGTTGCATCGGCATCCAGGATGTTCCTGGAGGGGCTGGATTTCAACCTGGTGTACTTCCCGCTCAAGCACCTTGGCTACAAGTGCGTAGTGAGCACGGTGGGTGAGCTTTATGCCCGGATGGCGCATCCAAAGCTTCTGAACGTGGTGCTTGGGGTATCGGCAAAGTTGGATTTTGAGCAGGTGAAGGAGCTGTGGCTGGGGATTACGGTGGCGGCGAAGGAGCACGGCTTCGAGGCGGTAGCTCTGGACCTGCAGCCGTCGGCAAACGGGCTGTATGTGTCCGTGGCGGTGACGGGGGAGACCCTTCTCCTTACGGATAAGCGCAGGATGGCCGCAAAGAGTAAGGACCTCATCTGTGTTTCCGGCAGCCTTGGGGCGGCATATCTTGGCCTGCAGGTGCTTGAAAGGGGAGCGAAGGAGTTTACGGAGAAGGGTGCCCAGCCGGACATGTCGGCCTACAGGATGCTGGTGGGGGAATACCTCCGCCCGTCTCTGGATGCCGGCGTTGTCTCGCATCTGGAAGACCTCGAAATCTACCCTCCCTACGGCTATTTCGTCACCCGCGGCCTTGCCGATGCAGTGAAGCGTCTCACCCGCGACAGCGGCCTTGGCGCAAAGATTTATGCCGACAAAATCCCCTTCGAAGGCAACTCCTTCGCACTTGGGAAAGAACTGGACCTGGACCCCGTATCGGCAGCCATGAACGGCGGTGACGACAACCGCCTCCTCTTCGTGGTGCCGATTCTCCACCTGGAGAAGTTCCGCCGGGACTTCCAGACTTTCGACGTCATCGGCCACCTTGCACAGCCGGAAGTGGGGGACGTCCTTGTGACGCCCGAAGGAGTGGAATTTCCCATGAAATCGCAGGGCTGGCCTGACGGCTCAGCACGATAATTGTTATATTTACGTCCGGAAAATCAATTTTAACGCAATATGAAGAAACTTTTTGCAGTAATTGCCTTGTCGGCGGCCTTTGTTGCTTCCGCACAGGCACAGAGCGGCCTCGGTAACCTCCTTGGCGGTCTCCTCGGCGGCGGAAACACCTCCTCAAGCACCTCAACAACAACTTCTTCCACTGATGGCGCTGCTGTTCAGCAGACTATCGGAAACGTACTTGGAAGCCTTCTCGGCACCGTTTATACGGCAGCTCCTTCACTTAACGGAACTTACCTTTACAAGGGAATCGCAGTTTCCATGACTTCAAGCGAGGGCAATGTCCTTACCAACCTCGCCGGAACGGCAGCCACCACCCAGATTGAAAACAAGATCAACGAGATCCTCGCCAAATTCGGCATCAAGGAAGGCAACATGTCCATCACCTTCGACAACACGGACAATACTTTCGTATGGACTATCGGCGGTTTCCCTCTTAACGGAACTTACAAGGTGGGAGACGGCGAAAAGACCATCACCATGACCTTCGGCCGCACTATGCAGTACTTCTGCATGACCGGCACCGTGGATTTCGCAGGCCTTGACGGCGGCGTGAAGCTCCTCTTCACCTCCGACAAGATGACCGCCTTCCTCAAGAAAGCCATCGAGAAGCTTGGCCAGAAGAACAACGAAATCGGCACTATCGCAAAGCTCGCACAGGGCTACGACAACTACAAGATTGGCGTAAACCTCGCAAAGCAGCAATAAACTGCCGCCATAACAATTCGCTTCCGTCCTTGAAAACGCCCGTTTTTGAGGACGGAGGTCCGTTTATAGGGGGTCCTGTCCTTGTTTTTGGGTGTTTTTAACGCCGGGAGACCTCGTACTTGTCGATGCCGATGCGGCGGAGGTCCTGGATGAACTCCTGGGTCACTGCAACCTGGTACTTCTTTGAGAAGAACTGGATGCGGTAGTGGGTGACGGGGTCGTAGATGAAGATGTTCAGGGGAATGGTTCCCTTGTGCTTCTTGATGACATTTACGAAGCCGGTTCTGAACTCCGGAGTGAGCTGGGGAGTATCTATATCCAGGTTGAAGCCGGTGAGTATCTCATCGGAAATGTTTCCAAGAAGTGTTACTTTCTTGAGCTTGAAGGCCCAGGGAGCCGTTTTTCCCTGTGCGCGCTCTTCCGGCTTGAGGAAGTATTTTTCCTCTACGGTGCCTTCAAGGAAGAGGTTGGCATGTGGGGTCATATACTGCATGAAGACCTCGTGGTCCTTGCCGAAGAGGGCAAGCTCGTAGGAGCCGCTGTAGTCCTCAAGGATAGTCTTTGACCAGGGCTTTCCGGCCTTGGTGGTCTTCTGCTCCACGCTTGTGACGATGCCGGCGGCATAGACCTTGGCGGTCTGCTTGCGCGATTCGCATTCGGCAACGAAGTTGGAGAGGTCGTTGAGCTTTACGGTGGTGAAATTGTCTATCTCAAAGCGGTAGCGGTCAAGGGGGTGGGAACTCAGGTACATGCCCACAAGGTCCTTTTCCCTCTGAAGGACCTCAAGGATGTCCATGTCGCCCTCGTTCTGGGGGAGTGCAGGACGCTCGGGTTTCATCTCTTCCATGTCTCCGAAGAGGGAGGAGCCGGCAGAGACGGTGTCGGCCTTGTAGAGCTCTCCGTAGCGGGAGATTTCGTCCAGGAAGATGTCTCCGGTGCGGCCGGGCTGGAAGTACATGGAGCGCTTGTGACCGAAGCTGTCGAAGGCGCCGGAGTTCACCAGGCTTTCGAGGCTCTTGCGGTTTACGCTGCCCGCCATGCGTTCCACGAAGTCGAATATGTCCGTGAAGAGGCCGTTTTCTTCCCTTTCGGCAATGATGGCGTCCACCACGTTGGCGCCGAAGCCCTTGATTGAGCTCAGGGCAAAGCGCACGTCGCCGTTTTTGTTCACGGTGAATTCTCCGGAGCTTTCGTTGATGTCCGGGTTCAGGACCTTGATTCCGTGGCCTTTGCAGTCGTCCATGATCTTGGTTATTTCGTCCATGGACTTTGCGCAGTTGAGGCAGGAGGCGAAGAACTCTGAAGGGTAGTGGGCCTTGAGCCAGCCAGTCTGGTAGCTGACCCAGGCATAGCAGGTTGCGTGGGACTTGTTGAAGGCATACTGGGCGAATTTTTCCCAGTCTTTCCATATCTTGTCAAGGACTTTTTCGGGATGCCCGTTGGCGACACCGCCGCTCATGAACTTGTCCTTGAGGGAGTTCAGGATGTCAATCTGCTTCTTTCCCATGGCCTTGCGGAGCTTGTCAGCCTCGCCCTTGGTGAAGCCTGCAAGCTTCTGGGACAAAAGCATCACCTGCTCCTGGTAGACGGTAACGCCGTAGGTGTCCTGGAGGTATTCCTCCATCTCCGGAAGGTCGTACTCTATGGTCTGTTCGCCAAGTTTTCTGGCAACGAAGTCGGGGATGTAGTCCATCGGCCCGGGCCTGTAGAGGGCGTTCATTGCGATTAGGTCTTCGAAGCGCTCCGGATGCAGTTTCTGCAGCCAGCTTTTCATGCCCTCGGATTCAAACTGGAACACGGCGGTGGTGTCTCCGCGGCCGTAAAGTTCGTAGGTGGCCTTGTCGTTGATGGGGATGGCCTCAATGTCGATATCCTGCCCGTGATGCTCCTTGATGAGGTCCAGGCAGTTGTGGATGATGGACAGGGTTATGAGGCCCAGGAAGTCCATCTTGAGCATTCCCACGTCTTCGATATAGTGGCCGTCGTACTGGGAAGTGCGCACGTCCTCCCCGGTTTCCTTGTCCTTGGAGAGGCATATCGGCAGGTAATTGGTAAGGTCTCCCCTGCCGATGATGGTTGCGCACGCATGCACGCCCACCTGCCTTACGCAGCCTTCCAGGGCCGCGGCGTACTTGAGCACCTCCTTGTTGATTTCAGGGCCGTTTTCGAGCTCTCTTTTCATCTCGGGAACGTACTTGAGACAGTTCTTGAGAGTGATTTTCACGTCTTGGCCTTTTTCGTCCTGGAGGCGGTCCGGGACCATCTTGGTGAGGCGGTTGCTCTCGTCGATGGAGACGTGGCTGATGCGGGCGACGTCCTTGATGGCGCTCTTTGCGGCCATGGTGCCGAAGGTGATGACGCGGGAAACGTGGTCTGCGCCATATTTCTTCTCCACGTATTCATGGGCCTTGGTGAGGTCTTCGAAGTCCACGTCGATATCCGGCATGGAGATACGGTCCGGGTTCAGGAAACGCTCGAACAGGAGCTGGTATCTGATGGGGTCCAGATTGGTGATCTTGAGGCAGTAGGCAACTACTGAACCTGCGGCTGAACCACGTCCCGGGCCCACCATTGAGCCCATCGCACGGGATGCGGCAATGTAGTCCTGGACGATGAGGAAGTAGTCCGGAAAGCCCATTCGGCAGATGGTCTTGAGCTCGAAGTCTATTCGTTCTGCCTGCTCATCGGTGAGGGTTTCCCCATAGCGCTGGTGCGCTCCCAGGAAGGTTAGGTGGCAGAGGTATGCCACAGAGTTGCAGAAGCCGTCTCCGCGGTAGGTTCCGTGCTTGTCGCAGCGGCCGGCATCGATGATGTCCTTGTACTTCTCAAGATAGGTGTCGATGTCCTTCATGAACTCCGGATCTATCTCGTAGACGGGAAGCACCGGCTCCCTGTCGATGGAGTAGCTTTCTATCTTGGAGGCCACTTCAAGGGTGTTTTCAAGGGCTTCGGGATGATCCGGGAACAGGGCTGCCATCTCCTCTTCCGTCTTGATATATTCCTGCTGGGTGTAGCGGAGGCGGTCAGGGTCGTCGATGTAGGCGTTGGTGGTGAGGCAGATGAGGCGGTCATGCACGGGGCCGTCCTCCTTGCGGACAAAGTGGGCGTCGTTGGTTGCGATGACCTTGATGCCGTACTTTTCTGCCAGCTCGAAGATGCGGTCCGTGTAGTAGCACTGCTCTTCATAGAGCTTGTTGTCAAGGCCCGGGACCTCCGTCCTGTGCTTCATCACCTCAAGGTAGTAGTCCTCTCCGAAGACCTTCTTGTGCCAGGTGATGGCCTTGTCGATGGCCGCGTCGTCATGCGCGAGAATGGCTCTTGGCACCTCTCCGGCAATACATGCAGAGCTGCAGATGAGCCCTTCGTGGTATTTTTCTATGACCTCATGGCTCACGCGCGGCCTGTAGTACATGCCGTTCACGTGGCCTTCTGAGACTATCTTCACCAGATTCAGGTATCCCTGGTAGTTCTTTGCCAGGAGGATGAGGTGGTAGTAGCCCTTCTCCTTCTTCCTGTGGTCTCCCTTGGAAACATATATCTCACAGCCGATTATGGGCTTCACGGAGGGGTGTTTCTTCGCAAATTTGAAGAACTCCTTCACTCCGTACATGTTGCCGTGGTCCGTGATGGCAATGGCCGGCATGCCAAGCTCTTCGGCCCGGGAGAAAAGATTATCGATGGAAGACTGTCCGTCCAGGATGGAGTACTGGGTGTGGACATGAAGGTGCACAAAACTCATGAAACAAAGATAAGAATTCTGTGCCGAAACTTTGCAATAAAGTTTTCAACAATCGCCCCCGTCCTCAAAATCGGCCATTTTCAGGGACGAGACCCCCTATAAACGGACCTCCGCCGCATCGGCATCGACAAGTACGAGGTCTCCAGGCGCTAGCGCTCCCGGTGGTCCAAAAAATGGGACACTTGGAGCAAAAACACCCATAAAATGCTCCCAGTGGTCCACTCGGCGGGACACCTGGAGCACCCATCCTTAGAAATGGCCATTTTCAGGGACGGGACCCCCTATAAACGGACCTCCGTCCTCAAAAACAGGCGTTTTCAAGGACGGAAGCCATTATTTTGTTTCGATGTCAAGCGTGAAGGGCGCCATGCCATCGGCTTCAAGGGTGAGAGTGGCGGGGCCGGGGGCGCCGGAGGATTGCAGCAGCACCTGGGCAAGGCCGTTGAAGGTCTTGACGCTGAAGGTGCGGGCGTCCGGGTCTGAAGGGCGCTCAGGGGCCTGCCAGGCGGGGTCTCCGTTGCCAACGCCCAGTATGCGCACGGGACCGTTCACGGTGAGGCTGAGCGGGATGCAGGCGTCGGGGACAAAGCGGCCTTTGGAATCGGCAATGGAGAGGGTTACGACGGCGAGGTCCATGCCGTCGGCCTTGATGGATGTCCTGTCTGCCGATGCGCTGATGCGGGCGGCGCTTCCCGTGGTCTGAATCTCCCGGGAGAGCACTTTGCGGCCGCTGCGGTAGCCCACGGCCTTGACGCGGCCGGGCTTGTAAACGGCGTCCCAGCTGAGGTAGCCGCCGTCTTCCATCTTCTTGCGGCCCAGGCGTTTACCGTTCACGGTGAGTTCTACCTCATCGCAGTTGGAGTATACCCAGACGCTGACTGTTTCGCCTTCGTGGCCGGAGAGGTTCCAGTGCGGGAAGACGTGGAGGACGGGTTCGCGAGCCCACCCGGATTTGAGGTAGAAGGCCTCGTTCTTGGGGAAGCCGCAGTAGTCCAGAATGCCGAATTCAGAGCCCGTTGCAGGGAATACCAGAGGATTGGGCTCGCCTCTGTAGTCAAAGCCCGTCC
>JAFTFV010000020.1 GCA_017458265.1 Bacteroidales bacterium | reverse complement strand
CGGACGGTTGTGCCACGGTCCAGGAACTCCTGGTATATCGGTCTGAAGTCATTGAGGGTCCACATAAGCTTTGTCTGTTTTGCGGACAAAGTTACCGTGGATCAGTCAGACGGCAAGGACGGGGTTTACCGAATGCTTACAATTGTTTTACGGCCTGCCATTATTCCAAGTGATATTGCTTATTCCTGTACTATAGTCGTCCAGAGACAACGCCGCCCAGCAATTGCTGAACGTGTATGTTCCTTCGGCTTCAAGGTCTGAATAATATATAGTGCAATTCGTGACATTGGTCAGTGCTCCACCTAGCTTCGTCTCCAACTTATTCGATGGAACTGCCGTCTGCCCAATATGGAATCCCTTCATTACGATACTTCTGAGCGAAGTGCAGTTCTTGAATATATTCGCGTAGTCGGTGCAAGAGAACGTCTCGAAATCATCGGAGAATATGACACTGCCAAGGTTTGTACAACCATAAAACATATTGCTGACACCGGTAACGCTCCCTTCAACCCCGGAAAGATTAAGAGCCGTCAAAGAAGAACAACTGTAGAACATGTAGGCGGTGTATGTAACATTTGGCATATTGAGAGCCGGAACCGTTGACAATTTATTACATCCCAAGAACATGTACTGAGCCGTAGTGGTATTCGTCATATCAACGCTGGAAAGGAAGGCTACTGACGTGAGCTCACTAAACGAGCGGAACATGCTGTTTGTCGTGGTATTTGCCGCCATCTCTGCAGCCGCAGTACGAAGGGTGATGGTGCCTGAAGAATAGGTAGCCCAAATATCAAACAGAGAGCCATCCGCACTGACTTTCGTACAAACGCCAGCTTCTTCGCTATAGCTTCCAGCGTCGCTAAGGGAAATGGTAAAAGACGAGACATAATCATCCGGCAATGTTTCATTGTCTATAACGCCTGAACCATTTGCCTGAGAAGCCAAAGACTTGACAGCCACGTTGAAATCAGTGCCGTTAAGTAGCTGCGGTTTTCTGCTCAGCGTTGAACGCCCGTCGAAATTGGTAATGGTCGTAATCTTGTTGCGAACAGTTGTGAAGTTGCTCGAATAAGTGAAGGTCTGCAGTTCGTTATCCGAACTATCGTATATTTTAATGGTGAATCCAGGAATAGTAACACCAGGGAGTAGAGCAAAGTAATAGTCAGTTCCATTACCGCCGTAATTAGTCATGTCTAGATAAAATAATCTGGAGAGCTACGCCTTCACGTACTTCTGATTGGGGTCATTCGGCGTCTCTGGAATAGTCATTTTTAAGAGCCCCCTATTCACCAAGGATTTGACATACTTGGCAAGATTCTTTGAGTGGTATGACACACCCACTCTTGCAAGTATTTCCTTACTTGTGCGAGGAACCGTACAATAATTAACAATATCCAATTCTTTACCAGTTAAAGCATCTTTAGCTCTGACACCAGGTCCGTCACCAGGTCTGACACTTTCTCCGTTACCTCTGTCACTTTCATCCGTTACTCTGACACCAGGTCTGACACTTTCTCCGTAACCTCTGACACTTTCTTGGTTACTTTCACGCCAAAAAGTAACTATCACCTCCTTCCTTTTTTCATCATTGAGTACTTCTATCTTCTCAGCCAGTTCTCGCACCCGGATAAAACCACTGCCGACACCCGTGTACGGTAATAAAAATGCCCCATGAGTGAAAACCATTTTGTTCCTGGGAAAGGAAGTCCCAGTGAGGACATCTTCAACTTGTAAGCCTCCAGGAAGAATACCAGGACTATGAATCTCTACCCGATTGTCAAAAATGAACAGTCTGACCGGCGCTTCCCTGCTATACGAGCGATGCAGAAGCGCGTTTGAGCAAATCTCCGAAAGCGCGCCGATGGGTATTTCCAACTGCCCTAATGAATTGAAATCCGGGTCCACCTGAACGTTGCGGAGATTGCGCTTGAGGAAGGACATCATTGCGTTGTATTGAACCAACAGGCCGCCGTCTGCTTCTGCATCGTCCATCTTATCCCTGAACTCTGTTCCTCCCTGGCTGTTGCCAATAAAACTGACACATTTCACGGTTGCAGTGGGAAGCCAACGCTGGGTGTGCTTCCCGAAAAGCAGCATGGCAGCATAGGTAATACCGTTATTGGGACGAATCAATCCGAAGTTCTTGAACAAGTGTTCGACCGTCATTCCTGATATAGCTATCCCGGCCAACTCGTCAGCAGAAGCATCTTCCATCTGCTCATAGGTAATCTTTTTGGCCTTGAACGAAGCTTCAAAGCGAGTTCTCAGATAGGTCTTTATGATCTCCTGGTCCAAATCCGCCATAGTGGCTCCCGGAACCAATGCCTCGTCCTGCCGGAAGGTGCCGCTGTCGGACATCATCTCTGCAATCTCGGCATTGTCAATGACCCGGCGCTTGTTGGCTCCATTCTTTACCCATACAATGCCCTTGTTATCCTTGTAAGGTTTATTGATGCCCTCAGGGATAGTCGCGACAATCAACTGTCCGCCAGGAACATCAACATTTTCAGTCTTTATGGAAATGGCTGGCTTGACATTCTGCTCTGCAATCTGGGAAAGCAGGCCGGTCTGCTCTTGAACCTCCAAGCGCGAAAGTGCATTAATCTCTCCTGTTTTGTCGTTCACTCCGACGATGATGGTTCCTCCACCACGCTCATTGGCATAGCAGACCATCTCCTTACCAACCTCATAATTATCCAGCACCCGTTCCTTCAACTGAACTGGTGTCTGTTCGCCTTTCCCACAGAGCTTCAGTATTTCTTGCGTCGTCATAAGCCTCAACGTATTTCTGCAAATTTAATGAAACTATTTCTTATTCTCCAGAATCCTCACCAGATCCTACTTCATCCCGAGGTCAATTTCGCGGTAGCGGTTGAAGGCGCGGGAACCTTCGGCGTGGCCGGTGAGGGACGCGACAAGGTTGGGGTCTTTGACCTGCCGATAGATATTCCCCGCGAAGGTGCGGGGGCAAGGTGGCTGCTGGCTATTTCGTTCAGCGGGTGCTTGACCTCCTTGCGTGTGACAGGATCCAGTTCCGTTACCAGGCGGGTGATGCCGACCATTGCCGGGCAATGTTATTGGCCAGATTGTAGAAAACCTCTACATCATAACTCGTGGAAGGGATTGGCAAGGCAAGTTTAACGAACTTATTATTAGCTTCAACAATCTGAACGCCCCTTCCGATATGATGGTCATCATAAACTATAACAGGGCCGTTGCCGATGGCGTCCAATTGTGCCATTCGCCCGTACTCATCTTGTGTGCCAAAATGATACGACAATCCTGAAAGCATCTCTTGCACAGATAACTTTCGTTTAATCAGCTTATAGTTCTTAATATGAATAACCCTTGCCATTTTTATTACAGGTGTCTTTGATAGTCCATTCTTTCGTGAAGAATACGATCTACGCTAATGGAACCATTGTTGCCCTTTTTGTAGAAAATAATGTGATGCCCTACCTTAAAACCAAAGAGCCCCGGTTTGATGACATCATACCTCTTTTCAAGGAGAACAGGCAGATTATTCAATCCTTGAATAACGCCATATATCTGCCGATAATAAATGACCGCCTGTTCTTCCGACCAGGTTTGGGCGGTATAGTCCCAAATGCCATCCAAATCGGCAATTGCCTTTCTGGATAATCTGATCTTAGCCATTGTTCCTCCGTTTTGCCTTCAACTCCTCCAAGTGGGACTCGAAGTCAAAGTCTTCGACATACCCGCTGGCTTCACCTTCCTCTATGGCAGCACGGAGAGCTGCTATCTTCTGCTCATCTTCTTCCAGCCTCCTTAGCCCGGCACGAATCACCTCGCTGGCGTTCGTGTAACGGCCGCCAAGAACGCTGGTCTGGATAAATTCATCAAAATGAGACCCTAATGCGACAGTAGTTGTTTTCATTTCTATCAGTATTTGCAACAAAGATAAGAAATATTCTTATATGGCGCATCATCTGACCATCATTTATTGATAGATTTTTCGGTCACTTTCGGTCACCATCCTAACTGTCTGTAAATGTGATCCCACGGGTTAGCTGGGACAGTCCAGAAGGAATGCCGGGGCATATTCATTCACTTCGTCAAGGATGACAAAGCAATCTCGATTGCGCAGGGGATTTCTATAAAGTACTAAGTAGCAGGCGTTTGCAAAAAACGCCCATTGAACCACAGAGAGGCAACGGCCGGCGCTAAAGCACAGTTTTGGCCGTGGCCTATTCTCCCAGCACGCACCAGCGGACTACCGGGATGCGGCGGATAATCTCATAGAGAAGCGGAGAGAGAGTAAACACGGCAACCGTCAGTATCACGTACATGGACCATGGCGGCAGCTGAGTATAGGTCTTCATCATGTAGCCCAGGCTGGCAATCACAAGGTAATGGACGATGTAGATTCCGTAGCTTGAACGAGTCATATAGCCGGCGAAACGGGCCGTGCTGTCGAAGCGCGCATTGAACCAGCCCATCATCGCAAGGCACATCAGCCAGCCGTAGATGCAGTTGAGCGGGCTTCCCAGATACTCAGGCGAGGTATTGTCCTGCCCGAAGGTGGTGCCAATGAGAACGCCTCCAGCAATTAGGGCCGATATCATCAGCGGAATCCAGGCCTTGCCAACCTTTTCCTGCACCTCGTCGTGCGAGAAAACAAAGTACCCCAGCAGGAACGGAACCAAATAGAACAGAGGCTTGTACAGGTTCAGAAGACCATCGGCCGATTCCGGACGGGGGTTCCGGATGAGTGTCTGCTCCCCTGCCCAGAAGAGCACTCCAAGCATGATTATCCACACAATGCCAGCCTTTCCGCACCAAGTCCAGAACCGATCATGTCTGTCCAGAGCCCTCACAATCAGTAGCACAAGGCTCAGAAGCCACAGTACCTGAATGAACCACAACGGGCCCGTGCCGCTCACTGCCATAATAATATACTTTGCCACTGCCGGAACGCCGTCAAAGACGCCCTGCGTTGATGCCACCACCGTGTTGAAGTACCCTACCATCCATTGGAACACAAACAGGCCGATGGTCCCCGGCACCAGAAGTTTCCGCGTGCGGGCCTTGAACCACTCCTTTGCCGAATACTTGTCCAGGGCATACCTGGCGCTTATTCCCGCCAGGATAAAGAGAAGCGGCATGAAGAAGGGATACAGGATGTACATCACAACATCCTGGTACTGCGGGACATCCGGATACTCTCCAAAGCCCCCTATTCCGCCAAACACGCCTTTATTGTTGTAGAAATAGATGACGTGGTACAACAGTACCAGAAGTACGGTTACCCACCGCAGGTTGTCTATCCAATGCTTTCTCATTTCGCAAAGTCTCCCATTACCTGATCCAAGGCACTCTGAAAGATTTCGGTCTTTACCAGCGCCATCCCTTTCTGGTCGCCAAGGAGGAGCAGCGCGTCCCCCGGCTTGATGTCGTAAACCTTCCTGGCATCGCGTGGAATCACGATCTGGCCCTTTTCACCCACCTTCACTACTCCGAAGATGTATTTGCCTTCATTTTCCTGCATAGTGGTAAAAGTTAGAATTTTCCCACAAATATAACAAATAATCAGCTCCCCGGCAAAAAAAATGTTAGGCACAAAAAACAGCCCGCGGAGTGAACTGCGGGCTGTTTTATAAGTAATCAGGAGCTAATCCTTGACGGGACGCACGGAAAGTCCGTATTCCCTGGCTATGGCAGCGATGCTCTTGTCACCGGAAATGAAGTCCACGGCGTCTGCCATTCCCTCAACTCCCGAGAGGGTAGATGCCCAGTAACTGCCGTAGGTGCCCTGGTTCTCCAGGCTGCTCCGGAAGACACCGGCCGCAGGAAGGAAGATGCTCTTGCCGTTAGGGCCTGTCACCTGCATTCCATTGACGCCATTGCGTTTTGTCCAGGTCCACGTGCAAGACTCACGTAACTCCTTAAACTCTTTGAACGTAGGCGTACGCCAACCGTTGCCAAGGTTCACACTTGCAGCATCATCTTCAGGCTCCAGGACACTCTTTTTATCACCGCCCAGTTTTGTCTCGTACTTGGTATACAATTTCATTCCATCACCATAATCGACCGGTCCCCACTTATAATTGCCGCCAGTGTACTTTGATTTGGTGGAAGTTTCTGCCCAGGCATAATAATTACCATATTCCTCGGGCTTGGAGGCGCCTACATTCCAGCCGCGCCATTTCAGCCCGCTGGGAAGTCCAAGGTCAACAACTTCTTCACCCGGATCAGAAGAGCCTCCGGTGACAGTTACCTGGCAGGTATCATATATCATAGGATTGGCCTGGCACCGGACCGTAATTGTGGCCTCGCAGGGCTGCAGGGCAGTAAGCTGGCCGGTTGAACTGATATATAACTTTGCGCTGTTGGCGGAACTGGCCCAGACAACATTCTTGTTGGAAGCGTTTTCAGGAAGGACCGTAGCCGTAAACTGGTACTGCTGGTTTACACTGAGCGTAAGTTCGTGCCTGTCAAGGGTAACGGACTCTACCGGTACGGAATTGTCAGAGTCTGTAACGGAGACCTGGCAGTTTGCGGTAAGGTCTCCGGCGTGTACGGTTACAACCGTCTGCCCCACGCCCACACCGGTTATCTTGGCCTGAGTCTTGGAAACCATCTGCACCTTGGCAACATAACTGGCCTGAGATTCCCAGTAAATGGTAACCTCTGCGTCTTCGGGGTCCATAATCAATGAGACCACCTGTTCTTGACCCAGTCCAAGGGCAACGAAAGAAGGATCCACAGATGCGCTGTTAATGGTGGAAGAGCCACCACCACCGCTGCCACCGTCCCTTTCTACGGTTACCTCGGAGAAAGCCATCATATCGCCTACCATCGCCAGAACCTTGGTGGTTCCAACGGAAACGCCGGTTATCTTTGCCTGCCTGTCGGAAGTTTTTTCCACCGTGACGACCTGGGTATTGTCACTCACCCACTTGATATCGGCCTTTGCGTCTTCCGGAGTAATGATAGCCGTGAGAATCCCATCAGCGCCAATTGTAATTTTGGTGACAGCAGGGTCTACGGAAATTCTTTCCACGGCTTTGTCGCTTCCGCCGTTTCCGCCGCCGTCATCGGCCTTACGGACAACAATACGGCAAGAGGCCATAACTTTTCCGGCCTTGGCCTCAATTGAAGCGATTCCTTCCTTTAATCCGGTAACAACGCCGTTTTCAACGGAAGCGATTTCAGGATAAAGGGACACCCATTCCACCTTATCCGTGGTGTTTTCAGGTTCCACCTTTGCGGTAATGGTCAAGGTCTCTCCTACCTTTAGTTCGGCGTCGAGGGGAACATCAAGTGTGATGGAGGTTGCAGGGATTTCCTTGCCATCATTCAGGAACTGGTTAATTTCATCCTGCGTACAGGCCGATAAGGCCAGGAGCGCAATAGCCGCAAGGGCTTTAAAGAATGTCTTAGTCATATTGTTGGTTATAGTGTTAAATCCTTCGCTCTGCGAATATGGGCAAAAAGGATTTTATTATTATAGTACGAAAGCACTATTTTACACTATCCCCAGTTCATTTGCAATACGGAGCATCTCAGCGTTACTGCGCACATCCATCTTGGTATAGATGTTCTGTTTGTGGTTCTTTATGGTGTATACGCTCACGTGAAGGCGGTCCGCTATGCCCGCGGCGGAAAGGCCTTCCGCGCTTAGGCGTATCACTTCAATCTCACGGGCGGTGAGGCCCAGCTCCTTTACGCGGCGGGAGCGTTCCTCTGCAAGGTTATTAATGTAGGAAGCGATATCATCGGCCATGATGCCGTCCTCCTCTCCAAGGAGTTCGCTGCAGCGTGCACGTATGGTCTCCTTGTCCGGGACTGCCCTCTCCCCGGCCCTGGGACTTGCGAGATCCTTTGAGATGAGCCTCAGGAGCTGCTCCTTTCCGCGGTCCGATGCCACGATGCGGCGGATATAGGCCTGGGAGATCACCATCATTATTATTAGGGCTACTGCAAGGATTATCAGCGCCACCAGCACAATGCTCATCCGGGCAAGTTTCAGTTCCTTGAGGGAAGTCTCATAGCGGGTTTCCATCTCCTGGAGGCGGGAATCGGCCTTTTTCTGCATATAATGCTCTATGGCGTAGACATACTGCTGATGGGCCGATGCCGAACTGTCCACATCCCCGGCCTGCGCATAGAGCATCACAAGGTTGTTCCAGCACTGGCTCTGCATAAGGTAATCCTCATCGCTGAGGCCCTCCAGGACCTTTTTGCAGCACTCGATGCCGTCCTTCCAGTTGCCGCCCTGACGGTACCAGCGCATCCAGTAAGGGAGCGCCCTGGACGGGAATGCCGGGTCCTTGGAAGAAGCCACGGCCTCGTCAATGGCCTCGCCGGCCTTGGCGTAAATCTCCTTGTCTATGGGGTCACTGAAACGGTTGAGGCCGATATATGCCTGGCTTGTCTGAAGGAGGATATCGGCCTTGAGGGAAGGGCTGCCGGAGGCATATCCAAGCGCCTCCTGAAGTGTCTCCAGAGCCTCTTTATCCTGGGCCTCGCCCTCAGTGATGGCCCCGCAAAGCTGCAGGCGGGCTTTCTGGAGAAGGGCGGCCGCAATGAGGGTATCCGTACCCGCGGCCCGGGCAAGGCGCTCCGCCTCCAGGGCGTGTTCCCACCCTTGCGCGTCACGCCAGGTGATTATATCAAGGGCGGCAAGGCGGCTGAGGCAGAAGGACTTTCCCCCGTCCGTGAGGTCCGGGGCCGACAAAGCCTTCAGGGCATATTCCGTGGCCTGTTCCCAGTCCTGTCCGGCGGCAAGGCGGTCACTCTCCGAAAGAAGTGCACTCCAGGAGTCCGCTCCCCTTCCGTCTGGCCGGCAGGAAACCGCAGAAAGAACCGTTACAAAGGCTGCAAAGGCCGCAAAAAGTTTTTTCATAGGAACGAATTGTCCTAACAAAGGTCAGAAGAATTATTGTTATATGCAAATTGGTTTGCTATCTTTGAGCTATGGGAGATTCCTCTCAAGGTACTTGTCGGCGGCAGAATAACAAAGATTACAAACTGTCGCGCCTGCCCGTCGATTTGTCGCCTTAAGATAGAACAAGTTCGGCTTTTGTGAAATATCTTTGCAGTATGAAAAGAAGAAGCCTGTTACTTATATCCGTGCTTGCGGCTGTTTTGGCATGCAGCACACACGTTGAAAAAGCAGTACCGTCATCTGACGAAACATATACCACGGCCAGAATACAAGAGCTAGCCCGGACAGACTATGATGCGGCAATGCAGCTCACAGAAGACGGCCTTCGCAGCGGACAGCTGAGCGCTTTTACCGCCAATACCACCCGTGCCCAGATCACATATCTGTACACAGAGGACTACAGCGCCGCCGCCGAATACATGCAAAAAGCCCTTAAGCAGGAAGAAGCCCAGGATCCGGCAACCCGTTCTGAACTCATATATCGTCTGGCAACCATCCTGAAAAGTGGAAAGGACTTCACGGCGCTGCTCTCTGCATGTACTGAGGGAAAGAAATTTGCCCACATGGCAGGAAAGAGTTTTCTGGAGGCTTCTTTCGATTTCCTCGCCGGAGACTGCCTCTTTGACATGGATGAGGACACCGGACTCGAAATGATACAAGGGGCTATAAAGAAAGCCTCGGCAATAGCTTCCAGCGAAGAAGACTTCGGGCATCTTCTCTTTTTCTATGGAGAATACTTGAACAGCCTGGTTGGCGACGGGCAGTACAAGGCCGCCCTTGAGGAAAGCGACAACTACGATGCCCTCATCGGCAAGATGGAGAAAAAATTCCCGCAGGGCGACGCCTCATACATTGACAGGTGCCGATTCTATCAGGAAATCAGGCGCGCCATCTGCTACACCAAATTAGGGAACCAGAAAGCGGCTGCCGATACTTTTGAAAAGGCAAAAAGCCGCAAGGCTGCCGGAACCACAGGAGGAAAGACGCTCATTGTCTCCTATTACAGCGTCTCCGGGCAGCCGGACAAAATACTCGCCATTTACCGCGATGAGCTCCCATACACCGGTGCCGATACAGTAAGCAGGGCATACAGAATGCGCCTTGCCAGGCTCAGAGATGCCTATGAGAATGCGGGTTTGACCGCCAAGGCCAGGGAGTATGAAGCCCGCTACGATTCCCTGAACAAGCAGATAGAAGAAAAAGAAATTGCAGAGGGCACCATGGTCAATGCCGCCAGATACAATGCCCAGCGCTACCGCTTCCAGCTTGAAGACACGAATAACGCTCTGCAAAAGAACAAATGGTTGTTGGTTACCATAGTTTTTGTCCTGATTCTTGCAATCTGCATCCTTCTTTCCATGAATGAAAAAAGAGCACGGCTGCACAGCGAAGAGACCGAATCTCTTGAGAAGAGCCTGCGCTCAATACAGCGCCAGGTTGCCGTAATTGCCGAAAGGGCCTCCCCAAAGGATGCTCCGCAGCAGAGTCTTGAGAAGCTCATTGAAGGCAAGCAGCTATACCTTGACAAAAATCTGAACAGGGAGAGCGCGGCGGCCCTTTTGGGAATACCGTCAAACGAAATCAGCCGCATGCTCAATGATATTGAGCCCGGAATCAGCTTCCCGGATTATATCAAGAGCCTCCGCATACGCCATGCCCTGGAACTCATCGGCCAGAATCCGGACATTCCGATTTCCGAACTTGCCGACCGCTGCGGATTCTACACAGTACGCACCCTGCAGCGTTCATTCCTTGCCGTTACCGGTAAGACACCAAGCGAATATGCGAAGGCTCTGAAGAAATAATCTTGTCTATTTTTCCTTCGGATGAAACTTCTTGTAGAATTTAAGTGAATTGACAATACCGCTGAACTCGCTCTTGCTCACGTAAGTAGCCTGTACTACAGTGTCACTTCCAGGAGTCGGAATACTGAATTCAACGACCTTGGCGGCAATGAGCTGACGCCTTGTGAGCGTAATTGTAACAAGTTCATCGGTAGGATATGCAAGGGCGTAGCAGCCTTCTATTTCCATGGTGGAAAGCTTTGGCTGCTTGAAGAAACCCTTGATCTCTTCCATCTTTGCAATAGCCTCCTCAAGGGTATTTCCAAGAGGGATGAAGAGCTCGAAGAGAGGGTTGACCTCAAGCTGGATGATATCTCCACCCATACCAAGATGTCCTACCGACAGATAGTAGGTACGAGGATCTTCATCTCCCATATAGAAGACCTCAAGACTGGTACTGACAAGGCCATTGATTGCTTCCTCCTCGGACTGGACAAGCTCCATTCTGGGACGTAAAACTGGTTTCTGCGCAAAGGCGCCTAAGGTTGCGCATACAAGCGCGATGGTAACGGCAAATCTTTTCATTTTGTTAATCATTTAAGTATCAAATATTTTTCCCTAAGTTCTTCCTGCTCTGGAGGAGTGAACCCCAGTGCCTTGTCCAAATAACAGACCAAAGAGCCATAACGGGCATCAATCAAATCAAGCGTTCTTTCGAAATTCTCGACGCTTACACCAACCATTGAACGGATAAAGACGAGTTCATTCTCTCCCCCGCCCTTCTCCTTTACCTTTGCCGACAGGGCCTCAACGAACGGGGCAAAGTACACGTTGGAAAGAGCGAAGTCCTCAACGATAGTTTCACGGGATGCGCCAAGTGCTGCAAGAACAAACGCAGTACCCCATCCGGCGCGGTCTTTACCCTGAGAGCAGTGCCAGAGGGCACCGCCATCGGCCCTCAGAACACCACGGAGGAATTCTCCATAACGCTTCTGGGAGGTGGAGTCCATCACGATTGCCGGATACAGCTGCCTCGCAAGTTCCTGGGCCTGAGGAATGAATGCATAGCCGGCAAGAGCTTCTGTAAAATCTTCCGAATTGACCTGTTCAGTATCGGCACGGCCTGAGGAGAAGCCGTCAATAAAGGCCTGTGGAAGCGTCGAAATACGCGTATTGCGCACGCCTTCCATTGTTCTGTCAGGATCGGCGGCAGCTTCGGATTCGAAACGGAAATCGAAGACGTCACTGAGGTCAAAACGTTCCTTGAGGATTGCAATGTCTCCATCCGTGGCTTTGGAAAGATTGCCACAGCGCACAAGCGTCCCGGAACGGACCACCCGACCGTCCTGCATCACAAGACCGCCGAGTTCGCGGCCGTTTTCAATTCTTTCAAACCGTATCGTTCTGCCCATTGGCCAAGGGTTCAGTCTTCGATAGTGAAGAGATTCAGGAAACCTGTCATCATGAAGACCGTGCGGATGTCATTGTTGATGCTGCGGACTATTACTTTACCGCCCTTGGCCAGGGAGGCCTTGCGCAAGGTAAGGAAAATACGCAGGCCTGAACTGGAGATGTAAGTCATTTCGCTGCAGTCAAGGATAATGGTTCCGGTGGCATCTTCAATGATGGGCTCGAGAGCCTTTGTCACTTCCGGAGATGCTACGGTATCAAGACGTCCGACGAGTTTTACGACCTTGCTGTCGCCTTTGGCTGTAATGTTAACTTCCATTGCTTATATCTTTTTTATCATTGTCAGTATATTCTTTCCGTCCTCTGAGCGCTCATACGAAACGGAATCCATAATGTTCTTTACCATAAATATGCCAAGACCGCCTATGCCGCGCTCTTCCACGCCAAGGGTAATGTCGGCATCGGGTTTTGCGGTAGGGTCGAAGGGTATGCCCTTGTCTGAAAGAATGAACTCAAGTGTGTCCTTGCCAACGACGGCATCAAGACATACGGGGCCGTTAGTCCCTTCTGGATATGCATACATGATGACATTGGTAGCAGCCTCCTCCAGGGCAAGGTTCAAGCTCATCGCAAGGCTTGGATCAAGGCCTTTTTCATCGGCAATGGAGTCCACGAAAGGAGCGAGCTTTGAAATCTCGGCGATGACGTTGTCAAGAACGAGGCTGCGCTTTTCAGGGGACTGTTCATCCGTGGAGGTATAGTGGATGAAGAGCATCGTGAGGTCGTCGCTCTGGGGGGCTTCGCCGACGAATTCCCTGACAGCCTCATTCACGGCATTGAGATGCTCCATGGAGCCCCTGCGGGTACGGAGAACGGCTTTCACGCGGTCTGTGCCGAAGAGCTCATGGTTGATATTTTCCGCCTCATTCAGACCGTCTGTATAGAGGAAGATCGCATCGTCATGGGCCATGTCAACTTCCTGCTCGCTGAACTCGAAGCCGGGCAATACACCAAGCGGAATGTTTGACTGGACAGGCAGCTCACTGATTTTGTCGGTAAGCATGAAAGGAGCGTTGTGACCGGCGTTGCAGTATCTCAGATGGCCGTTTTTGAGGTCCAGAACGCCACAGAAGAACGTGACGAACATGTTGTTTGCATTGTCGGCAGACATTGACTCATTCATGGTCTGGACTATATGCGCGGGGCCGAAATCATGTGCCGAGAAGCTCCTGAACAGGCTTCTTGTCACAGCCATGACCAGCGAGGCCGGAACGCCCTTGCCGCTGACGTCGCCTATGCAGAAGATGAGTTTCTCATCCCTGATGTAGAAGTCGTAGAGGTCTCCGCCGACTTCCTTTGCAGGCACTATGGCCGCCGCCATATCCAAGTCTTTCCTTTCCGGGAAAGGAGGGAATATCTTTGGAATCATGGCCATCTGTATGGCACTTGCAATCTGCAGCTCGCTCTCCATCTTTTCCCTGCTCGCATTCATGGCCCTGTATTTCAGGGAGTTCTTGAACACGGAATAGATAATGAGAATTATCAACAGGATGCCAAGTATCTGAAGGATTTTCACCCAAAGTCCGATGCGGCGTACTCCGCCATAAATCTCAGTATCAGGAATGACGATGGACATTGACCATCCGGTGCGCTCGACAGGAGAAAAATAAATATAGCTTGTTGCCCCTTTGTACCTGATTGGCATATTGCCTTCCTTGCCGGACATCATGGCTTTGGCAAGGCTGTCAATGTCCCTTTTGTCCCCTTCAAGACCGCCCACGAACTCGTTTATAGTCCGGTGCATGACAAGGGTTTCGGCAGGACATACCATGAACTGGCCGGTTCGGCTGAGCATTATGCTGAATGCATTGGGATAGACCTTCACATTGCCTACAAGTTCAGTGAGCCAGTCAAGGGAAAGGTCTGCGGTGAGAACGGCGGCAATATTCCCTTTCTTGTCCCTTATGGGAACAGAGTATGTGGTCATGAGGATTTCTCCGCCGCCTTCGTCTATATATGGTTCGGACCAGTATCCCTGGCCGGTCTCCACCGGCTTTGTGAACCACTCCTGGGAGGGATAGTCATAATCTTCGCCGGCAAGGCTTTTGAGGACAACGCCGTCCCCTTCCCTTAAGGCATATGGCGCATATAGAGGAAGTTTCCTGCTATAACCGGGAACAAGAGCTACTGTAGAGCCTACTATTACCGGATTGTCCTCCACCAGACGCTCTGCAACGCGGTGCAGGCTGTCCGGGACCTCCAGGCACCAGCTCGCCAGCCAGATGTTGTTCCGGACGGCAGTCTCTGCCTGGTCGATTACGTCAAGAATCTGGTTCCTGGTTGCTTCGAGCTGGCTTTCGGCACGGAGCGAGGCTTCTTCCTTGAGTCCTTTATGGGAAAAGGCATACTGGAGGATGGCGGTGCCTTCAAGAGTGAGTACCGCAACTATAACCAGCGCAGCCCCTGCCAGTGCAGGCTTCAGCAGCGCTTTTTTGTCAACACCTTCTAGTTTCATAAGATTGAAGTCAAAGCTGCACGGAATTCTGGCATGGGACAGTTGCTGTCACGCTCGATAATCAGAGTCTTGAGACCCGCATAAGGCCTGATTTCCTCTTCTATATCCCTTAGCGGGCGGTCTTTGCCGAAATACTCTGGGGCAAAATACTCCCAGAATTCTCCGGCAAGAGCTTTTGACATGTGGAAGGTCTCTCGGATGAAATCTTCTCCGTCCAGGCAACAGCAAAGATAGACCATGCCTACGTCAAACATATGATTGCCGTAACAGAAGTCACCAAGGTCGATGAAATACTTCTTGTCACCGGCAAAGATGGCATTGCTGAACTGCAGGTCTCCGTGGATGGCGGTATCCTCATCGGAAACATCGGCTATAAACTTTCCCAGCTTGTCTTTTTCCGATGCGGAAAAGAACGGGTTCTGCTCCAGAAGGCGCATATACCTGTCCTTCACGTTCTCAAACTGTGTCACATCGACGTGGGTAGAGTGAAGGAGCTTACACATCTGAGCGAACTCCACCGCATATTTTTCGACGTTGGCGGGGTCGTCACCGGTGGCGCGGGAGTAAGACTTCTTGCCAAGGATTCTGTGGAAGCGGATGCCGTACCTGCCATCCTCAGTGACCACATAATCGCCCGGCTTGGGGGAAGGGATCCCCAGATCGTAGACCTTACGGGCGAGCATCATCTCGTCCAGGGGCTGCTGAATCTTTCCGGGGAAATAAAGCTTCAGCATGGTGGAAGGGTCGGACTTGTGGTCGTAGCTCTCGCCGTTGAAACCACCGCCGGAGAGGACGTAATCGTCGAGGGTAATCTTAATGGCTTCCATGTGTAAACACCTGATTAATCAAAGATTCGAATTCCTTAAAGGCAAATGTTTCTTCCAGTTCGCGGAGAGAATCGGCAAGGCCGCGGTAGTGCCATTCATGGTCGGCCGGGTCCTTTGCGTGGAATATCTTCCAGAGTTCGTCTCCCTTCACGGCATAATCGCGCGCGATGGCCCTCATGTTTGAGAGCTTGTCTCCCAGGGCGACTATCTTGGCGTCATGTGAGGCCGATGCGAGACGGTCAATCGCCGCCTGCTTGCGGGCATGCCAGCTGTCTTCCTCGCTTACTCCTTCCTCGAAAACATCGCTTTCCGATGCAACAAGGTTGGCAATGCGGTCTCCGAACTCACGGCGGATATCATCTACGGTCACATCTGTATCCTCGACCGTATCATGAAGAGCCGCCGCAGCCAGAAGTTCCTGGTCCGGGGTTATCGTTGCTACTATTTCTACGGCTTCCATGGGATGGACGATATATGGGAAGCCCTTCCCGCGCCGTTCAGTTCCGGCATGCGCCCTCACTGCAAAGATGATTGCCCTGTCAAGAAGGGCGGTATCCAAAGGTTTGTTCGCCATAATGTACAAATATACTGCTTTCCACGCGAAAAAAAGAAAAGGATATGCGACTTTTTTTATAAATTTGGACAAAATATCACATCATGTACCAATACAAAAGAGTAAAGGACAACCTTTATGTCCTGAGTCTGGACAATCACACTGAAATTACCGAAGCCCTGAAGGCCTTCTGTGATGAAAAAGAAATCCTTGCAGGAAGTGTCATCGGAATAGGAGCAATCTCAGAGGCTACATTCCGCTTCCTGAACCCGGCCACAAAGGCCTATGTAGACAAGACCTTCAGCGAGCAGATGGAAATCACGAATCTCACCGGCAACATTTCCGAGAAAGACGGCTGTCCATATCTCCATCTTCACATCACGGCAAGCCGCAGCGACTACACCTGCATTGGCGGCCACCTTCTCACCGCCCGCATAAACGGCGCGTGCGAACTGCTCGTAGAAGCCTTTCCCGATGCTGCCGTCGGCAGATACCTTGACGGCGAAACCGGGCTGAACCTGTACAAGTTCTAATCCCACTCGACAAGGGACCGGTCCATGGAGATGCCTTTGGGGGCTCCGTGCCGGCCGGATATCGTATAACTCTGCAGCTGGGCGCTGTCCACAAGCGCCGCCAGTGCAGAGTTTACCCTTGATATATTCACGTTGAGCTCATTGCTGCACAGGTCAAGGATGTTTGCCATGCGCCTTTCTATGAGTTCCTTGTCGTCACTCCTGGAGATTCTGGAATACAGGGATCTGAGCTCTTCCCTGTAATCCCACATATTTTTCAGCGCGATACCCTCCGGGTGCCTCAGAAAGAGGAGGAACACCGTTTTTGCCATCGGCCGCACGTGAAGTTCACGGCCGTCAACGAAGATACGGAATTCGCGTGTAACGCGTATGCGACGGGCCTTCAGGTCCCTTGCGATGGTGCCGGAGATAAGTTCTTCCCCCACCTCCCGGCGGCGGAGCTCCATCACTGCCATGCGCACGAAGGTTATGAGTTCTTCCGATTCGGACCTCTCCAGAAAATCCGAATACTCGGCTGCAGGTTCATAAAATGCCGGGCCTGAATACAGGCCCAGCATCCATGCTATTATCAAATCCCTCTCCATATCTTCCCTCCATGGGATTGATTAATATCTGTTCAGGGGACGGCCGGCGGTCATCATGTGAACCTTGCGGCGCACCTCGTCAAGGACGAGTTTGTGGGCGATGCGCTCTGCCACCTGCTGCTCTGTGGGTTCCTTTGCCGTAATGGCCTCGAAATGGGTATTTGACGATGCAAGGACGGCGTCGATCAGTTCCACGATGGCCACCATGTCCTTCTCGTCAAAACCGCGGGAGGTGATGGCAGGAGTGCCGATGCGGAGTCCGCTGGTTGCGAAAGCGCTGCGGCTGTCGAACGGGACCATGTTCTTGTTTACGGTGATGTCGGCAAGGCCGAGTTCCTTTTCTGCCACACGGCCGGTGAGGTCAGGGAATTTGGTGCGAAGGTCGATGAGCATGAGGTGGTTGTCGGTGCCGCCGGAGATGACCTTGTAACCACGGCCGATGAATTCCTTGCACATTGCTGCGGCATTTGCCATAACCTGCTTCTGATATTCGACGAACTCGGGCTGGAGAGCCTCATAGAAAGCCACTGCCTTTGCCGCAATTACATGCTCGAGCGGGCCGCCCTGGATGCCGGGGAATACGCTGGAGTTCAGGATGGCGCTCATCTTCTTGATCTCCCCCTTGGGAGTTGTGAGGCCCCAGGGATTGTCGAAGTCCTTGCCCATGAGAATGATGCCGCCGCGGGGACCGCGGAGCGTCTTGTGGGTTGTGGACGTTACGATGTGGGCATATTTCACAGGGTTCTTCAGAAGGCCTGCTGCGATGAGGCCTGCGGTGTGGGCCATATCGATCCAAAGGATGGCTCCGACCTTGTCTGCGATAGCCCTCATCCTCTCGTAATCCCATTCACGGGAGTATGCCGATGCTCCGCCGATGATGAGCTTGGGCTTGCATTCGAGAGCCTTGCGCTCCATCTCATCATAGTCTACGCGTCCGGTTTCAGGATTGAGGCCGTATGCCACAGGGTGATACAGAATACCTGATGCGTTTACGGGTGAACCGTGTGTAAGGTGACCGCCCATGGAAAGGTCCAGGCCCATGAATGTGTCTCCGGGCTTGAGGATTGCCATGGTCACTGCCATGTTTGCCTGTGCGCCGGAATGGGGCTGAACGTTTGCATATTCTGCATCAAAGAGCTTGCAGAGGCGCTCGATTGCCAGATTTTCTATCTGGTCCACAACTGCACAGCCGCCGTAATAGCGCTTTCCGGGGTATCCTTCTGCATACTTGTTGGTGCAGATGGAGCCCATGGCTTCAAGCACCTGGTCTGACACATAATTTTCAGATGCAATGAGTTCGAGTCCCGAGGACTGACGTTCCTGTTCTTTCTTGATGAGGTCGAAAACCTGAAGATCCTGTTTCATTATTCTTTGTTTTAGTGTTCAATCAGTCCACAAATATAATCAATTTCCTTATCTTTGCAGAGTGAAAGACAGGAAACTTTTAAATATTGAACTGGGCAGGATAAGCCCTGAAGAATACCGCCGCAGGAAAAGCTCCGGGATAGTCCTCATCCTTGACAACGTCAGGAGCGCCCACAATACCGGCTCTGCATTCAGGACCGCCGACGCCTTCGGCATCGACCGCATCTACCTTGGCGGCATCACTCCCGTCCCTCCGTCTCCGGAACTCCGCAAGGTTGCCCTCGGCGCAGAGGAAGTCGTTCCTTTCGAACACTGTGCCGATGTTCCATCCCTCATCCGCCGCCTCAAGGCCGAAGGTTACACCGCCGTCGCCGTGGAGCAGACGGTAAACTCCGTGAAACTGGACTCATTCAAACCGGCCGACGGAGCCCGATACGCCCTTGTCTTCGGAAACGAAGTGGAGGGCGTTCAGCAGGAAGTGGTGGACGAATGCGATTTCTCCCTTGAAATTCCCCAGAAAGGCACAAAACACTCCCTCAACGTCTCCGTAAGCGTGGGCGTCGTTCTATGGGAAATCAGTAAAGGACTTTAGACAGGAAAAGCGCGTGGCCGGGAACGGATTCGCCGGCGTCGCCGCGTGTGCCGTGCTCGATTAGTTCCGCTATCCACTCCGGGGACTGCTTGCCGCGGCCTACCTCTATCAGCGAACCCACGATTGCGCGCACCATGTTCCTGAGGAAGCGGTCTGCGCTTACGCGGAAGTACCAGTAGGGAGATTTCTCGACTTCGCTCGAAATGACAGAAGGGGCGATGCTTTGGAGGACTGGGGTGTAGGGTTTCCAGAAGGCTTCGCAGATGGTGCAGACGGAGGTTTTGACGTCGGTGCCGGTCTTCTCGAAGCAGGAAAAGTCATGCGTCCCGAGCAGATACTGACAGGCTTCGTTCATGGCGTCGAAATTCAGGGCGGGATACCCGCACTGCCAGGAATAGGCACGCACGAAGGGGTCTTTTACCCTGTGTATGAAGTAGGTATATTCACGCCTGCGGGCGCCGAAGCGGGCATGAAAATCATCCGGCACCGGAGTGACCGTATGGACAGCCATGCTGCGGGGTAGCATGGCATTTAATTTGTAGCAGAAATCTTCCTGCCCGAAGGGCAATTCACCCGGATAGTCAAAGTGCGCGATATACCCCGAAGCATTGACAAGGGTGTCTGTCCGGCCGGCTCCCGTAACCTGTATGGGAGTGTTCAACAGCCGGGACAGCGTGCTCTCCAGGGCCGCCTGGACGGAAGGAGCCGATGGCTGGACCTGCCAGCCGCAGAACTCTGCCCCGTCATATGAAAGACATAGTGAATAACGCATACCGCAAAGGTAAGAAAAATAACAATATGGACTCAGTAAACATTCGTCAGTTAAACGAAAGAATTCAGAAAGAGAGTTCCTTCGTTGACCTTCTCACCCTGGAAATGGGCAAGGTAATAGTCGGCCAGAAGAACCTGGTGGACAACCTCCTGATAGGCCTTCTCTCCGGCGGACACATCCTTCTTGAAGGCGTCCCCGGACTTGCCAAAACCCTTGCAATCAATACCCTCTCGCAGGCAGTGGATGCAAAGTTCAACCGCATCCAGTTCACCCCGGACCTCCTTCCGGCAGACGTCATCGGCACAATGATCTATTCCCAGAAGAACGAAAGCTTCGAGGTGCACAAAGGCCCGGTTTTCGCCAACTTCGTCCTTGCCGATGAAATCAACCGCAGCCCCGCAAAGGTCCAGAGCGCCCTTCTGGAGGCCATGCAGGAGCACCAGGTGACTATCGGCGAGAACACCTTCCGCCTGCCGGAGCCTTTCCTTGTGATGGCTACGCAGAACCCCATCGAGCAGGAAGGCACATATCCCCTGCCCGAGGCCCAGGTAGACCGATTCATGCTCAAGGTCGTCGTCTCCTATCCCGCAAAGGAAGAGGAGCGCCAGATCATCCGCATGAACGGCGCCGGAGAGTTCCCCAAGGCAAGCCCTGTGGTAACGCCGGACGACATCCTCCGTGCCCGTGAGGTGGTGAGGGAAGTCTACATGGACGAAAAGATAGAGCGCTATATCGTTGACATCGTGAACGCCACCAGAAAGCCGGAGGACTACTCCCTTGCAGAACTGAAAGACCTCATCGCTTACGGCGGTTCGCCCCGTGCCAGCATCTCGCTTGCAATGGCATCAAAGGCATACGCATTCATCAAGAGGCGCGGCTATGTCATTCCTGAGGATGTCCGTGCCGTATGCAAGGAAGTGCTCCGTCACCGTATCGGCCTCACCTATGAAGCAGAGGCGGAAAACGTCACTACAGACGAAATTATTGAAAAGGTTATCAACGCGGTTATCGTTCCGTAATGACACCGGAAGAACTCATAAAGAAGGTCCGCAAGATTGAGATAAAGACCAAGGCGCTTTCTCATCAGATCTTTGCCGGAGAGTATCATTCTGCGTTCAAGGGACGCGGAATGGCCTTCAGTGAGGTGCGCGAATACCAGTACGGAGACGACGTACGTTCCATGGACTGGAACGTCACGGCAAGGATGAACGCTCCCTACGTAAAAGTGTTCGAGGAAGAGAGGGAACTGACCGTGGTGCTGCTCGTGGACATTTCCCGTTCAGGCTTATTCGGCACGCATGGCAGGACCAAGCGCGAACAGATTGCAGAAATTGCTGCAACCCTTGCCTTTTCAGCGATCCTGAACAACGACAAGGTGGGCTGCGTCCTCTTCACGGACAGGGTAGAAAAGTTCATACCCCCGGCAAAGGGACGCACGCACTTCCTTCATATAATAAGGGAGATACTGGAGTACGAACCGGAGAATAACGGAACGGACATTTCCGAAGCCCTCCGCTTCCTCACGGGGGCCATCAAGAAAAAGTGCACCGCCTTCATCCTTTCCGACATGATGGACCAGGGTGCCGATGGCCTCCCCCGTTATGAGGAAGCCCTGAAGGTTGCGGTAAACCGCCACGACATCTCCGTCATCCGCGTCACGGACCCGCGCGAAAAAAGCATTCCGGACATCGGCCTTGTGCACATTAAGGATGCAGAAACCGGAGAAGGCCGATGGATAAACACCACTTCCAGGAAGACCCGCCGTGCCTATGAGGACTGGTTCCGCACCGGGACCGCGGCAGCAGACAGGCTTTTCCTGCGCTACAGGGTAGACTGCGCAGACATCGGCACCGCCGACGATTACGTGCGTCCGCTCATGACTTTATTCCACAGAAGATGAAAAAGGGATTTCTGATACCGTGTCTGTTTGCCTGCACCGCCATGATGGCGCAGGAAGGCCGCCGCATAGAAGCCGGTCCCTCGTTCCTTGAGCCGCTGCAGAAAAGGGATTCAGTACTGGTCTGGGACCAGTTCCACTACGGAATTGAGCTCAGGGGTATCGAGGAAGGCACTCCCATCGCCCTTCCGGCAATTACTGAAGAAACCAGGGACAAGACCGCACGCGAAGGGCATCTTGCCATACTCGGAGACTGGCAGATGGACTCCGTAAAAGTGAGCACCCGCAAGGATACCGTCGCCCGTTACGACATCAGGGCATATCTCACTCTTGCGCCGGAAGTGCCGGGACAGTATGAGCTTTTCCCGCTGGAATGTCTCGTAGGGGCCGACACGCTGGTGTTCATCCACCAGATGATGGACGTGAAAGAGCCCTCCATAGACATGGAGACATTCGAGCCCAACGACATCAAGCCGCAGGTGAAGTTTCCATACACTTTCAGGGAAGTCGCACCCTGGGTTCTGGGAATACTTGCCGCCATCGGTCTCATCGCGGGACTCATAATGTTCTTGGTAAGGAACAGCAAAAAGGCCATCGAGGCAAGGAAGGAGGAGCCCGCGCACCTGAAAGCACTCAGGAAACTGGAGCAGTACCGGAGCGAGAAATACTGGAAGCCTGAGCATCAGAAGGCGTTTTATTCAGGCGTCACGGACACCCTCAGGGAGTATATCGCCAGCCGCTTTGAATTTGGGGCAAGGGAAATGACCACTGCCGAAATCTTCGATACCCTTAAGGGTTCTGAACTCACTCCGGAACTTTACAATGACACCAAGGACCTCTTTGAAAGGGCCGACTTCGTAAAGTTCGCAAAATTCACCGCCACCGATGAAGACAACGCCACGGTGCTTCCTACCGCAGTGCGGTTCGTGTCTTCTACCTATATTGAAGACCTCCAGAAAGAGGAAGAAGACAAGAAGGACAAAGTCAATTACAGGGAGGAGGAAGAGTAATGTTTTTCGAGTATCCATATCTTCTCTGGCTCCTTGTGATACCGGCACTCCTGGTTGCAAGGTACCTGTGGGTGGAAATAAAGGACAGATCCCCGCACCTGAGGGTTTCGGGCGCCGGAGCATGGAAGGCAGGCGGACGCAGCATCCTTGAGATCCTGCGCCATATCCCGTTTGTGCTCAGGACAGCCGCCCTGTGCCTTTTGATAATATGTATCTCCAGGCCGCGTTCGTCCACGCAGGTAGAGAAAACCGACACGGAAGGCATCGACATCGTCTTTGCGATGGATGTTTCCACGTCCATGCTTGCAAGGGACTTTACGCCCGACCGCCTCTCCGCGGCAAAGGACATAGCCATTGAATTCATCGCCCAGAGGCCCACTGACCGCATGGGAATAGTGGTATTCGCCGGTGAGAGCTACACGCAGTGCCCCCTTACCACAGACCGGGCAACACTCATCAACCTCATGAAGGAGGTCCAGACAGACCTCATCGAAGACGGTACAGCCATCGGCAACGGACTTGCAACTGCTGTCGCAAGGATGAAGGATTCGGACGCCAAGTCCCGGGTTGTCATACTCCTCACCGACGGTGTGAACAACATGGGCGAAATCGACCCGGAAATGGCAACGGAAATAGCCAAGACCTATGGAATCAGGGTCTATACCATCGGCGTGGGAGCAAATGGTGAAGCCCCCTATCCCGTCCAGACGCCATGGGGAATCGAGATGCGCCGTATCCCGGTGGAGATTGACGAAGCCCTCCTGAAAACCATCGCCGACGGCACCGGAGGCCGATATTTCAGGGCCACGGACAATACCAAGCTGTCTGAGATTTACGGGGAAATCGGCAAGATGGAAAAGACCAGGACCACGGTGGATTCCTTCCCCGTCTATAAGGACCTTTACAAGAACTATGCAATTGCGGCACTGGTTTGCCTCCTCCTGGAGGTGCTGATTGGTGTATTGCTGAGGAGGATGCCATGCTGATATTCGGTGATTACAAGTTCCTGTATCTGCTGCTTCTCATTCCGGTTTTCATAATCGGATACGGAGTGGTAAGGTACTTCATGAAAAGGCGTGTGAGGAAGTTCGGAGATCCCGCCCTGGTGAATGCGCTCATGCCTTCATGGTCCCGGTCAAAGGGATGGGTGAAGGCGGTGCTCTTCAGCCTTGCGTTCGGGCTGTTTGTCATCGGCCTTGCAAGGCCACGCACGGGGGCAAAACTTGCCGAGAGGAAGACCCGCGGGGCAGAGATTATCGTCGCCCTGGACGTGTCCAATTCCATGCTCGCAAGGGATTACTCACCAAACCGCCTGGAAAGGGCGAAGCTTTCCATTTCGCGCCTCACGGACAAACTTCAGGAAGACCGCATCGGCCTTGTTATCTTTGCGGGGACATCCTTCGTGCAGCTGCCCGTCACCACTGACTACGTGAGCGCAAAGATGTTCCTGTCATCCATCGACACTGGTTCCATTCCCGTGCAGGGAACTGCAATCGGAGACGCCATACGCCTGAGCATCAAGAGCTTCAGCGCTCAGAGCGAGAAGAGCCGCGTGATAATCGTCATTTCCGACGGTGAAAACCATGAAGACGATGCCGTGGCGGCGGCAAAGCAGGCTGCAGAAATCGGCATAAAGGTCTATACTATCGGCGTTGGCTCTGCAGAGGGCCAGCCCATTCCGCTTGACGGAGACCTTATGAAAGACCGGGACGGCAACATTGTGGTGACAAAACTGAACGAGCAGATGCTCCGCGACATTGCCCGCGCCGGTGGCGGTGCATACATACACGCCGGCGGCGAGGAATTCGGCCTGAATCCCATTATCCAGGACATCCGCAGGATGGAAGACGAGGAGTTCGGGAGCGTCGTTTTCGAAGAATATGACGAACAGTACATGTACTTCTTCGGCGGAGCCCTTCTCCTTCTTGTGATTGAAATGCTCATTGGCGGCAGGAAGCCCCGCCGTAAACTGTTTGAGGTATGAGAAAGTTTGTGACCGTTTGCTTTTTGATACTCTCATGCACCATGGCATGGGGGCAGAAGAGAGACCTTCGCCGCGGCAACCGCGAATTCCGCAAGGAGCAGTACGACAAGGCCGATATCAGCTACCGCAAGGGCCTCCTGAAGGACTCCACGAACGTTGGAGCCCGCTATAACCTTGCGAACAACCTCTACCGTCAGGGAAACTTTGACGAAGCCGCGAAACAGCTTGACGCCACCCCCGCCGACAGCATTAAAAATTACCCCTTCGCGGCCGATTATTACTTCAACCAGGGCGATGTGGCAATTGCAAAACAGGACTGGGGCAAGGCCGTAGAGAGCTTTATCCGATGCCTGATGCTCACCCCTGACGACATGGCCGCAAAGGAAAACTACACCTACGCACGGAAGAAACTGGAAGAGCAGCAGAACCAGAATCAGGACGGCGACGGTGACAACAATCAGGACCAGAACCAGGATCAGCAGGACCAGAACAAAGATCAGGATCAAAATAAGGATCAGGACCAGAATCAGCAGAATGACAATGGAGACAAGGGAAAGGACGGGCAGCAGCCCCAGCCGCAGCAGGTAGAACTCTCTCCCCAGCAGGCTCAGCAGTTGCTTCAGGCAATCCAGGAAAAGGAGCGCCAGACCCAGGAGAAGGTTGACGAGAAGAAGGCCGCAGCCCTGAAGTCCCGTCAGAAGGAAAAGAATTGGTAAGATGAAAAGACTTTTCACCATATTGCTTGGAGTCTTTGTGGCAGTGGCCGCAATGGCGCAGACAAGCATCCGCGCAGAGGTTCACAACATAGTGGAGCTTTCAGAGCGCTTCAACCTTGTGTTCATCGTAGAAGGCGAAAACTCCCCGTCAAGCTTCAACTGGGAGCCCGGGGACGATTTCACCCTTGTCTGGGGGCCGCAGAAAGGCTCCTCCACCAGCATCAGCATGGTGAACGGCAAGACAACCAGGAGTTCACAGGTATCGTACACCTATATCCTCCAGGCAAAGAAGACGGGAAGTTTCACCATCAATCCCGCCACGGCCAAGGTAAAAGGCAAGGAAATCACCTCGAGCCCCGTGACAGTGAAGGTGGTTGACAATGGTGCAAAACAGTCATCACAGGCCACTCAGGGCGGCGGAAGCCAGTCCCGGCAGTCATCCCAGGCAGCATCCACTTCCGATGCCGATATCTTCATGCGTCTCACTCTCTCCCGCAGCAGCGTCGTGGTGGGAGAGCCCGTGACGGCAACCCTCAAAATCTATCACAGGGCCAACCTGGTGGGCTTCGAGAACGCCAAGTTCCCGGCCTTCAAGGGGTTCTGGTCAAGCGAGGTCGAAGCCCCTCAGAATGTAGATTTCAAGCGTGAGGAAGTGAACGGGACAGTGTATAATTCGGCTCTTCTCAGGCGCTGGGTAATCATTCCGCAGAAAGCGGGAGACATCACCATCGACCCGGCCGAGATTGTCTGCCTCGTGAATGTCCAGAGGCGCCGTTCTTCCGGTTCAATCTTTGACGACTTCTTCGGCAGCGACTATGCCACCATGAGACAGAGGGTATATACTTCCTCTCCCGTACTTCATGTTGCAGCCCTTCCGGAAGGCGCTCCGGCATCCTTCGGGGGCGGTGTGGGAGAATTCTCCGTGAAAGCCAGGGTGAGCAAGGATACGCTCAAGGCGCACGATGCAGCTTCCCTGGTTGTAACCGTTTCAGGAAAGGGCAATATCGCCCTTCTGGAGGCTCCAAAAGTGAGTTTTCCTCCGGATTTCGAGGTGTATGACGTAAAGAGCACCACAAGCGGCGGAGCCACCTCAGGCAGCAAGACCTTCGAGTACCCGTTCATCCCAAGGAGCCACGGAGACTTCACCATCGCACCGGTCAAGTATTCCTACTACGACGTCAAGTCCCGCCGGTACCAGACCGCCCAGACCGATTCGCTCCACATTGCGGTGCAGAGGTCGCAGGCCCAGGGAGCAAGCACGGTACAGGACGGCGGAAACGCCCTCATTGTTGAGCGCAAGGGCGTAAAGAACCTGGACGAGGACATCCGGTACATCCGCACAAAAACGGCACTGGGAGGTCCAGGGAAGTTCTTCATCGACTCGGTTGCATATATCGTAATCGCAGTTCTGATGGTACTTGCAGCGCTTGGTTTCTGGCTTGGCTTCCGTAAGGTTGCAGCCCGCCGGGCCGACGTTGCCGGCACACGTAACCGCAAGGCCACCAAGCTGGCCCTCAAAAAGCTCTCCCAGGCACGCGAATTCCTGCAGAAAGACCTCTACACAGCCTTCTACGAAGAACTCCACCGTTCCCTGCTTGGCTTCGTCGGGGACAAGCTTTCCATGGACATGGCCCAGCAGACCAAGGAGAACATCTCCCAGTCTCTCATCGCCAAGGGCGTACCGGAAAATGTAGTTGCCGATTTCACCGGCCTCATCGACCAGTGCGAATATGCCCGATATGCCCCTGACGCCGGGCACGAAGCGATGAACGCGCATTACGAAAAGGCGGTTTCCACAATTACAGCCATAGACTCATACATGAAAAAAGGCCCTTCCTATACATCGGCAGGCATGATTGCGCTGCTTCTCATGCTCTCCCCCGCCGCCTTGAACGCACAGGCGCTGTCCTACCCCGATTCCCTGTTCAAGGCCGGATGTGAGGCATACGCTTCTGCCGATTATGCCACCGCGGTCAGCGCCTGGGAAGATGTCCAGGCCACCGGCCTCACCTCAAGGGAACTGCTATACAACCTTGGAGGCGGCTATGTGAAGACGGGGGAAATCGGCAAGGCTGTCCTCTGTTACGAAAGGGCGCTCCGGATGAACCCTTCAGATGCCGATGTGAAATACAACCTGGATTATGCCAGGAGCCTCACGCAGGACAGGATAGACGCCGTTCCGGAGTTCTTCCTGGAGACTGCCGCAAGGAATTTCTGCTTCAGCGTGCCGTCAAACGTATGGGCTGCCCTGTCGCTCGTTTTCCTTGCAGTTACGCTGCTTCTCGGGCTTTTGTTCCTTCTTGGCTCCACAGCCGGAAAACGGCGCCTGGGCTTCTTCGGAGGCATTGCCGCCCTCCTCGTGACCTTAGTATGCTGGGACTTCGCTCTCTGGCAGTCCCGGGAGGCACGGCGCCAGGACCTTGCAATAGTCATGAAGCCCGTTTCACAGGTTGGAAGCACGCCATCTGAAGAATCGGCAAAATCCCTGTTCATCCTGCACGAGGGCACCAAGGTAAAGGTCCTTGACAACGTCTCCGGCTTCACCCAGATAGAAATCGCAGACGGCCGCCAGGGATGGATTTCCTCACGTGACATTGAAATTATTTAACACTGCGACGGTATATATGACGCCAAGACATCTCATCACACTTTTTTCGGCGGCGTGTTTTTCCATGCTGCTTATGGCGCAGCCAAAAACCGGAAGCATCCCCGATGATATCTTTTACCTAATGCCGGAATTCGGGGACGGAGTGGTGTTCTTTCAGGGCCAGCCGCCGGCACAGGGCAAGTTGAACATCTGTGCCGTGGACAACACCCTCCGGTTCATCGACGACAGCGGACAGGAGCTCGAGGCCGAATCGACCGACAATATCGTCATGGTCCAGATAGGACAGGTATACTTCCTCCATAACAGCGACGGTTTTTTCAGGAAGTATCCTGTAACCGCCAACATGGGAGTCGCATACCAGCGCAGCATCAGGATTCTCCGGGGAGCAAAACGCGGGGCATATGGGGTAGTGGACCAGACAAGTTCCATCCGCCAGTATTCCTCCATCCAGGCCGAAGGCGGAACATACAAACTCTCCACTGAAGAGCCCTACGAGGAGGATGAGATCATCGCCCTCTATATCGGCAATACAGTGATTCCGATGACACGCAGAAGCCTCAGGAAAATGTTCCCGTCCAGGGCGGATGAGATCAATGCCTGGTTCAAATCCGGACACTCCATGCCAAAAACTGTAGAGGAAGCGCAGAACATGCTCTCACAATGGGCAAACTGAGGTGGGTTTTACCAAAAATTATTCGTAAATTTGCGGTTTGATATGTATTTTGCACATATCGGACCGTTTTTTTGATTAATCAATGTATTACGCAATATGATCTTCAATCTCTTACAAGCAGACACCCTGGAGCAGGTAGTGGAGAATATCGCTGCCGCACCCGCTGCTGCACAGCAGCCCGTGGAGGTATCCGAAAGCCTCTTCTCCATGTTCAAGATGGGCGGTCCCCTCATGTGGGTCCTCCTTGCCCTTTCAATCCTTGCAATCTACCTCATCGGCAGGAAGTGGTGGGTTATCAACAACGCATCAAAGATTGACCCCAACTTCATCAATGACATCAGGGACTACATGAGCGAAGGCAAGACCAAGAGCGCCCTAACCCTCTGCTCCAAGTATGACAACCCTGTAGCCCGCATGGTAGAGACCGGCATCCTTCGCAAGGACCGTCCCATCGCAGACATCCAGGGCGCCATCGAGAATGTGGGCAACGTGGAAGTTGCACGCCTCGAGAAGAGCCTCCCCCTCCTTGCAACCATCGCCGGCGGCGCCCCTATGATCGGATTCCTCGGCACCGTAATGGGTATGGTCCAGGCCTTCTTCAACATGTCCAAGGCAGGCAACAACATTGACATCACACTCCTCAGCGACGGTATCTACACGGCAATGCTCACCACGGTGGGCGGCCTCATCGTGGGTATCATCGCATACTTCGGCTACAACTGGCTCACCTCCAAGATTTCCGACCTTGTCTACAAAATGGAGAGCTCCAGCATCCAGTTCGTTGACATCATCATCAACCAGGACAAAACAGAGGAATAATGGCACTGAAGAGAAACACAAGGGTGGATGCATCGTTCTCGGTGTCCAGCATGACGGACATCGTGTTCCTCCTCCTCATCTTCTTCCTTGTCACCTCCACTCTCATCAATCCCAACGCGCTCAAACTCCTGCTCCCCAAGAGTACGGGACAGGTAAGCGCCAAGGCAACGGTGAGCGTGAGCATCAAGGATTGGGGAGACGACACCTACACCTATCACGTCAACGGAGCCAATGACCCCGTTTCCTACGCAGAGGTGGAGGACGAACTCATTTCCCTCCTTTCCACGGAGGAAGACCCCACCTTCTCCATCTACTCGGACCAGAGCGTCCCGGTGGGAGAAGTAGTACAGATCATGAACATCGCCAAGAGGAATCACTACAAAGTGATCCTGGCAACACAACCAGAATAGAATGCAGCCATACGAGCGTACAAGGGAAAAGCGTGAAAAGGCAGCTGGCGTTACCGGTATACTGGCGACGCTGCTCATTCATGCCGTCGCCCTTGTGATCTGCCTCACAAGCGGCTTCACCTATCTGGATCCCCCGCCGCCGGAAAGGGCCCCTCTGATGATCGAGTTCCAGGACGAGATTGTCAAAGAAGTCCCTACTCCTACCAAAATCGGCTCAGAACCCCAGGCAGAGGAAATAGACAAGGAAAGGGAGGTCGAACTGGTCCAGAAATCAGAATCGCCCCATGTGAACGACAGGCCGAACGTGACTCCCGCAACAAAGCCGGATGCACACGGAGACGTGGAAGTTCCCACTCCTCCACAGCCTGAAGAACCGGAACTGGACCCCCGCGCTTCATTCCCCGGCATGGGCAGGAAGGACAACAGCGCCACAACGCCGCACAGCGCGTCCGAGGCATCCGAAGGCTTCAAGGCCGGCCAGGCCGACGGCAACACCAAGCAGGGCAGGACGGAAGGCAATGCCAATGCACATCTTGAAGGGCGCACCGTCATGGGGACCCTTCCCAAGCCTGCTTACAGCAGCCAGATGGCAGGTACGGTGGTTGTCACCATCAAGGTAGACCAGTACGGCAACGTAACCGAGGCCATCCCCGGTGCAGACGGAACCACCGTTACCGACAAGAACCTCTGGACCGCCGCCCGCACAGCCGCGATGAAGGCACATTTCAACATGAAGGCAGATGCCCCTGCCATACAAACGGGCACTATCACATACATTTTCAAACTTAAGTAACGACGTGAGTCGTAAACTATTATGGAAGACAACAAAAGAGGTACGAGAAAACGTATCGTAAGAAAATCTGGTGAAAGCCATGCAGAAAAGGTGGATTACTCCACTTCCCGCAGCTATTCATCCGGCCGCAGCACGGCATCCGGTGAACGCAAATCCTCATTCGGTGAACGCAAGTCATACGGCGACCGCAAGTCATACGGCGACCGCACCGGAAACTCAGGAGAACGCAAAAGTTACGGCAGCGCCCCCCGCAAGAGCGGCTACGGCAAGCCTGCATACGGCAGCAGCAAACCCGGATTCGGGAAACGCACCGCAGAGAAGAAACGCTCCGGCGCAGAGGAAGGCATGAACGCCATGCTCAGCCGCAAGCCTCAGGTTACCGGAAAGTATTCAGACAATGACAATGTAAAGAGCGAAGTACAGGAAGTTGTACGCCTGAACAAGTTCATCGCCAATTCCGGCGTGTGCTCACGCAGGGAGGCAGATACAATGATCCAGGGCGGTGTCGTCACCGTTAACGGAGAGGTGGTCACCGAACTTGGAACCAAGGTCAACATCTACACGGACGACGTCCGCTTCAACGGCCAGCGTCTAAAAGGTGAGGCAAAGGTGTACATCCTCATGAACAAGCCCAAGGGATATGTAACTACTGCAGCAGACCCTCACGCAGAAAAGACCGTGATGGAACTGCTGAAAGGCTGCCCCACAAGGGTTTTCCCCGTGGGCCGTCTGGACAAGAACACAACAGGCGTACTCATGTTCACCAATGACGGTGAGATGTCAGAACGCCTCACCCATCCCTCCTTCAACAAGAAGAAGATTTACCAGGTGGTGCTTGACCATGCCCTCAAGGAAGAGGACCAGCAGGCCATCCTGAAGGGCATTGAACTGGGCGACGGTCTCATCGCAGCCGATGAACTCGAATACATCGACGCACACGACCACCGCCAGCTGGGCATCGAGATCCATTCCGGAAAGAACCGCATCGTCCGCCGCATCTTTGAATCTCTCGGTTACGACGTGAAGGCACTTGACCGCGTGTACTTTGCAGGTCTCACAAAGAAGGGCCTCAAGAAAGGTGACTGGCGTTACCTTACAGAGGGAGAAGTGAACATCCTCAAGATGGGAGCATTCGTATAATGGCACACCGCGCAGGTTTCGTAAATATCATCGGCAATCCTAACGTAGGCAAGTCCACGCTGATGAATGCCCTCGCGGGAGAAAAGCTGTCCATCGTGACGGCAAAGGCCCAGACTACCCGCCACCGTATCATGGGTATAGTGAGCGGAGAGGACTACCAGATTGTCTATTCCGACACGCCCGGCATCCTCAAGCCCAACTACCGCCTTCAGGAAAGCATGATGAACTTCGTGGACACCGCCATAGGCGATGCCGACATCATCCTCTATGTGACCGACACCGTCGAGAAAGGTGACAAGAACGAGGCTTACATCCAGAAACTGCAGAAGGTAGAATGCCCTGTGGTACTTGTGATCAACAAGATTGACATCTCATCGCAGGAGAAGGTTGTCGAGCTCATGCAGTGGTGGAAGGAGCAGCTCCCGGAGGCCGAGATCATTCCGGCATCGGCCCAGGAGAAATTCAATCTGGAAAGCATTCTGGAGGCGGTTTCTTCAAGGCTTCCCGAGGCTCCGGCATGGTTCGACAAGGACCAGTTCACTGACAAGAACCTCCGCTTTTTCGCTTCAGAAATCATCAGGGAAAAGATTTTCCTCAACTATTCAGAGGAGATTCCTTACTCCTGCCAGGTGGAAATCGAAGCCTTCCACGAAGGCGAAGACCGATACGAAATCAGCGCAGTCATCTATGTGATGAGGGACTCCCAGAAGGGAATCATCATCGGCAAGGGTGGCGCGGCTCTCAAGAAGGTGGGCACGGAAGCCCGCCTGGAAATGGAAGACTTCTTCCAGAAGAAAGTGTTCCTTTCAACTTTTGTGAAAGTAGACCCCGACTGGCGAGAAAGCCGCAAGGAACTGCGCCGTTTCGGTTACGAATACTAATGTCATTCTGAGCGAAGCGAAGAATCTAAAATTGAATTATATGGCAGAAGATTGGGAAGACATTGAAGGTCAGGAAGAGGAACTTGGAGAAGATGCGGTTGCATCGGGAAAGTTCGAAAAGCTTCTTGGTTCTGACAGCAAGAAATACAAACTCTCAGGGATGTTCAAGGAGTGGTATCTGGACTATGCGTCCTATACCATCCTGGACCGTGCCGTTCCGCATATCGTAGACGGATTCAAGCCCGTCCAGAGGCGCGTCCTGCACACCATGGGAGTCATGGACGACGGCCGTTACACCAAGGTGGCGAACATAGTCGGCCAGGCAATGCAGTATCACCCTCACGGTGACGCTTCAATCCTTGGCGCACTTGTCACACTTGGCCAGAAAGGTCTTCTCATAGACTGCCAGGGAAACTGGGGAAACATCCTCACCGGAGACTCTAATGCAGCTCCCCGTTACATTGAGGCGCGCCTCTCCAAGTTTGCCAAGGAGGTGGTCTTTGACAAGAATGTCACCACATGGATGACTTCCTATGACGGCCGCAATCAGGAGCCCACGGAACTTCCCGTCCGCTTCCCTCTCCTCCTTGCCCAGGGGACGGAAGGCATCGCCGCCGGCCTCAGTTCAAAGATTCTTCCGCACAACTTCAACGAGCTTATAGACGCCTCCATAGCAATCCTGAAGGGCGAGCCCTTCGAGATTCTCCCGGACTTCCCCACCGGCGGCATTGCCGACTGCTCCAAATACAACAAGGGTAAGCGCGGCGGCATCGTGAAGGTAAGGGCCCGAATCAACAAGGTTGACAAGTCCACTATCACGATTACGGAAATCCCCTACGGAAAGACCTCCCAGGCCATAATCGACAGCATCATCCGCGCCAAGGACAAGAAGAAAATCAACATCAAGAAGATAGATGACATGACCACCGACAAGGTGGAGATTATCATCCATCTCCCTGCCGACGTTTCCCCGGACAAGACCATCGACGCCCTCTACGCCTTCACTGACTGCGAAACCAAGATAAGCCCCAACGCTTGCGTCATCAGGGAAAACAAGCCTGTGTTCCTCACCGTGGACGAGATTCTGGAGTACGATACCTATCATACCCGCGACATCCTCAAGGCTCAGCTGGAATACAAGCTGGGACAGCTGGAAACAGACTGGCACTACTCCTCCCTGGAGCGCATTTTCTTTGAAAACCGCATCTACAAGGTTCTGGAGCAGAATCAGCTCACATGGGAAGAGCAGCTTGACGACGTCCTCTCCCAGATGATGCAGTATCAAGACCTCCTCCACAGGCCCATCACCATGGATGACATTCTGCGCCTGGTGGAAAAGCCTGTCAGGAAGATTTCCAAGTTCGACACAAAGGCACTGGACGAAAAGATTTACGCCATCGAGGACGAGATCCGTCAGGTGAAGGACAACCTGGACAACATCACCCGCTATACCATAGACTGGTTCCGCAGCCTGAAGAAGAAATATGGCGACCAGTGGCCCAGGCTCACGGAAATCTCCTCGATGGAGAACATCTCTGTGACCAAGGTCGTATCCAACAACGCAAAGCTCTATGCGAACCTGGAGCAGGGCTTTGTCGGTATCGGCCTCAAGAGGGACGACGGCGGCGAATTCATCTCCGAGTGCTCAGACCTGAGCGAAATCATCGTAATCGGCAAGGATGGTAAATTCCGCGTTACGAAGGTATCGGACAAGGCTTTCTTCGGGACAGACCTCCTCTATGCCGGCGTATTCAACCGCGGCGACGAGCGCACCATCTACAACGTTATCTACCGCGACGGCAAGGGTCCCAACCATTATGCCAAGCGCTTTGCAATAACCTCTGTCACACGCGACAAGGAGTACGACATCACCACCGGTGCCGACGGCTCCAAGATCCTCTGGTTCACCGTCAACCATAACGGAGAGGCAGAGACCGTCCGTATCGGCCTGCGTCCCAAGAAGGGCCTCAAGAAGAGCCAGCTGGAGTGGGATTTCTCCAACCTCGCCATCAAGGGAAGGAGTTCAAGGGGTAATCTCGTGACCAAAAACGCCATTGCAAGAATCTCCCTCAAGTCCAAGGGAATCACAACCCTGGAGGGCAAGGACATCTGGTATGATCCGGACATCCAGCGCCTCAACGAGGAAGGCCGCGGCCAGCATCTGGGCAAATTTGCCGGAGAGGACAAGGTCCTTGCCATATTTGCCGATGGTACATACTACACCACCTCCTACGACCTGGTGAACAAGTATCAGGGCGACGTCATCCGCATAGAGAAACTTGACCCCGCAAGGGTCTACACAGCCCTCTACTGGGACAACGCCGCAAAGGCATACTACATCAAGAGATTCAGCTTCACGGAAAGCAACAACACTCCCCTCCTCTTCATTTCCGACGCACGTGGCTCCAAGCTGGTTGACATATCGGCCGATGTACGCCCTCAGGTGGTCCTGACCTTCGGAAAGAAGTTCGAGCACAAGGAGCCGGAAGTAATTGACGCAGAACAGTTCATCGCCAAGAAGGGCATCACGGCCAAGGGCAAGAAGTGCTCGCCTATGGATCTGAAGAGCGTAGAGTTCACAGATCCTCTCCCGGTGGAAGAAACAGAGGCTCCCGTAAATGAAGAGCCGATGGACGTGGTGATTGACGAGGATTTCACAGATCTCCCCTCCGTTGACGAGTATCCGGATATGCCGGCCCCCGATGAAAACGGAGGTCCCGTAGACCTTACTGACTGGGAGCCCACGCTGTTCTGATAAAAAATTGCTATATTTGTAAGGATATGGGTACGACAGCCGAAAGACAATGGGTCCTCAAGCCCGCTGCAGATCCCGAGAAATCTGCAAGGCTTGCGACAGAACTGGGTATAGACTCGGTTCTGGCGGAGCTCCTTGTCCAGAGGGGTGTCGAAACCTTTGAAGAGGCCCGTACCTTCTTCCGTCCCCGCCTTGAAGACCTTCACGACCCGTTCCTCATGAAAGACATGGACAAGGCCGTAGAGAGAGTGAACAAAGCCATACGCGGCGGGGAACACATCCTTGTTTACGGAGACTATGACGTTGACGGGACTACCGCGGTTGCGCAGGTTTACTCATTCCTGAAAGAGTTCACTTCCAAGGTGGATTTCTATATACCGGACCGCTACGATGAAGGTTACGGACTGTCATACAAAGCCCTTGACTGGGCTTCGGACAACGGAGTGAACCTGGTCATCACGCTGGACTGTGGGATCAAGGCTATCGACAAGGTGGAATATGCACGCGGCAAGGATATCGACGTCATAATCTGCGACCACCACCTCCCGGAAAACGAACTTCCTGCAGCCGTTGCGGTCCTTGACCCCAAGCGCGAAGACTGCAATTATCCATTTGATGATTTGTGTGGCTGCGGAGTGGGATTCAAGCTGGTACAGGGATATGTTCAGAAGTACGGCCTTGACCCGGCCTTGCTTGAACCGCTGCTGGATTTGCAGGTGGTATCCATAGCGTCAGACCTCGTGTCGATGACCGGAGAAAACCGCATCCTCGCACATTATGGGCTCAAGCGCCTGAACGAGCATCCGCGTCATGGCCTTCTTGCAATGATCAACCTCTCCAAACTGGAACCCGGGCACGTGACCATTGACGACATCGTCTTCAAGATAGGTCCGCGAATCAATGCCGCAGGGCGTATGGAGAGCGGCCGCCTTGCCGTTGAACTGCTCACTGCAACTGATGACAGGACCGCAAACCGGATAGGTGAAGAAATCAACGACTCAAACAACGAGCGCAAGTCAATCGACAGGGAAATCACCCAGCAGGCGCTGGATATGGTGGCAAACGGCACCGCCCTGGAGTCCGAGAACGTTACCATAGTATATAACCCCACATGGAACAAGGGCGTTGTGGGGATTGTCGCTTCCCGCCTTGTGGAAGCCTGCTACAAGCCCACGGTGGTCCTTACAAAGAGCAACGGCTTCATTACCGGAAGCGCCCGAAGCGTACACGGTTTTGACCTGTATGCGTCAATCGAAAGCTGTGCAGACCTGCTGGAGAACTTCGGCGGCCATGTTTACGCTGCCGGTCTCACCATGAAGGAGGAGAACCTTGAGGAGTTCTGCCGCAGAATGAACAAGTACGTAAAGGTGAACATCACCCGCGAAGAGCTCACTCCGGTAGTAGAGATGGATGCAAAGCTGAATTTCTCGCAGATTACTCCCAAGTTCACCCGCATCCTCAAGCAGTTCCAGCCCTTCGGCCCTGGCAACAACAACCCGGTTTTCATGACCGAGGATGTCTACGATGCCGGCAACGGCCGCAAAGTGGGCGCAGGTGGCGTACACCTCAAGCTCGACCTCATGCAGGAGAGCCTCCCCTACAGGCAGATAGCCGCCATCGGCTTCAACATGTCCCAGTACTATGACCACATAAAGGCCGGAAACCCCATAGACATCTGCTATTCCATCGTGGAAAACTTCTACCGCGGTTCCTCAACCGTCCAGCTCCGTCTCAAGGACATCCGCGAACGCGATGATCTGATATAGCTTTATTCAAATAAGCCACCAACTACGCATTTTGCCCCGTTTTTGCGTAACTGCTGGCCATGCCCAGCCACCTGTTACGCATTTTCGCACGTTTTTGTGCATCCGGTGGCTCTGATATTGGTGAAACTGTGTATATTTGCTGCCGATTATGATACTTGCACTTACAGGATACATGGGCTGCGGCAAAAGCACCGTCGGACGCATAGTTGCCGATGCGCTTGGCTGCCCGTTCATCGACCTTGACGAAGCCATCGAAAAGACGGCCGGGTGCACCGTAGCCGATATATTTGCAAAAGATGGTGAGCAAGCCTTCCGCCAAATCGAATTAAAAACCTTGAAAGCAACGCTCGCCAAGTATCAGTCCGGCACCGCTGTAATTGCACTAGGCGGAGGGATAGTCACCATCCCGGAAGCAGTCAAACTCCTTCAGGACAAAACGTTATGTATATGGCTCCAAGCCCCTGTCGATGAACTTGAATCCCGCGTCGCCGGTTCCGGAAGACCGCTTGCCGACAAGGACTTCCGAACACGCCTCGTTTCACGCGAGCCTCTTTATGCGGCAGCGGCGCATGTGACAATCGACACCACCGGCCTCTCACCCGAAGAAATAGCGGACGAGATCATCATTGACTGCCTTTAACCCATGGCCTACATCGGCGAAATAATCTCCCTCATCGTTGCCGCCTCCTGGACCGTAACGGCACTGTTTGCCGACAAGGCCAGCCACAGGCTCGGCTCCATGACGGCCAATGTCCTGCGCCTGTCCCTCGCCGTCATATTCCTTGCCGCACTGTTGTGGCTTACAATCGGCCATCCGTATCCGGTATATGCCGATGCCGTTACCTGGAAGTGGCTTTCACTGTCGGCACTGGTGGGATATGTGTTCGGGGACTGGTGCCTGTTTAACTGCTATTTGTCGATAGGAGCCCGTTTCGGCCAGCTTCTCATGACACTTGCGCCTCCTTTCGCCGCCATAGCAGGATGGGCTCTTCTTGGTGAATCCCTGTCCTGGAAGTCCATTTTTGCAATGAGCGTAACCCTGTGCGGCATTGCCATCTCCGTGCTGAGCAGGGGAGAAAAACACAGCCTTAAGCTTTCCCTGCCGCTGAAAGGCATACTGCTCGGCATCGGCGCTGGTCTTGGGCAGGGTGTGGGGCTGGTGCTAAGTAAAATCGGCATTGAGCATTACACCGAAGCCATTCCTGCCGATGCCCCGGCACACATGGCGCAAATGCTTCCTTTTGCTTCCACTATGATAAGGGCGATTGTGGGGACGGCCGGTTTTCTTCTTCTGATGGCCATTCAAAAGGACCTTCCGCGCCTTGGGAATGCCGTCAGGGACCGCGGCGCCATGGGGTATGTTCTGCTGATGACTATCTTCGGCCCTGTGATTGGCGTATCACTGTCGCTTATGGCCGTGCAGTACACCAATGCCGGAATCGCTTCCACATTGATGGCCTTGACACCGGTCCTTATACTTTTCCCTTATGCATTTGTGTTTAAACAGCGTATACGGCTCAGGGAACTTGTGGGCGTTGCCGTGAGCATGCTGGGCGTAGCCCTGTTTTTCCTTATGCCGTCTATGTAACAGGTGGCTATGGATGGGGCCGGCGGCTGGAAGGATTGCGCTACTATTCAAAGCCATTGACGCCCCATTCGGAGCGGAGGCGGTCCATGAGGTGCATGATGTAGAGGATTTCGGCATGGGACATCTGGGGCGGCTCCACCAGGCCGGCCTCGATGGCGTCGCGGCATGCACGAACCTGGTACTCAAAGCCGGTAATCTGATCGGGAAGTTCTATTTCACGTTCAACGACATGGCGCTTTCGGCACACCTTGAGCCGCGTGGGATTGATAAGGTCGTCGAACACCAGATATCCGGTTGTACCCGCAATAACGCCCTGGTTGTCTCCCTGGCTCCATCCGGATGCTTGAAGCGTGGCAAGAATTCCACCGGAAAGCGTAAGAGTAATGCTTTCGGATGCATCCACACCTGTTTCGGCAAGTATGCAGGCCGAGCTTATCTGTTCGATGGGTTCGTCAAAGTACATGCGTACGAAGTTCAGAAGGTACACGCCAAGGTCCAGAAGGGCACCGCCGCCGAGCTCAGGGGACAGGACTCTTTCCTTCGAAGACACATTATAAGCGAGGGACGCAAAAGCCGTTACCGGTTTTCCGATTTCACCGGAGGCAAGGACCTCGCGGGCTATTTTACGTACGGGCATGTAACGAGGCCAGATTGCCTCAGCCACAAAAACGCCTTTCTCCCGCGCCAAGGCAATGATGGCTGCGGCTTCAGACGCATCGGCCATGAAGGATTTTTCCACCAGACACGGCTTCCCGGCGAGTATCGCCCTGCGGGTGACGTCGAAATGATGTGTATGGGGCGTTGCCACATACACAAGGTCGATATCCGGATCGGCAATCAGTTCATCGTAAGAGCCGTATGAGCGGGGAATGTCAAACCTGGAGGCAAAAGCCCGGGCCTTTGAAAGGGTGCGCGATGCGATTGCAAGGCAGGAGGCATCCTCCATCCTGGCAAGAGTTGCAGCCATCTTCTCCGCTATATGGCCTGCGCCGACAATACCGACATTGAACGTTTTCATAATATGTAGCTGACTTCCTTGAACCGGTACAATACAGTCTTGTGACTGCTCAGATTGTTTATCCGAAGACGGCCGTCTTCGGGATCCACGCCTTCAATTTTTCCCCAGAACTCCTCTCCGGACGCCATGTCACGGTAGCGGCAAGTCTGGTCTTTCCTGAAAAGGTGGTTGGAGTAGGAGCCAAGAAGAAGCGCCCTGTGCCTTGGGCTGTCAAGGCAGGACAAGTTCATCTCAAACCGCGACACAATGCCATTAAGGCACTCCTCCAGGTCATGCACCTTGCCTGTACAGCGCGTGAGCGAAGTGGCATTTGCGAGCTGCGGGAACTCCTTCTGGTTCACGTTGAAGCCGACACCCACAACGGACGCAGCCAGACGGTCCCCCACCAGGGAATTCTCTATCAGGATTCCGCTTATCTTGTTCTTGCCGATATAAACGTCATTCGGCCATTTTACGCTGGCAAGTATGCCATGCGAACTGAGATAATCGGCAACGGCCTCAGCGATGGCGTAATTGAGGAAATGGGCATCGGCAGCCAAGAAGGGCCTTTTCAGGACCACACTGAAGGTGAGGTTTTCGCCCGGGGCGGAAAACCATGAATTTCCCCTCTGGCCGCGGCCTGCTGTCTGCTCGATTGCCCACAGGACAGTCATGTCCTCATATTCCGGGAGACGCCTCAGGGCCTCGGAATTGGTAGAGTCAATGCTGTCGAAACGTATGATTCTCATACCTGGATAGGGATACCGTCCTGAGACCAATCGGCATCGGGCTCGTTGAATGGCTGGAGGAAAGGATTGGCGGTTGACTCGCGGGCGATGGAGGTTGGCTGGCCATGGCCGGGAATGACGTCGGTATCTCCCGGAAGGGTCATCACCTTTTCCAGCAATGACTTCATCAGGATATCATAATCTCCGCCAAGGAGGTCTGTCCTGCCGATAGCCCCTGCAAAAAGAGTGTCTCCGCTTATCAGGAGCCCGTTTTCCTCAGAATAATAGCATACTCCTCCGGGGGTGTGGCCGGGAGTCTTTATTACCTTCCATAAGACGCCTCCCACAGTGATTTCGGACGGGAGGTCGATGGTCTTGATATCCGTTCTGAGAGTGCGGAAACTGACAGGGCCCATCCCCTTGAAGACCTGCGCACCTTTTGACAGGGTCTCAAGGTCTTCATGGCTCATGTAAACCGGAACATTGAAATGCTTCAAAAAACCATATACACCCCATGCATGGTCAAAGTGCCCATGGGTGAGAAGAATCGCCTCCGGCGTAAGTGAATGCTCGCGTAAGAACCCTGCCAGGGAATCAATTTCTTCCTCGCCGGACATACCCGGGTCAAATATGGTGCAGACAGAAGAATCGCTATCCCAGGCGACCACACAATTGGTTCCCAGCGGATTGAACTGAAATATTCTGGTTCTGAGCATAAAAGTCCTTCTTTAGACGTTGCAAATTTAATAAACTTTCACGAACTTTGTGAAGTTATGCACATAGGAATAGCCGGAAATATAGGCAGTGGAAAAACCACGCTCACAACTCTTCTTGCCCGCCACTACGGCTGGACGCCCAAGTTTGAGTCCGTTACCTATAATCCCTATCTGGAGGACTATTACAAAGACATCAAGCGCTGGTCGTTCGCACTTGAAATGTACTTCCTCCAGCAGCGCCTGCATGACGTCCTAGACATATCAAAGTCCAAAGACGTTATCATCCAGGACCGTACCCTCCTTGAGGGTGTCCACATTTTCGTTGCCAACAATTACGCACAGGGCAACCTTACCGAAAGGGACTACAACACCTATATGGACACCTTCCGGGTCATGATGTCAGTGGTAAAGGAACCGGACCTCATGATCTACCTCAAGAGCTCAATCGAGCATCTCGTCTACCAGATACAGAAACGCGGCCGCGAATACGAACAGACCATCTCCATCGAATACCTTTCCGGCCTCAACGAAAGGTACGAAAAATGGATATCGGAATACACCGGCCGCCTCATCGTCGTAGAGGCCGATGAACTCGACTTCCTGAACCGTCCCGAGGACTTCGCCTCCATTACGGACCGGATTGATGCGGAACTTTACGGATTGTTTTAGATTTCTCGACTACGCTCGAAATGACAGAGAATATTTAAATTTTATATTATGCATATAGCTATCGCCGGAAATATCGGCAGTGGGAAGACCACTCTGACAAAAATGCTCGCCGCACACTACGGCTGGACTCCCAAGTTCGAGTCTGTGGACTTCAACCCCTACCTGGCAGATTTCTACGAGGATATGGAGCGCTGGTCATTCAATCTGCAGATTTACTTCCTGAACAAGCGTTTCCAGGACGTGGTGGAGATTTCAAAGCACCAGGAAGTCATCATCCAGGACCGCACCATCTACGAGGATGCCCGCATCTTCGCACCCAACCTGCATGCAATGGGCCTTATGTCCACAAGGGACTTTGAAAACTACAGCGACCTCTTTGACCTCATGATGTCCCTGGTGAACCCTCCGGACCTCCTCATCTACCTCCGCTCAAGCATTCCCAATCTCATCGCACAGATCCAGAAGAGGGGCCGCGAATATGAGCGATCGATACGTATAGACTATATCACAGGCCTTAACCAGCGTTATGAAGACTGGATCAAGGACTACAAGTCCCGCCTTCTCATCATCGACGTGGACAACGTCAAGTTCGAGAACAATCCCGAAGGATTCCAGTACATTACAGACAAGATTGACGCCGAGCTTTACGGCCTATTCCCTGCAGAATAACGTTATTACAAAAAACCTATGACCGAAAGACCAACCATCATTGACTTTGTAGAAAAGTACAGTCACAAGTATGAGAATGAACCGTACCTCCGTGAGAAGGTTAACGGTGAATGGAAAGTCCTCACACAGGGCCAGACCCGTGAAGAGGCATATAGAATCGGCGCCGGTCTCATGTCCTTGGGACTCAAGAAAGGCGACAAGATCGCCCTCCTTTCCGAAAGCCGCGCAATGTGGATTCTCGCCGAACTTGGCGCCATGTACGCAGGTGCAACCGACGTTCCCCTTTCAGTGAACCTCGGAGAAGGCAAAGACCTTGTCTTCCGTATCAACCACTCCGATTCCAAGTGGATTCTCGTATCCGGAAACCACCTTCCCAAGATCAGGGCCATCCTTCACGAATGCCCCGACGTGGAGAAAGTAATCGTCTTCGACGACACCGCCTTCGACTATGACAAACTCGAGGAGAAGGAAATCCGCATGAGCGAAATCCAGAAGATGGGCGACGAGTTCCTCAAGGCCCACAAGGATGAGTTCGTAGCCCGTTACAAGAGCATCGGCCCGGATGATTATGCAAACATTTCCTACACTTCCGGCACCACCGCAGACCCCAAGGGTATCCTCCTTACCCATCGCAACTATACCGCAAACGTGGAGCAGGGCAATTCCGTAATCTCAGTCGATTTCGGCGCTACAATGCTCATCATCCTTCCTCTGGACCACTGCTTCGCACACGTTGCAGGTATGTATACGATGATGATTTACGGCGGTTCCATCGGCTTTGTCCCCATCGGCAAAAATGCCCTTGCAACGCTGCGTAACGTTCCTGCCGCAATTGCAGAGACACGCCCTCACGTGATGCTTTCCGTTCCGGCACTGGCCCGCAACTTCAAGAAGAACATCGAAAGCGCCATCAAGAAGAAAGGCGGCTTCACCGAGAAGCTCTTCTACTTTGCCCTGAACAACGCAATCAAGTACAATAAGGAATACTACAACCGCGGTACAGGCGGCACCTTCTGGAGAAAGCCCCTTGTAGACCTGTTCGACAAACTGGTCTTCAAGAAAGTTCGCGAAAGCTTCGGCGGCCGCATGAAGTTCTTCGTAGGCGGCGGCGCCCTCCTGGACATCGAACTCCAGAAGTTCTTCTGCGCTGTTGGAATGCCCATGTTCCAGGGATACGGTCTTACCGAGGCCACCCCTATCATCTGCGCCAACTCCGCAGGCCATGCACGCTTCGGTTCATCGGGCCGTATCGTAAAGCCCATGGACTGCGTCATCCTCGATGCAGAAGGCAAGGAAGTACCCCATGGCACCAGAGGTGAAATCGTCATCCGCGGAGAGAACGTCATGGCAGGCTACTGGAAGAACCCCAAGGCCACTGCCGACACCATCGTAGACGGCTGGCTCCACACCGGAGACATGGGCTACATCTGCCCCGAAGACCCCGAATTCCTCTATGTAGTGGGCCGATTCAAGAGCCTCCTCATCTCATCTGACGGTGAGAAGTACTCACCCGAAGGCTACGAGGACAACCTCACCGAGACTTCCAAGTGGATATCGGCCTGCGTCCTCCACAATGACCAGAAGCCGTTCTGCGTTGCCCTCGTGGTCCCGGACAAGACCGCCCTCGCAGAAGCCTGCAAGAAGAAAGGTCTTGACCCCGCCACCGAAGAAGGCAAACGCTACATGCTGTCCCTCATCGAGGCCGATGCCAACTCCTACAAGAAGGGCGGAAAGCACGCCGGCATGTTCCCTGAGCGCTGGCTCCCTTCAGCAATCGGCATCTGCGACGAGGAATTCACCATCGCCAACAAGATGATGAACTCCACCATGAAGATTGTCCGTGGCAAGGTAGAGGAACACTATGCCGACCTCCTCGACTACCTCTACACCACAGAGGCCAAAGACATCTGCAATCCCCGCAACCTGAAGGCACTGGACTAAACCAGCGGCAGTTGATACAAGGACGGACTTCCATTATGAGGAGCCCGTCCTTGTTTTTGCTCGAATTTAAGGATGAAGGACCTCTTTGAGATAAGGTCCGGTGACAGAGTCGGGATTATCGGCAAGCTCTTCGGGAGTGCCCTTGGCTACAATGAGACCGCCGCGACGGCCGCCTTCCGGGCCCATGTCGAGGATATAGTCGACAGACTTGAGGACGTCCAGGTTGTGTTCGATGATGATGACGGTGTTGCCGGCATCCACGAGGCGCTGGAGAACGCCAAGGAGCACATTGATGTCTTCAAAGTGTAGGCCGGTTGTGGGCTCGTCAAGGATGTAGAGAGTCTTGCCGGTTGAAGGGCGAGACAGCTCTGCGGCAAGCTTCATGCGCTGGCTTTCTCCGCCGGAAAGGGTGACGGCGCTCTGTCCAAGACGCACGTAACCGAGGCCCACATCCACGAGGGCCCTGAGTTTTGCGGCAATCTTGGGAACCGGCTTGAAGAACTCGTAGGCCTCAGAGATGGACATCTCCAGGACGTCGCTTATGTTCTTTCCCTTATATTTCACCGTGAGGACTTCATCATTGTAGCGCTTTCCGCCGCAGGCCTCGCACGGGACGTGGACAGAGGGCAGGAAGTTCATCTCGATGATCTTGATGCCGGCGCCCTTGCACTCTTCACATCGGCCTCCGGGAACGTTGAATGAGAATTTCCCCGCCTTGAAACCACGCACCTTGGCGTCCTGGGTTTCCTCAAACAGCGTCCTGATATCTCCGAAAACTCCGGTGAAAGTTGCCGGATTGGAGCGGGGAGTACGGCCGATGGGAGACTGGTCTATCTCGATCAGTTTGTCGAGGTTCTCGATGCCGGAGATGCTGTCATACGGCAGCGGGCGCTCCTTTGAGCGGTAGAATTTCTGCCTCAGGACACGCATCAGAGTCTCGTTTACAAGCGTGCTCTTTCCGCTTCCGGAAAGACCAGCCACACCAATGAAACACCCAAGCGGGAACGATGCCGTAATGTTCTTCAGATTGTTGCCCTTGGCACCATAAAGCGTGAGGAATTTGCCGCTGCCTTTACGGCGTTTTCCGGGCACGGGGATGCTCTTTTTCCCCTTAAGGTATTCAAGGGTTATGGACGGGCCGAAAACCGTATGCTCCGTCTGCTTCTTCCTGGCGCCAAGAAGGTCTTTGAGCGGAGCGCTCAGGCAGATTTCTCCGCCGTTCTCTCCTGCGCCGGGCCCCACATCGACAAGCCAGTCGGCACTCATCATGGTCTCTGCATCATGTTCGACCACCATGACCGAGTTGCCCTCGTCCCGGAGGGCCTTCAGTGAAGATATCAGCTTCCTGTTATCCTTCTGGTGCAGGCCGATGGACGGTTCATCCAGGATATACAGCACATTGACAAGGCGGGAGCCTATCTGCGTTGCGAGGCGGATTCGCTGGCTTTCACCGCCGGAAAGCGATGCCGTGGGCCTGTCAAGCGACAGGTAGTCGAGACCCACATCCAACATGAACTGAACCCTCTCACGCAGCTCCTTGAGGATATCCCTGGCGACGTTTTTCTCCCTTTCGTTGAAACCTTCGGGAATCTTGTCCAGCCAGGCGCGGAGTTCCGACATTTCCATTGCCGACACCTCGCTGATATTCTTTCCGTCCACGTGGAAGTACAGGGCTTCTGCCCTCAGGCGGGTTCCGTTACACACCGGGCACACTACCGTATCTTCAATGTTCTCGATTACTCCGCCCCAGCTTTCCATTTCCGAAAGATTGCCCTCTCCCACGCGGAAGAGGTCTTCCGAGCCATATACAAGGAGGCTTACCGCCTCATCCGGGATGGCGGCGATAGGGTCATAAAGTGAAAAGTTATACTGACGCGCAATTGAGCGTATGATATCGAATTTGCGGTTTTCACGAACCTTTCCCAGCGGGACTATGGCACCGTCGGCGACGGATTTGCTCCTGTCCGGTATGATTGTATTGATATCTACGTCCACTATGGAACCAAGACCCTTGCAATGAGGGCAGTATCCCTGCGGGGAATTGAATGAGAAGCTGTGCGGCTGCGGTTCCTCAAGCGACAGTCCGCTTTCCGGATCTACAAGGTGCTTGGAATAGTGGGACAGCTTTCCCGTTTCCAGGTCCAGAACGGCCACGGAGCCTTTTCCAACCTGTATCGCGCGGGATACGGAGTCCCTGATGCGCCTGTCGTCTCCCGCTTCCGGCTTGAGCCTGTCTACCACAAGTTCTATGAAGTGAACCTTGTATCGGTCCAGAGCGTCTACTTCCTGCAGGGACTGGATTTCTCCGTCTATGCGCACCTCTGTATAGCCACGGCGGCGAAGCTGGTCAAACAGTTCCCTGTAATGGCCCTTTCGGCCGCGGACAAGCGGAGAAAGCAGGTAGCATTTGCGGCCGGCATACTTTGTCATAATGAGGTCGACTATCTGCTCATCCGTATAACGCACCATCTCCTTGCCGCTTTCCGGGGATATGGCACGTGAACCTTTGGCGTACAGCAGACGCAGGAAGTCATAGATTTCCGTAATGGTGCCCACGGTGGAACGCGGGTTGTTGCCGGTGGTCTTCTGTTCAATGGCAATGATGGGACTGAGGCCCTTTATCTCCTCCACTTCCGGCTTTTCCAAAATGCCCATGAAGTGCTTGGCGTACGTGGACAGAGTGTCCATGTAACGCCGCTGCCCCTCTGCATATATGGTGTCGAAGGCGAGCGAACTCTTTCCGCTGCCGCTGAGCCCGGTCACAACCACAAATTCCCCTCTGGGGATATCCACATCGATGTTTTTGAGGTTGTTCGCCCTGGCTCCTCTTACCTGAATGTATTCCTTTTCTGCCATAGAGTACAAAGTTAGCGCTTTTTTTAGTTTTTTGCAGAACGAAAAACCACTTCAGTACTATCATGAATTCTACCTGCCATACATTGAAGCAAATGGGAATAAATAATAATATTCGAACTGTTCCCTGCGAACAAGTCACAAATAACGGTTGTAAAAGTTGTATGGATTGCTTATTTTTGCCATAAAACATAAATGAATTCAAATATGAATGATTGTTTCATCAGGCATTTGACTATCTGTTCCATATTGATGTGTTGTTCTTGCTCACAATTATCCAAAGAAAGCGAAGCCTCCGTTTTTGTATATACATCTTCATCGAGTGATCAAAAGATAGAAGAGCTTGCTACGGCTATTAGAGGAGCGTTTTTCCCTGAAACAAAAGCGACCTCCTATGATGTGCAGGAAATTAGTTATTTACAATCTGGGACTGACACGCTGGCTATCTCTGTAGACTTTAGCAATGACAATGGTTTCGTTGTTGTTTCCCAGACTGACCTCACACCTCTATGCGTTATGACTGGCGGCTCACTCAATTATGCACTAGAGAACATCCCTGCTTTTAGATTAAGTTTCGACACTTTGCTGGAAGAACTAAGCATTCCAACGCCGGGACCAATCGATCCAATAGACACAACTTTTACTTCTATAGTTCCTTTACAATACTTCGTTAAAAATTAACAATATTTTTGTTTAATATTTAATATTCAATACTTTACGTATAATCACATCTGCCGTAAGCTGTCCCTGAGGGACGACGGAAGGCAGGCATTAAAAAGCCTGAAAAAAGTGTCAAT
>JAFTFV010000019.1 GCA_017458265.1 Bacteroidales bacterium | reverse complement strand
GCCGTACAGGCTCACGCACACCGGCGCCTCCACCACCTGGTAGTCCATCTGCTTGAAGTGAATCTGCGTGTCGGGGAAGAGGTGCTCGTACCTGTCGATATACTCCCTCAGAATCTCCACCGTAGCCTTGTTGGAGACCGTCCTCACGATAATCTGCGCTGTCTGGGGAGACGGCAGGATGGGCGCGTACGTTGCCACGAATCGCGGCGCTCCCGTCCCGACGAACGCCGTTGCCGACACTATCCTTTCGTCGGAGAGCATGAGGCTCACCAGGGAATCGGCCCTTGCCGATGTCACCTCCACGGCGGTTCCGGCCTCGGTGGTGAGTTCCGTAACGAAGAAGTCGCGCGCGGCCTTCGGCATCATCTGGATATTGATTCTGGAGAACATGAAAAGGCCCAGTGCAACGGCCGCGACGCCCATCGCTATCGTGAGCCCGGGATGCCTGAAGCACCAGCCGAGGCAGTTCTCATAAATCTTCTGAAGAATGCCGAAGAACCAGTCCTGTGCCCTTGCAATGATGTTTTTCCGGCGTGAGGCCTCCTCTGCCTTTATGTATCTGACCTCAAGCGAAGGAACGGCCGTTACCGCGTAGAAGAGGGAGGTCATCAGAGATATCAGGATAATCCAGGGAAACAGTTTCACGAAGTCTCCCAGATAGCCCGTGATGATAACTGTCATGGGGAAGAACATGAGGCAGATTGCAAGCGTTGCCATGAATGTGGGCATGAACAGCTCCTTGGCGCTCGCAGCGGCCGCATCGACTCCATGGAAACCGTTCGAAGTCTGCGTCATGTAGCCGTCCATGGTTATGATGGAATCGTCCACTATCATCCCGAGGGTTACGATGAGCGCGGCCAGTGTAACCGTGTTGAGGGGCATCCCCGTAATGTACATTACCGCAATCGCAACGGCAATGCACACCGGCACTCCGGAGCTTGCAATGAGGGCTGACCGCATGGGAAACAGCATCAGCATCACCACGATGACAACCAGCATGGATATGAGAAGGTCCCTGAGGAAACTCCATACACTGGTTCCAACGACATGGGGCTGGTCGCTCACGCGGGTTATGTCAACTCCGTCAGGAAGTGTGCTCCTGTACTCCTGAAGCACATTTTCCACGCTCTTTCCGAATGCCACGATATTGTGGTCCGGCAGCATCTCCACGTTCACTATGAGGCAGGCGTTCCCGTTGTTGGAAACGTACTGGGTGGGCGTTTTGTAGCGCCTTTCTATGCTTGCGATATCCTTAAGGCGTACCACGCGGCCCTGAGGATCGGACCAGATTATCCTTTCGGCAACCTCCCTCTCGCTTTCCACGGCGGCGGCGATGCTCACCCTTTCGCTCTTTCCGTTATGCACGTACGTGCCCGAAGGGAGCGGCAGCGAAGCGGCCTGATAGTCAAGGAAAATGGCCGCCGGGTCAATCCCGTAGGCCGACAGCCTCTCCCTGTCCAGGGTCACGGCAATCTCTTCCTCCTGCTTGCCGATAACCGTCGCCTTCGCAAGCTCCGGAATGCCCTGCAGCCTGATGCAGAGCTCCTCGGCATATTCCTGCAGCTCCAGGTAGCTCTTTTCCGAGGATTCCATCGACAGCAGCAGCGAGCTGGTGTTGCCGAAATCGTCCAGCACCGCGACGGTGAGAACTCCGGCGGGAAGCGTGAGCTGCTGTTGCTGCAGGCCCAGCTTTATCTTGGACCAGACCTCGTCCTTGAGGCTTTGGGAAACCTCATCCCTGAGATCTACGTAAATATAGCATATACCGCTTTTCGTGACGGAAAAAGTCCTTTCCCGGTTCACCTCCTTGAAGGTGAAAAGATAGTCCTCCAGCGGCTTTGTGAGCCTCTCCTCCACCTCGGTGGCGCTTGCGCCGGGATATACGCCGGCAACCAGCCCCTGCTTGAGCTGGAAGGTGGGGAACTCGTCCTTGTTCATTCTCACGAGGCCGAATCCGCCAAGCGCGATGAGGACCAGTATCAGGACGGCCACAAGGCCTTTCTCCCGTACCGCCCACCGTACCCAGGCGGCTATTCCGCCTTCCTTGAGCCTTCCAAGATCCATTACTTCTCCACCTTTACTTTCATGCCGGACGATACCTTCCTCCGGCCTTCGATTATGACCATTTCACCGTCCTCGATACCGCCGGTGACGGAAATCCCGCTGTAGGAGTATCCTCCCACCCGGATGTGCTTTTTCACCACCGTGCCGCTTTCGTCCACGGTCCATACATATCGGCCTTCCATGTCGGTCATTACTGCCGATGTGGGAATAACGATGGCGCTGTCCTGCCTGTCCGTCCCAAGAATTACCTTGCACACCATTCCGGGCATGAGCCCCTCCGGCCTCTTTGCGAGCGAGACCGTGCAGTCGTAGCTGCGTGACAGGGCCGATGCGGTGATTCCCTTGGACTGCAGCACGGCGTCGATTTCAATGCCCAGGGCGGGGACGCTCACCACGGCGGCGTCTCCTTCATGGTACTTGTGCAGTTCTGCCTCCGGGATGGAGAAATCCACGCTCAGGGCACCCAGGTTGACGATGCTCACAAGCGGTTCTCCAGGGATGAGCTCCAGGTTCCGGCTGGTCCAGACCTTTTCCACCACGCCGTCGAACGGGGCTTTCACCGTGCATTTTTCAAGGGCGCTGCGGGCTGCGGCCTCGGTGGCGCGGGCCTGCTCAACCTTTGCCTTCACGTTCATGTATTCGACTTCTGTGACCGCGCCGCCTTCATGCACCATGGAAACCCTTTTCCAGCCGTCTTCGGCCTGGTCCAGGGAGGCCTTGGCGGCCCTCCAGGCGCTTTTCAGCGTTTCGGATTCTATCACCGCAAGAACCTGCCCCTTCTTCACGGGATGGCCTTCGCGGGCGCTAAGCTGTTTTACGGTTCCGTCGGCAGGAGAGCGCAGGGTGGCGTCAAGGTCGGACTGGACGGTGCCAACAAAGCCTGCCGATACTCCGGCGGCACTCTTTACGGCAGTCATGACCTTTACGGTAACGGGCTCCGGAGCGGTCTGTTTCCTTCGGAGCAGGGCATCCCTCCCGCCGCAGGAAGTGACAAGGAGGATGGTTACGAGTATTGCTGCTTTCCTATTCATTGACGGTGGCTATGCAGTTTATGTCGCTTTTGGTAACGGTGCCTTCGATGTCCTCGAAGTTGTAGTCTCCCTGGTAGGTGAGGTTGAAGATTATCATGTCTTCGTAGCGTTTTCCGCTTCCGCTCACGTTCATCCAGCAGCGGGAGGGAATGCCCAGACCGTCAGTGCTCACTGTGATGTAACGCTTTACGGGGCTCAGGGTGATATTGTCGCTGTCGGCTGACGCGTCAAAGACCACGGGGTCTCCGCCGGTGACATTCATGGTGACCTTCATGCGGTCTGTGCCGTCTTCCAGGATATGCATCTGGCCGCTTTCGGCAACGATGTGCCTTGTGACGGTGGTGTCACGGCTTGCGATGGTGTCAAGCTTCACGTGATAGTTGTAGGTGGTGTCACGGAAGGTTAGGGGACCCAGCGTGACCACGTGGGGGATGGTGTCAATCTTCACGGTGTCTTCCTTCACCGTGTAGATCTTTCCGGAGATTTCCACTGAACCGCCGGTCTTGAACGAGTAGTAGCCCCGGAACTGTTTCGTATATTCTTTCGTGCACGCCAATGTTGCCAGTACAGCGGCGGCAATTGCGATGAATCTCTTCATGACATATAAATTTAAGCGTGCAAAGTTACAAAAAAAATGCCTACCTTTGTGGCATCATGAAAAGACTTTATCTAATAATAGCCGTGCTTCTGGCGGCTTCTTTCGCTGCAAATGCGCAGTGGTTTGATTTTTCGAGCAACTCCGGCAGGTTCGAAGCCGGTATCAATATCGGCGCCGCTGGAACCACTACTCCCCGCTCCGGCTTTGCCATGGGTGCAAACCTCATGTACTCCGGATTCTACCTGGATTTCATCCACAAGTCTCCCGAGCACCATTATGCCAATTCGGTCGAGGACCAGAAGTGGAACGATTCCTCGGCCATAGAAGTCAATGCCGGCTACCAGATTCCCGTCCTCTCTTGGCTCAGGATAATGCCGCTTGTAGGATATTCACAGACCAATGAAGGCATTACGGACGGCTCCCGCGCCGTATGGGGCGGCGACGACGGCCTTGACTGGTACCATCCCTACGAGGTCACCAAAGGCACCCGCGAGCACCGCTTCAACTTCGGCGGCGGCATCTCCGTCCAGCCCTGCCGCTGGTTCAGCATCAACCTCATCTATACCCGCTACGCCATCTACGGCGGTGTGGGTCTGAATCTTTGGGAATTTGCACAGCGCTGATACTCTTTGATACACGCAAACCACCACTTTTGGCTCTGAGAGGGCGTTTTTGGTGGTTTGGCGCAGTTTAAACATGGGCAAACCACCGTTTTCCCTCACCAGAGGCCGAAAACGGTGGTTTGAATGTATCTGGGGCAGAAGACTTCCCGCTTACCAGCCGAGGATGGACTGGCGGGTGAGGTACGGTTCGGCTTCGGCGGCGGTGAGGACCTTGCCGTAGGAGTTGTGGCCGGTGACGGCGGTGCCTGCGGGGGTCTTGGAGCCGTATTCGCGCCAGCCGGAAGTGGCCGTAGGGGCGGACGGGTTGGGAGCCGGATTTGTATGCCAGCCTGCCGATGCGATTACCGGAGACATGGTGCAGTTCACGAATACTACGTTGTCATAGTAGTCGGTGGAGCCGCCGCTGCGGGCGAGTTCCATGGCTCCGTCCTTCACGCCGCTTTCTGCGGTGAGCTTGCAGTTCAGGAACACGAATCCCTTGCATCCGGAAGGTACGCGGGCCTGGACTATGTAGCCGCCCGCACGGGAGCGAATCTCGCAGTCTTCAAAGAGGCAAACGTCAGGGTATCCCCAGATGTAGTCCACATGGCCTGCGATGAGGCTGCCATGCACCCACACCTTGCCCTTGGTGAGGAATGTGTCCTGCCAGGAGAGGAGATTGCAGCTTTCGATGGTGAGTTTGCGGGAGTTGGAGCCGTCGTTGAAATAGATGGCCTCTGCCTGGCCCTTGTGTGAAGGGATGGAGTAGGTGTTCTCCAGTGTGAGATTTTCAAGCACCAGGTTGTCACAGTTCTCTACCAGGAACACGCTTCGACCGCCGGACTTTCCGATGGAATGGCCTACGGAAGGCTTCGAAGACACAGACGAACCGGAACCGGTCTCATAGCTGTCATTGTTGGGATATGCGATGACGGTACCGCTTCTGGATGCGCCGCGGAGCGTGACGTTGTTCTTGTTCCTGAGGAAAAGCAGCTCCTCAAAGCGTCCCTCCCCTATCTCGATCACTACATCGGCATCCTTGGAGAGAGTGGAAGCATAGCTCAGGGCGCCCTGAACGGTGCAGAAGTCGCCGGTGCCGTCGGCCTTGACGGAAAGGGTTGTGCCGGAGGGGCGGGCCTTGACGGTGAAGGGCATGTCCTCTGCCGCCACGGCCTTGCCGACAACGGATTCATCGACGGTCACATAGTAGGACTCGCCGAAGGAAAGGGCCTCGTTGTGAAGCTTTATCTCCAGCGTCTTTCCCTTTATGCGTAGCGGAGTATAGTGCACCACCCTGTACTGGCCGCTGTGAAGGGCATCCATGAAGGTGTGGAAGACATAGTCATCGCCGATGGCTATCTTGCCTGCATCGGCATCGGCCCCGGCGGGAATCATGGTCCCGTCTTCGAGGGTGACCGTCTTGGAGATGTCGGAAAGGTTGATTTCGTCCACCTTGGTGCCGTCTTTCCTGAACACGCGGATGTAGCCGGAAGTGCCAAGGACAGGCGTGGAGGACAGTTCCAGGGTCAGCGGAGCGTCAACGCACACAGTCTTTGCGGACGGGTCCGGCGGAGTGGTGAGAGTGACTTCCTGAGGAGTTGTCTCCGGTGTTTTACCGCAAGCAGCGGCCAATACGGCCGCTGCCAGCGCGAAATAACGAAACTTCATAAATTAGGCTTCGATGGGTTTGTACTTGGGCACGAGGGCCTTCATGATGCTCCAGGCGATGAGGTATGCAAGGCCGCAGAAGCAGAACATGATGAAGTAGCCTGCAGGCTTGCCTTCAAAGCCAAGGAAGGTGAAGGCTGCGCCCTGGTTCTCTGCGAAGGTAAAGAGGTTACCTGCAACCTTCTGGATGATCATGGAGCCGATACCGCCTGCCATTGCACCGATGCCGGTGATGGTTGCGATGGTGCTCTTGGGGAACATGTCACCGATGGTGGAGAAGAGGTTGGCGCTCCAGGCCTGGTGTCCCGCACCTGCAAGGCCGATGAGGATTGCCGGCCACCAGGGTGAATTGAGGTTCACGCCGAGGGGCTGTGCAAAGAGGGCTGCAATGGGGAAGAAGGCGAAGATGAGCATCGCGAGCATTCGGCCTGCATAGGGGTTCATGCCCTTCTTCTCTACGAATATCTTGGGAAGGTATCCGCCGAAGATGGAAATCACCGTCACGATGGCGTACAGGGTGAAGATGAGGGCCTGTCCAAGACCGGAAGTGGCCGGTGCATGGAACTGGTTGGAGAAGTAGGAAGGAGCCCAGAAGAGGAAGAACCACCATACACCGTCGGTGAAGAACTTGCCCACGATGAAGGCCCAGGTCTGCTTGTAGCCGAAGCACCTCAGCATGGGGATGCTCTTCTGCTCTGCCAGAGCGGCCTTTTCGGCAGCCTCTGCGGCATCGTCCTGGTGGATGTACTCGAGTTCAGCCTCGTTCACGTGCTTGGATTCCTCGGGCTTGCTGTACATGAAGGCCCAGAAGAACATCCAGATGAAGCCCAGTCCGCCGATGATGATGAATGCCCATTCCCAGCCGAACTTGGATGCGAGCGGGGGTATCAGAAGCGGAGCTGCAAGGGCGCCCACTGATGCACCTGCATTGAAGATGGAGGTAGCGAAGGCGCGGTCCTTCTTGGGGAAGTATTCGGCCGTGACCTTGATTGCCGCCGGGAAGTTTCCGGCTTCACCAAGGGCAAGGATGCCTCGGCACAGGAGGAAGAGGTATACCGATGTGGTGGACACCGCAAGGGCGATGTTGGAACCGGCTTCGACAGCCCTCATGGCTGCAACGGAGTCAAGGCCCACGATGTGGGCGGTGGCCCAGCCTGAAGCGGCATGGAGGCAGGCGCCTGCACTCCACACGCCGATGGCGATGAGGTAGCCCTTCTTGGTTCCCATCCAGTCTACGAACTTGCCGGCGAAGAGGCAGGCGATGGCGTAGAAGATGGAGAAGAAGGAGGTGATGGTACCGTAGTTTGCATCAGTCCAGTGGAATTCCGGCTTGATGAACTCCTCGTAGGTGAGGGAGAGTACCTGACGGTCCAGGTAGTTGACGGTGGTGGCTACGAACAGAAGGGAACACAGCCACCAGCGCCAGTTGGTCATAAGTTTTTGTTGTGTGCTCATATCTTAGAGGATAGATTTTACGGCAGCGCGCATGCCCTGGGCCTGGATAAGGGCGAGGTCTGCGGCGAGAAGGTCGGTGAGGCCGGGGATTGCGTTGAGGTCTTCGCCCCAGATGAAGTCATCGGCAAGGACGCCCTGAGCGACTTTGCGGACGTCGCCGGTGGCCCAGAGGTTCTTCAGGAGCTCCAGGATCTTGGGATCGTCATTGGGGACGATTTCGTCCTCTCCCCTCTTGCCGCCCTTGTAGTAGGTGCAGATGCCTGCGAGGCCAAGGACGAGGCCCTTGGGGAGTTCACCCTTGCGGTCGAGATAGGTCTTGAGGCCGGGGAGATCGCGGGTCTTGAACTTGGGGAAGGAGTTGAGCATGATGGAGGTGACGAAGTGCTTTACGAACGGGTTGCGGAAGCGCTCCATGACGTCGCCTGCGAACTTCTCGAGCTCTGCCTTGGGAAGGTTGCAGGTGGGAAGGAGTTCATCGAACATGACCTGGTGGACGAACTGGCCCACTTGGGGATCTTCGCAGCAGTCCTTAACGGTGTTGAGGCCGCTGAGGTAGCCAACGGGGCTCAGGACGGTGTGGGGACCATTCAGGAGGGTAACCTTCCTCTCATGGTAGGGAGCCTCTGAAGGGACGAAGAGGACGTTGAGGCCGGCCTTGTCGGCAGGGAACTCATCGGCGATGGCCTTGGGGGCTTCGATGACCCAGAGGTGGAAGATTTCGGCCTTGTCAAGGAGGTGGTCGTCATAACCGGCACGTTCGCAGAGCTGGGCGGCGTTGTCGCGGGGATATCCGGGGACGATGCGGTCTACGAGGGTGCTGTAGACGCCGCAGGCTTCCTCGAACCAGGCGCGGAACTCAGAGCCGAGGTTCCAGAGGTCGATGTACTTGAGGATGCATTCCTTGAGGTGCTTGCCGTTTTCGAAGATGAGCTCGCAGGGGAAGATGATGAGGCCCTTGTCCTTTGCGCCCTGGAAGTGCTGGAACCTGTGGTACAGGAGCTGGGTGAGCTTTCCGGGATAGGAGGATGCGGGCTTGTCGTCAAGCTTGCACGCGGGGTCGAAGGCGATGCCGGCCTCGGTGGTGTTGGAGATCACGAAGCGGATTTCGGGCTGCTCGGCGAGCTTGAGGTATTCCTCGAACTGGGTGTAGGGGTTCAGGCCACGGGAGATGACGTCGATGAGGTCGACGCTGTCTACGGGCTGGCCGTTCTGGAGGCCCTGGAGGTTAAGGTGATAGAGGCCGTCCTGCTCGTTGAGCCACTCGACCATACCCTTCTCGATGGGCTGGACAACAACCACGGAGCCGTTGAAATCGGTCTTCTGGTTGGTCTTCCAGATAATCCACTCTATGAATGCGCGGAGGAAGTTGCCTTCGCCAAACTGGATCACCTTTTCGGTGTACTGTTTTGCCTGCGGTGCAGACGTGCGGTTTAGTCTTTCCATAGTTTAGTATTAAGATTCTTTGATGATTACGAGGATAATGGCCTGTTCGCCGGATTTTTGCTGGATTGTATATTCTTTTCCCTTATCGAGGGTCTAATCATATTTATCTTTTGACGGCGGCGGTGACAATTTTGGCCGATTTTGTTACCGTGGACGTCATTGGTGACGGCGGCGGTGACAATTTTGGCCGTTTTTGTTACCGTGGACGTCACGGTACGGCGAAAAAGGCACAACCGGGCCGCAAAAACGGGCTACAGCGTGACGCCCTGCTTGAAAATGGCAATCTCCCGGTAGTTGTTGCGCTCGTTGTTGACGGGCTCTCCGGAGGCGGCGGCGAGGACGAAGTCGATGAAGCGCGGGGCGACATCGGCCATGGGCTGGTCCTGGGCCAGGACACCGGCGTTGAAGTCAATCCAGCCGGGTTTCTTCTCGTACAGCGGAGTGTTCGTAGAGATCTTCATGGTGGGCACGAAACTGCCGAAGGGGGTTCCGCGGCCGGTGGTGAAGAGAACGATTTGGCAGCCGCTGGCAGCAAGGGCCGTAGAGGCAACGAGGTCATTTCCCGGGGCCGATAACAGATTGAGTCCCTTGACAGACAGCCTTTCGCCATATTTCAAGACGCCGCGCACAATGCTCTTGCCGCACTTCTGCGTGCAGCCGAGGCTCTTCTCTTCCAGCGTTGAGATGCCGCCGGCCTTGTTGCCGGGCGAAGGGTTTTCGTACACGGGCATGCCCTGCTTCATGAAGTATTCCTTGAAATCGTTGATGAGGTGCACGGTCTTATCGAAGGTAGCTTCGTCCTGACAGCGGTTCATGAGGATGGTCTCGGCACCGAACATCTCGGGGACCTCGGTGAGGACGGTGGTGCCACCCTGGGCGACGATCCAGTCGGAGAAAACGCCAAGGAGAGGATTTGCGGTGATGCCGGAGAGGCCGTCGGAGCCGCCGCATTTGAGGCCGACGCGAAGTTCCGAAACGGGAACGTCTTCGCGCACGTCCTTCGATGCCACGGCGTAGATCTCGCGCAGCTGCTGAAGGCCGAATTCGACCTCGTCACCCACCTCCTGGGTCTTGAACATCTTCACGCGCTTCTCATCGACAGGGCCGACAAGTTCGCGGAAGGCATCCAGCTGGTTGTTCTCACAGCCGAGGGACACCACCAGCACGCCGCCGGCATTGGGGTGGTGCACCATATCGGCAAGGATGGTGCGGGTGTTTTCGTGGTCCCCGCCCAGCTGGGAGCAGCCGTAGTTGTGGGGGAAGGCGACGATGGCGTCCACGCCGGGATGGCCGGGATTTTCGGCCTTGAAACGGTCCACGATCTGCTGGCAGATGCCGTTCACGCAGCCCACCGTGGGAATTACCCAGATCTGGTTGCGGATGCCTACCTGGCCGTCGGCACGGCGGAAGCCTTTGAAGGTGCGGGATTTCTCGACTACGGCTTCGCCTTCGCTCGAAATGACAGGAGAGGGGTCTTCGGTCGAAATGACAGAAGAGGCGGCTTTCACGTAGTCCAGGGGCTCGTACTTGTAGTCCAACAGGCCTTCGAGATTGGTCTTGATGCATTCGTGGTTGACCATGGTGCCGGCATCGGCATCACGCGTCACATGGCCGATGGGGAAGCCGTACTTGATGACGTTCTCCCCTGCCCTGAGGTCCCGGAGGACAATCTTGTGGCCGCGGGGGATGTCGACAAGAAGGGTCACGCCTTCCACGACCTCGCCTTTGGCGAGGTCTTCGAGGGCGACGGCGACGTTGTCGGCAGGGTTGATTTTGATGTATTTCATCAGAACTGGAAGTAATTCTTGGCGTTGTTGTAGGAGATGTCTTCGACCATTTTGCCTATGAAGTCAATTTCGCTGGCGGGGAGCTTGCCTTCTTCGATGTCCTTCCCAAGGACGTCGCAGAGGATGCGGCGGAAGTACTCGTGGCGGGGGTAGGAGATGAAGGAGCGGCTGTCGGTGAGCATGCCGACGAAGCGGGAGAAGAGGCCGAGTACGCTGAGGGCATCCATCTGGCGGCGCATGCCGATTTCCTGATCAAGGAACCACCAGCCGCTGCCGAACTGCATCTTTCCGGGGAAGGTGCCGTCATTGAAGGTATAAGCCATGGTCATCATGACCTCGTTGTCCTTGGGATTGAGGCAGTAGAGGATGGTCTTTGCGAGTTTGTCCTCAGAGGCCAGGCGGTCAAAGAACTTGTGGCCTGCGGCTGCGGTAGGAAGGTCGTGGATGGCGTCGTAGCCGGTATCGGCACCCACCAGGTTGAACATCTTGGTGTTGTTGTTGCGGATGGCGCCCACGTGGAACTGCTGGGCCCAGCCGGCCTCGGCATCCATGACTGCCATGTCGTGGAGGAAGGCGCTGCGGAACTTGTTGAGCTGGCTTTCGGTGGGACGCTTTCCAAGGAGGACCATCTTGAAGATGGCTTCGATTTCGAGCTGGGTGTAGTCATCGGCATAGAAGGTCTCAAGGCCGTGGTCGGAGAGCTTGCAGCCCATGAAGGCGAAGAAGTCGTGACGGATCTTGAGGGCCTCGATGAGGTCTGTGTAGGAGTCGATTTCGCGGTTTGCGGCCTCTCCAAGCTTCTTGAGGTATTCCTTGTAGGACTTGGGATCCTCGATAGCCATGGCTTTGTCCGGGCGCCATGCAGGAATGACTTTGGTGCCGAAGGGGTTCTCCAGGATCTGCTTGTGATAGCGGAGGTCGTCGGCAGGGTCGTCGGTGGTGCACACGGTCTCTACGTTGAACTTGCGGATGAGGGCCTGGCCGCGGAATTCTTCCGTCGCAAGCTTCGCGTTGCATTCGTCAAAGATCTCACGTGCAGTTGCAGGGCAAAGAAGCTTGTCGATGCCGAAAACGCGGCTCAGCTCAAGGTGTGTCCAGTGGTAGAGAGGGTTACGCATGGTGTAGGGAACGGTCTCGGCCCATTTCTGGAAGGTTTCCCAGGAGGTCTTGGTGCCGCCGGTGAGGTATTCCTCGGAGACGCCGTTTGCACGCATGGCTCTCCACTTGTAGTGGTCTCCGTAGTGGCCATCCACAAGCCAGAGCTGGGTGATATCACGGAACTGGATGTTCTCTGCAATCTGCTGGGGCACCAGGTGGCAGTGATAGTCGATGATGGGCATGTTCTCTGCATGCTCATGATAGAGTTTGCGTGCAGTCTTTGTCTGCAGCATGAAGTCTTTGTTGATGAATGCCATAATATTTTATTTTAACATAATTTGCTTGTTTTGATAAAGGTTGGTTTTTGTGGCGCCAACCATTATCACCATTTCTTCCCCTCAACCATTTCCGTGGCCGATTCCCCGATAAAGGATGGCAGGTTAAAAACCAACCTTTATCAAAAAAGCGGCTCACAGGCACGCTGTTTACCGCTTTCATGATACTATTTGCTATAATTCTATGCAAAGACTGCAGAGACCTTTGCTTCCATCTGTTCGAAATCTTTCTTGGAGAATTGATTCACAGAATTATCCAAGAATCTCTTGAAAATATAGGGATCCTCAATGCTTTTAAGGACCTTGCCTACTGCCAAAGATGGCATTTCTCCATCCTCATACAACCTGTACTGATTGATCCCCATGCCTAACACCTCCGACATTTTGGTTGCGGATAGGCCATACTTCTTTCTGGTAGCCTTCAGCTCCTCAGGGGAAGGGATACCGTATTTCTCCCGATATTGGGCATATACCTCTCCTACACCTCTGTCATCCAGTTCCGAAGTCGTGAAAATAATGCCGGTCTCGTCGCACTGGTAGTACCAATACGTGTAAGGGAAGCTCTCTCCCCTGAACTTGGTCACCCTGCGTTCATGCTTCAGTGTTGCCTCACAAGCTGCAAAAGGACTTTTTATCTTAGTCATCTTTAAAAGCAATAGTACGTTAATTTTATAAAAGTTCAAGCGGCGTCACGGACGCCCAGGAATAATAGTTCTTTGAAATCAGTGTCATTTTTTCGCAGTTTCGGGGATTTCCCGGAAATGGAAATAAATCGGTCAAGCATGTAAGCAT
>JAFTFV010000018.1 GCA_017458265.1 Bacteroidales bacterium | reverse complement strand
CCAACTGAGCTAATCGCCCTCAAAAAGAAGAGGTCTCCCAAAACGGGACTGCAAAGGTAGATAAAAATATTGAATTTCCAAAAATTTCGTATCTTTGAATTCATAAAAGTTTCATGCATCGGCACGGGACTTGTTTTGACAGGGTAAAAACACATGAAAATATGAAACGTATCGTTGTATCTCTTGCGGTTCTGATAATGGGGGCGGTGATTGCATCGGCCCAGTCGTTCAGCGTCAAGGTGGCGGGGGACATTCCCGAGGCCGCCGCGAAGGTGCTTCAGCAGCGTTTTACCCAGATGCTCCAGGGCGAAGGCTTAACCGTGGAGGAAGATGCTGCAGATGTGCTCGAGATATCGGCAACAGTGCAGGAGAGGATGGAGACGCCGGGTTCAATGAGCCAGAGCGTGGTTGTCCTCAATATCAAGGCGCGCGCGCATGAGGAGGAGGTGGTCTTCACCGTCAAGGGCGTAGGCAAGGACGATGCCGACGCCTGGCTCCGTGCCGCAAAGCAGGTTCTGCCCCGCTCCAAGCAGGCCCAGGAATTTGTTACAAAACTGAAATGATGAGACGGGCGGTCCTGGCAGCCGCTCTCTTTCTCCTGTGTGCCGCTGCCGGCGCGCAGGAATTCACCCCCGTCGTCAAGTCTTTCACCAAGGCCGATTACAATGCCGACAGCCAGAACTGGGCCGTGGAAACGGATCCGGACGGCATCCTCTATGTGGGCAACAACCGCGGTCTTCTTACCTTCGACGGCTTTGGCTGGGATCTGTATCCGCTTCCGCAGAACAAGGTCGTTAGATGCCTTCTGAGCGATTCAGGCCGCATTTATGCCGGAAGTTATGAGGAGTTCGGCTACTTCTCCCGTGCCGCCAACGGCGTTCTGGTGTATACCTCCCTGTCTGACAGGCTTGAGGGATACGACATGCAGAACGACGAGATATGGCGCATCGTGAAGGTTCGCGGCAGGGTGGTCTTCCAGGCATTCCGTTCCTGGTTCATCCTGGACGGAGACAGCGTCAAGGCCGTGGAGTCCGGCTCCTTCGTGGAGTTCTTTTCCGCCGCCGGCGGCCGCGTCTTCGCACGTTCGGAGGATTACGGCTTCTCGGAAGTGAACCTTGACACGGCAGAACTCACCAAAGTGCCGGGAGTGCCGTTCAGGAGCCCCTGCATCGGCATTCTGCCCTTTGGGAACGCCTTCCTTGCGGTCACCTATTCCGACGGCCTCTACCTCATGGACGACCGCGGCTTCACCCGTTTCCCCACCGGTGCCGATGATCTCCTGCGCACCAGCCAGGTGAACGTTGCCGACATCACCCCCGACGGCTGCATCCTTGTGGGAACGCGCCTGGGCGGTGCCTTATGCATAGGCAGTGACGGCCGCCTGCGCTGGCACCTCAGCTCTTCCAACGTCCTCCCCGGAAACACCGTCCTTGACATGCAGCAGGACGCCTCAGGAGACCTCTGGCTGGCCCTTGGCAGCGGCGTTGCCGTGGCTAAAATCGGCACGGAAATGAGGCTTTTGAGCGCTTTCAGGCCCAGCGTCGGCGACATCTATACCGCAGCTTACCGTGAGCCCTATCTATATCTTGGAACCAGCGAAGGCCTGTTCCGGGCGCAGTTCAGTGACGGCAGAATAAGCGGCGTGTCCATGTACAAGGCGGTGGAGGGCCATGTGCCCATGCTCTCCTTCTTCGATTCACAGCTCTTTGCCGGGACAAACGGCGCCACCTTCGAGGTTGCGCCATACAGCGTGCGCCAGGTCTCTCCCGTCACCGGCGGCTCCTGTATGGACAAGGGCGTCATCCACGGCAGGGAAGTGCTGGTGCAGGGCACCTACACTTCGCTTTGCGTTTACGTGAAACAAGGCGGCAAGTGGGTGTTCAGCAATTACGTGAGCGGTTTCATGGAGCCGGTGTCCACCCTCAAGATAGATTTCAAGGGAACCGTCTGGGCCGGTCACCTGCACGGCGGGCTCTTTGCCGTTGAACTCTCACAGGAGCTGGACAAGGTGGCTTCCGTAAGGCGTTATGATACCTTTGAAGGGCCTGTTAAAGTGCTTTCATTTGACTCCAGGGTTGTCTTTACCGACGGCGTCTCCGGCTTCTACACATACGACGACCTTTCCTCCGGCATGGTGCCGTATGAGGCCCTGAACAGCGCCCTGAAGGGCTTTTCTCCCTTCCAGAACATAGTGCGTGCCGGCCCAGACCGCTACTGGTTCATTTCCGAACGTGAAGCCGTTCTCATGAAATGGAACGGAGATAGCCTGGAGTTCAGCGACCTTGTGCCTTACCGTATCCTGGGAGGCCGCGTCGTAGACTCCGGAGAGAGAATCATCCCCCTTCCCGGGGGCAGTTATCTCTTCATGCTGGAGAATGCCCTTGCAGAATATAAGCCCGGCAGCGGTATCAGCCAGGTACAGCCTCTCACCATGAAGCCGGCAGCCATAAGGGTAAGGGACCGCAGCAAGGCCGCCCCGGACAGCCTCCTGGCCCTTGACCTTGACAATCCAAGGCTTCCGTACAGGCTTGGGAACATTTCATTCCGCATGTCCTGCCCGGTGTCCGGAATCATGGAGGAGGTCCGTTTCCACGCACGCCTGGAAGGGCTTGAAACCGCCTGGAGCGAACTCCACGGTGCACCTGAGGCTGCTTACAATTATCTCCCTGCAGGAAGCTATCGTTTCTGTATTGAAGCGCGTTCCTATGACGGTACGGTGCTTTCTGCATGGGATTGGCCGTTCTCCGTCAAACCGCCATTCTGGCGCTCTGTGTGGGCATGGCTGATATATATAGTGCTGTTCTTGCTTGCAGTTCTGGCGCTGGTGAATCATTTCATCCACCAGCAGAGGAAACAGCTGGACCGCCTTGAAAGGGAGCGTCTCTCCGAGGAACTCAAGCTCAAGAGCAAGGAGCTTGCCTCCACCACCATGGGCAGCATACGCAAGAACGAGGCTCTCATAAGCATCAAGAAAGAGCTGGCGGCCCAGAAGGCCGCTCTTGGCAAGGATTATCCGGACAAATATTACCACCGCATTTGCTCCGTCATTGATTCCCAGCTTGGCTCCGAGGCCGACTGGGCCGTCTTCGAAAAGAACTTCGACAACATTCACGAGAACTTCTTCTCTACCCTCAGGGAGCGTTATCCGTCCCTTACGGATACGGATTTACGCTTCTGCGCATACCTCCATCTGAACCTTGCATCCAAGGATATCGCCTCCCTTATGAATATCTCCCTCAAGGGCGTGGAAGCTGCGAGAAGTAGGATTCGCAAAAAGATTCAACTCCCTCAGAATCAGTCGTTGACCTCCTTCATGATAGAGTTGAAGTAGGGTAAAAATAGGGGTGGTTTCAAAGGCCCTAAATTGCGGTAGTGTTTTAGTGGGGTGATAAAATTTGCATATCCCAAAGGGATAACGCATTTTTGCCCTGTAAACGTTTACTGACCACAGATGATGAGAAAACTTCTACCAGCCCTTTTCGTGGCTCTTGCCGTTGTTTCATGCGGCAGAAAAGCATCCCAAAGCAAGCTCCCGAACTATCCCAAGGTGGATTCCCTCATGAAGGTGATGACGCTGGAGGAGAAAATAGGCCAGACTGTCCTTTTTACAAGCGACTGGAGCGTAACCGGCCCCTCAATGCGCCCGGGTTATCTTGACGACATCCGCGCCGGCCGCTGCGGCAACCTTCTGAATGCACACACTGCCGATTTCACCCGTGAAGTGCAGCGCATTGCCGTGGAGGAAACCCGCCTGGGTATTCCTATCCTTTTCGGTTTTGATGTTATCCATGGCTTCCGCACCATATTCCCCATCAACCTGGGAATGAGTGCCAGCTGGGATATCGACGCGATAAGGCGCAGCGCACAGATCGCAGCCGAAGAAGCTGCCGCCGCCGGTCTCCAGTGGACATACAGCCCCATGTGCGACATCTCCGTAGAACCCCGCTGGGGCCGCATTTCCGAGGGCTCCGGTGAAGATCCCTACCTTGGCAGCCTCATCGCCGCAGCAATGGTGGAAGGCTACCAGGGCGACGACCTCTCCAAAGACAACACCATCCTTGCCTGCGTGAAGCATTTCGCCGCCTACGGCGCTCCCCAGGCCGGCAGGGACTACAATACGGTGGACATGAGCGAAAGGTGGCTCCGCGAGTTCTACCTTCCTCCCTACAAGGCAGCCGTCGATGCCGGCGCCCTCAGCGTAATGGCATCGTTCAACGAACTTGACGGCGTTCCCGCCCACGCAAGCGCACACCTCATGCAGGACATCCTGCGCGGCGAATGGGGCTTCGAAGGCTTCGTGGTCTCAGACTACACCGGCATCATGGAAATGATCCACCACGGTTACGCAAAGGATCTTGCCGATGCAGGCCGCCTTTCCATCAACGCCGGCCTTGACATGGACATGATGGCCGCATCCTACATGAACCACATGAAGGAACTCGTGGAAAGCGGCCGGGTCTCCATGAAGACCGTGGACGACGCCTGCCGCCGCATCCTCAACGTCAAGGCAGCCCTGGGCCTCTTCGATGACCCTTATAAATATTGTGACACGGAGCGCGAGAAAGAGCGCACCCTCACCGATGAGAACAAGGCCTTCGCCCGCCGGTTCTCTGCAGAGAGCATGGTCCTTCTCAAGAACAACGGCATCCTTCCTCTGAAGAAAGGCGAAAAGGTAGCCGTCATGGGCCCCCTCGCAAACTCCAAGGACGACCTCCTGGGCTCCTGGAGGGGTGCAGGCGAGGTTAAGAGCGTTCCCGCCAGCGTCCTTGACGCAGTGAAGGAAGTGACTCCCGTTGGAGACGGCGCCTCCAAGGTTATCCTCGTTATCGGCGAACCCTGGAGCTGGACCGGCGAAGCAGCCTCCCGCAGCTCCATCAAAGTCCCCGAAGAGCAGATTGCCCTCCTCAGGCAGCTCAAGAAGCAGGGAAAGAAAGTGGCCGTCGTACTCATGAACGGCCGTCCGCTTGATCTGAGCGAAGAGTCTGAACTTGCCGATGCCATCCTCGAAGCCTGGTACCCCGGCACCATGGGCGGTTACGCCGTTGCCGATGTCCTCTTCGGCGACGTGAATCCCTCCGGCAAGCTCACGGTCACCTTCCCCCGCAACCTTGGCCAGGTTCCCATCTACCACTATGCAAAGAACACCGGCCGTCCCTACGTCCATCCGGAAGCGAAGTACGAGTCCCGCTACCTGGACGTCCCCAACGAGCCTCTCTACGCATTCGGCCACGGCCTCAGCTACACCACCTTCGGCTATTCTGACATCACTCTTGACAAGACTTCCTTCAAGGGTGCCGATGTCCTCAAGGCCAGGGTCACCGTCACCAACACCGGAGACCGTGAAGGCACCGAGACCGTCCAGATGTACATCCGCGACCTCGTGGGCAGCGTAACCCGTCCCGTCCGCCAGCTCAAGGGCTTCGAGCGCATCACCCTGGCCCCCGGCGAAAGCCGCGAGGTGGAATTCACCATCGACAGGGAAACCCTCTCCTTCTACCGTCAGGACATGACCTGGGGCGCCGAGAGCGGAGATTTCGATATTTTCATCGGCACTGCATCAAACTGCACCAAAAATGCATCTTTTACATATGAGATTTAGGCCGATAATCCTGGCGGCCCTCCTTGCCGCCGTTTCCTGCAGCCCCCGACTCACGGACGAACAGCTCCTTGACAGGGTGGAGCGCGCCACCATTGGCTATTTCACGGAATTTGCCGATTCCGCCACCGGCCTTGCCCGCGAAAGGGACAGGGACCGTAACGGAGACATCGTCACAATCGGCGGGTCCGGCTTTGGCATGATGGCCGTCATTGCAGGAGCAGAAAGGGGATACTACCCGCGCGAAGAGGGCGTGCAGCGCATCGAGAAGATGGTTTCCTCTCTCGAGAATCTGGAACGCTTCCACGGCGCCTGGGCCCACTGGTACGACTCCAAGACCATGCAGCCTTTCTCCTTCTCCAAGTATGACGACGGGGGAGACCTCGTTGAGACCGCCTTCATGGTGCAGGGCCTCATCGCCGCGCGCCAGTGGCTGGAAAAGGATAACATCGACCTTGCCGAACGCTGCCACGACCTCTGGCTTGGCGTGGAATGGGACTGGTACACCCGGGGCACCGATTCCCTCTACTGGCACTGGTCAAAGAACTACGACTTCAAGATGAACCACCGCATCAAGGGCTTTGACGAAACCCTCATCACCTACGTGCTGGCTGCATCTTCACCTTCCCATCCCATCTCCCGCGAATGCTATGAGGCATCCTACAAGAATTCCTCATATTATTATAATGGTAAGGAATACTACGGAATAGAGCTGCCCCTTGGCATGGAGCTTGGCGGCCCGCTCTTCTTCTGCCACTATTCCTTCCTGGGCCTTGACCCCCGCGGGCTGTGCGACGGCCATACCAACTATTTTGAACGCAACAAGGCGCACACGCTCATCCACAGGGCATACGCAATGGACAATCCCAAGGGCCACAAGGGCTATGGGGAAGACCTCTGGGGCTTCACATCCAGTGACGACCCCTACGTCGGCTATTGCTCCCACCATCCCGGAACTGATGACGAGAACGGTACCGTGAGCCCCACTGCGGCCGTGAGTTCAATTGTATACACGCCGGAGGAATCCATGAAGGTGATACGTAACCTCTATGAAATGCCCGGCGCCTTCGGCCCGTACGGCTTCTATGATGCCGTGAACCCCGGCCATGACCCCGTGGTTGTAGACCACTACCTGGCAATTGACCAGGGTCCCGAGGCGGTGATGATAGAGAACTACCGCAGCGGCCTTCTCTGGAAGCTCTTCATGAGCGCCCCGGAGATTCAGGCAGGACTGGAGAAACTTGGATTTTATTACGAAAACTAACCATAATGAAAAAATTCCTTTTGACACTGTCACTCGTACTGGGCTGCACTGCAGCATTTGCCCAGTATCAGGTGAAAGGCGTTGTGGAAGATGCCCTGGGCCCGGTTATCGGCGCCACCGTAATGGAGCAGGGTACTGCAAACGGTACTTCCACAGGCCTTGACGGAGACTTCCTCCTAACGGTGAAGAGCGCCTCTTCCATGGTTGAGGTGAGCTGCATCGGCTATGCTTCGCAGGTTTTCCCTGCATCGGCAGTCCCCTCAAAGATTCTTCTCGAAGAGGACACCAACTTCCTTGACGAGGTAGTGGTTGTGGGTTACGGTACCCAGAAGGCCAAGGACCTCACCGCCCCTATCGTGAACGTGAAGGGTGACGAGCTTTCCAAGCAGACGGCCGCCAACCCCATGAGCGCCCTCCAGGGCATGGTATCCGGCGTCCAGATCACACAGAGCGGCGCCCCCGGTGCCGGCCCTTCCGTGAAGATCCGCGGCGTAGGCTCCATCGGCGACTATGCCAATCCGCTGTACATCGTTGACGGCGCCTTCATGGACAACATCGACTTCCTGTCTTCGAGCGATATCGAGTCCCTCACCGTCCTCAAGGACGCATCGGCAGCCGCAATCTACGGTGTGCGCGCAGCGAACGGCGTCATCCTGGTCACTACCAAGAAGGGTGAAACCGGCCGCGTGAGGGTGGCCTACGACGGCTATGCCGGTCTCCAGGTCCCCACCAACATCCTCAAGATGGCAAATACAGAGCAGTACGTGGAGATGTACAACCTCTCCAAGGTTTCCACCGCTCCCGCAAAGAACGTTTCCGACTATAACGGCGTCAGCACAGACTGGTACAAGGAACTGGTCCATCCCGCCCTTACCCACTCCCATGCCCTGGATCTCTCCGGCGGCACAGAGAAGACAAACTATTCGGTGGGTCTGAGCTACTACTACCAGGACGGTATCATGAACTACACGGTTAACAACTATGACCGTATCAACCTCCGCGCCCGCCTGGACCAGACCATGACCGGCTGGCTCAAGGTAGGGTTCAACACCGTCGTCTCTACCTACAACCGCCACAATCCCAACTCCGGCGTGTTCTACCAGGCATTCGTGAACCCTCCCGTGTACGGAGTCTATTCCGATGCCAACACCGACGCATATCCTGAGAAGTTCGATTCTCCCCAGCGTTACGGCTATGCCAATGCCTACGGCAACCCTGCCGCAGCCGCATACTACAACAACAGCAAGGAGACCGGCCTCAAGACCGTTTTCTCTGCATACGCAGAGGCTACAATCACAGAGAAGTTGAAATTCAAGACCTCCTACAACCTTGACTTCAACTTCTACGACGCCCAGAACTACACTCCCGAGCATTTCGTCGGAGGCTCCCAGGGAACATCCGTTTCCTCGCTGTCCAAGACATACGGCTACGGAACCTACAGGATCCTGGACAACACCCTCACTTATTCCGACAGGGTCGGCGCACATGCATTCACTGCCATGGTCGGCCAGTCTACCCGCATGCAGTACACTGCATCCCTCACCGGAACGGCCCGCAGCGTACCCGACTTTGACGATGCCTCCCGCTACCTCCGCAACGGTTCCTACAAGAACCAGAACGCCAGCGACGCAGCCTCGAGGTACAACGGCGTATCCGCCTTCGCCCGCGGTACATACAACTACAAGGAGAAATACCTTGCCACCGTCACCCTCCGTGCCGACGGCAGCTCCAAGTATCAGGAGAAGTGGGGCATCTTCCCTTCCATCGGCCTTGGCTGGAACATTTCCGACGAGGACTTCATGAAGGGAAAGGGCATCGACTACCTGAAACTCCGCGCCAGCTGGGGTATGCTTGGTAACGACAACGTCCCCGCAAACGACATCAACATCGTGGGCCAGCCCGGCATGAGCACGTCGGCAGTCTTCGGACAGACCGTCGTTGACGGCATGGGCGCACAGACCGTGTACCAGAACTACCTCAAGTGGGAAGTTGTCACCGAAACCAACCTCGGTGCCGATTTCGCCCTCCTCGGGAACCGCCTGAGCGGTGAGCTGGATCTCTATCGCAGGGTAACCAACAACGTGGTGTTCCATGCTCCCATCGCAACCGGCGGCGGTGTTGCAAGCCTCCTCGCCAACAACGGCAAGGTCCTGAACCAGGGTATCGAACTCTCCCTCAAGTGGGCCGATTCCGTCTCCGACGACTTCAGCTACAACGTGGGCTTCAACGCCACCATCAACCAGAACAAGGTCCTGGAGCTCAACGGACGTGAAAACATCCCCGGAGGTCTCGTGAACGGTGCCTATGCCACCATGACGCAGGTGGGTTATCCTATCGGCGCATTCTGGGGCTACAAGGTAGACGGCGTCTACAAGAATGACGCAGAGGCCAAGCTTGGCGAAGTGAACCAGCCCGGTGCCGAAGGCGGCCACCTCATCTATCACGACTTCGCAGGCAACGAGGACGGCACTCCTGACGGAAAGATCACCAGTGCAGACCGCGTGTACCTGGGTTCTCCGCTGCCATGGCTCATCATGGGCGCAAGCGTGGGCGCAAACTGGAAGGCATGGGACTTCTCCATGACCCTGAGCGCCAACATCGGCAACAAAATCTTCAACCGCAAGCGTCTGAACAAGCAGGTCTTTGCCGACGGCAACTACGACTACGACTTCTACAAGAACGCATGGCGTGAGGATGCCCCTTCATCTACCTATCCTTCACCCAAGGCCCTCAGGGACGGTCTCCAGGCCCAGGCCAACTCCTTCTTCGTAGAGGACGGCTCCATGTTCCGCATCCAGAACGTGCAGCTGGGTTATACCTTCAGGCCCTCACAGGGCATCAGGGCAAGGGCTTATGTGAGCGCCCAGCGTCCTCTGTCACTGTTCGGCTATCACGGTTTCACCACTGAAATCGGCGGTTCTCCCATCGAGAACGGAATCGACGGTTCTTCCGTGTATCCCATGCAGGCAATCTACACCATTGGCGTAAACCTTAACTTCTAGGACTATGAAAAAGTACATCATAATTACCCTCGCGGCAGCCATCGCACTTACAGGCTGTTCAAAGTTCCTGGATATCAGAATGGAAGGTTCGATGCCTTCTTCCGGCATTGACTATTCAAAGCCGGAGAACATCTTCCTGCCCGTGAGCGCCGCATACGCATCCATGCGCCTTGCCGAGGGCGAAGCCCAGAACTACATCGCTGTGATGGAAGTTCCCTCCGACGATGCCGACAAGGGCAGCTCCGACTCTGACGGCGTTACCGTGCTCGAGTTCGACAACTTCACCTACGGCCCCGGCAACAACAATATCAGCGCCGTATGGACCATATTCTATAATATAGTATCGGCAGCGAACTTCGCCGTGGAATCCATGGACCGCTACAAGGAGGCAATCACCTCCGAGGACGGCCTTCTCCAGGTGGAACAGTGCCGTGCCGAGGCCAAAGTAATCCGCGCCTATGCCTACTGGAACCTCGTCCGTATCTTCGGCAGGGTCCCGCTCATCGACAGGACCATGAGCGCGGAAGAGCTGGCTGCAATGAAGGTATCCTCCGTGGAAGACCTCTACAAGTTCATCTACCAGGACCTTGATGCCGCCATCGAGAACCTTCCCAACTCCTTTGCCGACTATAAGGGCCGCTACAACAAGTACACCGCCCTTGCCCTCAAGGCCAAGGTGGCAATGTACAACAAGGACTGGACGGAATCTGCCCGCTGTGCCGATGAGGTGATCGCCAGCGGCCGCTTCAGCCTCCAGTCCCGCTTTGCCGATGCCTTCTCCGTAGAGTACGAAGGCGGCTCCGAGTCCCTGATGGAGATCGAGAGCTCTGCCCTGAGGCAGACTTCAGATCCCCTGCCGGTGAACTACTATGCCTTCATCCAGGGTCCCCGCGGAAACAAGGAACCCTTCCAGGGATGGGGCTACAAGGTGCCCAGCCAGAAGCTCATAGACTGGATGGACGGCCGCGGAGACGCAATCCGCCGCAAGGTGACCGTCCTCGAAAGGGGAGAGAACAAGGACGACGAGATTTCCTCCAACAGCGTGAACCCTTACTATAACGGCAAGGTATATACCCCGCGCGAGTGGAACACCCGTTCCTACAACGCCTATGGCCTTGAGCACAACCAGAGGCTCCTCCGTTATGCCGAAGTCCTCCTCATCTTTGCCGAGGCTATGGAAAACGGTGCAGCCATCACCCCTGTTTCCGGTTACACATCGGCAACTGCCCTCAATGAGGTGAGAAGCCGTGCAGGTCTTCCCGCAGTGGCTCCTACACTGGAGAACATCTACGACGAACGCCGCGCAGAGCTCGCCCTTGAGGAGAACCGCTTCTTTGACCTGGTGCGCTGGGGAAAGGCTGTAGAGGTACTCGGCCCGCTTGGCTTCACAGCAGGAAAGAACGAACTGTTCCCTGTCCCGTCGGCACAGATGGAGCTGAACCCCAACCTGCCCAAGACACCCGGATATGTTTATTAGTATCACATACACTTAACCTTTTTAATTAACACACACAATCATGAAAAAACTTTTAGTTTTTGCTGCAGCAGCAGTTGTCGCCCTTGTTTCCTGCAAGAAGACCGGCGACGATCAGAACGAAACCAAACTCCCTGAGGTCAAGACCGCAGCCGAGAATCTGGTAGCTTATTTCCCTCTGGAGTCCGCAGAGAAGGCAGTCGTCCTTGGTGAAGGCATCACCTTCGCTTCCAAGAACGGTTCCGCAGACTTCGCAAAGGGTCAGGTAGGTAACGGCTACACCAACAAGGCCGCAAAGAACGATGAGGCATACCTCAAGTTCAATCTCGCAAAGGACAACGCTCTCACCAAGCTCACCGATGTAACTTTCACCATCTGGGTAAAGAACATCGAGGAATTCCAGAAGGGCGGTCTTTTCTCCGTTAACGGCAAGCACTTCCCTGCACAGGACTGGCCCTCACTGGTCGTAATGTTCGACAATAAGGGTGTAGATCAGGAGACTCAGGTCAAGAGGCAGCAGATCAACGGCCGTATCATGTTCAAGAAGGCCGACGGCGCCGAGACCAACATGTGGCTTGACACTTGGGATCCTGCATTCGCAGTTTATGACAAGTGGTGCCAGATTGCTTACACCTACGAAGCTGCTACCGGTGACTGGCATCTCTATGTAGACGGCATCAAGGTCAAGGATGCAAACTATGGCGACAAGATGGCATGGGGCGGCTGCGTTCCTGCAGACGCTACTGCATTCTATGTAGGCGGCTGGGCTTCCTGGATCGAAAGCTATCAGGGTGCTGCTGACTGGCAGTCCTTCTTCGCCGGTTCCATCGACGAGATCCGCATCTTCAACAAGGCTCTCTCCGAGAAGGAAATCAGCGAACTCTACAAGGAAGAACTCAAGAACGCTCTTCTGTAGTGTTTAACCCAAACGGCAGGGGAAGGGATTTCCCTGCCGTTTCCATTATGAAGACTCTAAGGACTATAGCTGCCTTTCTGGCTGTTGCAGGGGCCATAGGATGTGGCCCCGTGCAGGAAGATTCCCCGCTCAGGAAAGTCATGGTGGTCGATGCCGCCGTGAACGGTAGAACCGTGGTCTCCGGCCGCGCAGGCGACGTGCCGGCGGGGGAGTGCCGGATAGAGGTGGAATTCACATCGGCAGTGACTCCTGACGAGGCTTCGATGAAATTCGTCTCTTTCACGGGAGGCGGCATGACTGTGGCGCAGGGAAGCGACGACTGCCATCTGGTCTTTACGGCGAGGCAGGCGGTTGCAGCAATGCAGAAATACATTTTCAGGATTCTTTCCGGGGAGGTCTTCGGGGTGAATCTGGTGGAAGACTATACAGTTTCCTTCACCACCTCCTATGACATGACGCCAAAATTTCCCGAAATTCCGGACGAGGAGCTCCTGACGCTGGTTCAGCAGCGAACGTTCGGCTATTTCTGGGACTACGCCCACGATGTGAGCGGGCTTGCGAGGGAGAGGCTCGGCAGCGGTGAGACGGTGACTACGGGAGGGTCCGGATTCGGGGTGATGTGCATTCCCATCGGCATAGAGAGGGGCTTCATCACGCGAGAGGAAGGGGCTGCCCGCCTTAGGAAGATCGTGGATTTCCTTGGGAACAAGGCCGACCGTTTCCACGGCGTTTTTCCGCACTGGCTCAGCGGCACCACGGGAAAGGTGATTCCCTTTTCGGCCAGGGACAGCGGCGGGGACCTCGTAGAGACCGCCTTCCTGGTGCAGGGGCTGCTCACTGCATCGGCATACTTTGACAGGGCCGATGAGGCCGATATCCGCTCCGGCATCGACACAATCTGGAGGGAGGTGGAATGGGACTGGTACCTGAATGGGCAGGATGTGCTTTACTGGCACTGGTCGCCGTCGGACGGATGGGCGATGAACCTGCAGATTCGCGGCTGGAACGAGGGGCTCATCGTGTATGTGCTGGCGGCATCGTCGCCGACGCATCCCGTATCGGCAGACGCATACCACAAGGGCTGGGCTTCGAACGGAGGCATGAGGCCGTCGGTGAACGGGCCGCTTTTCTTTGCGCACTACTCCTTCCTGGGCCTTGACCCCCGCGGCCTTTCGGATAAGTATTGTGCCGATTATTTCGCCCACAACGTCGCCCACGCGCGTTACAACCATGATTACTGCGTTCGGAATCCGGGGAAGCACGGGGGCTATTCTGCATCGTCCTGGGGGCTCACTGCGTCCGATATCCCTAACGGATATGCCGCATCGTCACCTTCGAACGACAAGGGCGTGATTGCTCCTACCGCCGCGCTGGCGTCAATGCCTTATACGCCGGAGGAGTCCATGGCGGCGCTCCATACATTCTATTATATATATGGAGACAGGCTCTGGGGAAAGAACTACGGCTTCTTCGACGCCTTCTGCCTGGACAGCGGCTGGTTTGCCTCGTCGTATATTGCCATCGACCAGGGGCCGATAGTCGTGATGATTGAAAATTACCGCTCCGCACTGTGCTGGAAACTCTTCATGGGGAGTTCCGACGTGCGCTCCGGACTCACTAAACTTGGTTTCAAATATGAATAAGCTTCATTTCTTTGCGGCCGTCCTGGCCGTCGCCGTAGCAACTGCGTGCGGGTGTTCATCTTCTGACGGCCCGGTAGAATCGGCCTTCGAGATAAGCGTCGAGGCGCTGAACTTCAAGATGGGGGAGAGCAAGACCCTGCCGGTGAAGCAGGCGGCCATCAAGTTCACGCAGTGCACCACCGTGAAGGGGTGGGAGTATGAACTGGGGGACAACAGCCTGGTGCTGACGGCACCTTCCAAGGGAGAGGTAGTGGTCACGGAGGGCGTGTTCAAGATTTATGCTATCGGCGAGGACGGAAAAGACTTTGACCTGGAGATTCCCCTTTCGGTGGAACTGGAAAAGCCGGTTCCGGACGGGAAGATAAGGATTCTGGCCGTGGGGAACAGCTTTTCGGAGGATTCGGTGGAGCAGTATCTTTGGGAGATTGCCCACGATGCGGGGAAGGATGTCATTATCGGCAATATGTATATCGGCGGATGTTCGCTGGAGACTCACCTTAAGAATATCAAGAGCAATTCCGGCTCCTACGCATACAGGAAGGTGGTTGACGGAAAAAAGACTTCCACCATCAACTGCCAGATAAGCAGGGCCTTCTACGACGAACCCTGGGACTATGTCTCCATCCAGCAGGTGAGCGGCATGTCCGGCCGGTACGAAACCTATTCAACCGTGCCGGAGATACTGACGCTTCTTAATGAGAAGGCGCCTGAGGCCACTTTCATGTGGCATTCCACCTGGGCATACCAGAACGGCTCCACCCACGGGGACTTCCCCAAGTACGGCAGCGACCAGATGACTATGTATAATGCCATCATATCGGCCACCAAGCAGGTCCTTGCCGACAATCCCTCCCTGAAGATACTCATCCCCAGCGGGACGGCCGTGCAGAACATGAGGGCTACATCCATTGGGGACACCATGAACCGCGACGGGTATCACCTTAATTATGATTATGGAAGGTATACCGCTTCCTGCACCTGGGCCGCGGCCGTGCTGGGCGTAGATTTGTCCAAGGTCACCTGGAGGCCCGATACTGTAGACGAGGCCACCGCCGCCCTTTGCCGCCGTGCCGCCGCCGATGCCGTAGCCAAGCCGTATGAGGTGACGGTGCACTGAGCGCCCGGTTGTGGGGGGGGGCATTTCGAGCGAAGTCGAGAAATCTGAATTTTTTTGAAAATTTTTCCAAAAAGTTTTGGAGGTTCGAAAAAAGTTACTACCTTTGCAGTCCCGTTCGGAAACGAGCGGGTTTTTAACGCCCCAACCCGAAGGGGGAAAGGCAAAAAAAGATCTTTGAAAAGACTGAAAGGAAAGTACAAGCAAGTACCGAGATTGTAACATACAATCAACTTTAAACGAGCGTCAGTTTCTTATAAGAGAAACAAGTCAAGGGACAAGCTAAGCATTATAAAAAATATACAATGAAGAGTTTGATCCTGGCTCAGGATGAACGCTAGCGGCAGGCT
>JAFTFV010000017.1 GCA_017458265.1 Bacteroidales bacterium | reverse complement strand
TACATCCTGTATTTCAACTCAATCGGAGCTGGATACTTGAAACTGGTCTTTTTCCGGAAGCCAATGCAGTAAAGGCGCTCTCTTGTCTGCGGAACACCGTAATCACGTGCATTGAGTAGCTGAAAATGAATGTCGTACTTGCAGTAATCCTTGAACGTGTTGTAGATAACATCCCAGGTACGGCCTTCGTCATGTTTAAAAAGGCCTTGGACATTTTCAAAAATAAAGACTTTGGGACGGCACTCTTTAACAACACGAGCAAACTCACGGAAGAGTGTACCACGTGTATCCTCGAAGCCCAACTTGTTTCCTACGATAGAAAAAGCTTGGCAAGGAGCACCACCAACGAACAAGTCCACCTTATTCCGATAAGGTTTCGCATTAAACTGATAGATATCGTTGTGCCAGCGTTCTTCAGTCACATCATAGTTGGCAAAATAAGCCCGCTTGCAGTTGGGCTCTATATCACCGGCAAAAAGAATCTCGGTCCGCAGGCCAAGACGTTTAAATGCATATTCGATAGCTCCAATACCGCTAAAGGATGTTCCAATACGAATGGTCCTTTCAGGATGGCTGAAAGGTTTCTCTTTCCAGTTTGGATGCTCGAAATCAATATTATTGGCAGTATTCTGTGTAAAATCCATACAATATTCAATCAACAGCCTAAAAGCAATAAAATGCCACCAAAGGCATGCATAAACTCTTATCCGTGCTTATTATATAGTTTGTAAGGATACAAATTTAGTTAATTTTATCTTAAACACGTCTTTTTTCGTTAATTCTTGAACAGGTTTTGGTATTTTTGCAATGAATACAGATAAAAAGAAAGAGTGGCAGATATTCATACTCCAGAGCAGCGCCATTTGAACATGTCGCATATCCGTTCCGCGAATACCAAGCCGGAACTAGCCCTGCGTAAGGCACTGTGGCACCTAGGCATCCGCTACCGCGTCAACGACAAGCGCCTCCCCGGAAAACCCGATATCGTCCTCCCCAAGTACCGCACCGCCATCTTCGTCCACGGCTGCTTCTGGCACGGCCACAAAGACTGCCCCAACTACACAACCCCTAAGACCAACACCGACTTCTGGAAAGCCAAGATAGAACGCAACCAGCAGCGCGACCAGGAAACCTGGCGCCAGCTGGAGGCCAAAGGCTGGTACGTCCTCATCGTATGGGAATGCGAAATCAAGAAAGCCCGGTTTGAAGGAACAATAGAGCGCGTGGCCTCAACCATCAGGAAGAACGGCAACACGTACAATTACCTGAAAACCGCACAGAAGAAAGCCCGAGAACTCTACAGGACTGAGCGTCGCGAGCGTATGCAGCGGGAAAAGGAACTGGTTGAGGAAATCCATGCAGCTTTCCCAAAACGGTAATCATCCCCACTGCCTCACATACCTCACTACCCCCTCCACATGCAAACTCACGATAGCATTCCGCCCCTCAACCGACTCCAGGAACAGGCAGTCATCGGAGTTATCGTGAAAAAGATTCTCACTTAACGCCGCTGCACACTGCGAGTACTTCAAGATATAAAAGTCACTCTCCCAGTCCGGGTCCCCGTCGGAATAATCCTTCCGGATCTTGTGCCCCGGAAGATACAGCTCAGCTGCATGATATAAGCAATCGGCCAACCGGTCCCCTGCAGTCTGCCCCCGGGAAGTATAGCAGCTCCAGCCCCGGGCCGTCATCCACTCCTTCCCATTGCCGGAAGCATTGGTATGAATGGATACCAGGCACACATTCTTCCTCCCCAACTTTTTGCACCAGGTATTCACCCGATTCACCCGCTCCCTGAGCGAGACATCGTACTCCTCCGGCGTGAGCAGCTGGGCATCGAAGCCCCGGTACTGGAGATGCTGCACCACGGCAGCTGCGATTTCACGTGTGTACTTGTACTCCCGGAAAACACCGTCCGGAGAGCATTTGCCCGGAGTATTCACCCCATGGCCGTTATCGATAAGGATTTTCATTGGATTGTCTTTTCGTAGTTACCTTGTTTGATTCTTGTGATGAGACCCTGTTTACACCAGGAGCTGATGTAACGCTCGGCCGTGGCTCCAGGGATATGCAGCCTCGTGGCCATTTCCTTGAAGGACTGCGTGGTGAACAGGTTAGGGAGAGCGCTGTAGAACTGGTCCCGGCGACGGGTACCTTCTGCAGCAGGCTTGGTAAGGTCAGAGCTGGAGAGCTCCTTATAGACGCGAAGCGTGTGTTGGATGAGCACCTTAGCAATGGCCATGGCCGACTCAAAGTCCTCGTCCTCGCAGAGAAGCGTGGCGCTCAGCTCGCCGGTATCATGGCAGCGCAGCGCCGTAAATACCATGGCGATACGGAAGGTGATGAGCCCCAGGCGGCGGACACTGGCCACGATATCGTCTCCGAAAAGGCCGTAGAGCTGCGTCTGCGTGTTCCGGTAATAATCGTTGAACGCCTGCTGCTGGGCGTCTGTTAAACGGAACTCCATCTCCGGCATTCCCTCCAGGTCCTGATACACGTGGGCAAACGACCAGCCGATATCGTCAAAGATTTCATCGAGGGTGGAGCCGTCTATGCGGGCGAAAACGTCCAGCCACTCCAGCTTGAAGTTGATGTAGTAGAAGATGAAGCGGGAAAAGAGGCCGTTCTCCGCATCCGGGATAAGGGAAGCAATCTGCCTGGGCGTTCCGGAGAGCACCGTGGAAAGACGCGGGCGCAGCAGCTCCACAAACTCTTTATCCTTGCGGCGGGTATAGGAGATAGGCTCGTGATGGAAAGCCTTCCGGAAACCGTCTGAAAAGTCCCCGTAATCCGAAGTGAAGACCTTGGCCAGCGTGTCCCCCTCCGTCTCGAACATAAGGGCGTTGCCGCCGTTGTCGTTGAGGATCTGGTAAACGGAGGTGGCGCTGCTGTTGGCCGGGATGATGAGCATCTTCAGGGGCGGTTCCTCCGGAGGCTCGGCAGCGTAGTCTTTCTTCTTTTCATGCTCGTAGCGGGCTTTCTGGATGCGGTACTCCTCCATCTCGGCCTTATACATATTACGCAGCTGGTCGTGGATGGGCTGCACCAGGCGCCGGCAGAGCGACAGCCTGCCCTTGCCGGCGGATGCCGGTGCCGTGACAAAGAGGAAGAGGTTCGGGTAAACCTGGCGGCCGCCATACACGCCGAACACCTTGGGGAGACAGCTGGAGAAGGCGACGATAGAGCCCAACAGGAGTACATCGGCATCCTCATCCGAGTTGGCTTGGCGGGCCACAGCTTCCAGCAAATCCGGCAGATGGCCGTAGAGTTCCTGGGAGAAAGTGGGCATTTTCTCCGGGGCGGGAGTTTCCATCAAAACCTCATTTCCATCAGTTCCATCACTTGATGGAAGTTGATTTTCCTCCCTGGGAATGCGGATGCTGACGGAGATGCCGTTCTCCTTGGCCAACTGGAAAAAGCTCTTGGGCGTGACGCCGTGGCCACGGGCCTTGAGGCAGTTGTTATATTGGGTATCGGCCTCCTGCTGACTGTAGCCGGGATAGAAGCGGCTGAGGCGGTGGAAGTACGGGCGTCCGCCTTCCCCAAGGGCCTCCACGAGGGCGAAGCCCAGGCGGAGCCAGGCTTCGTATGTGGCGGTGATATCCGTCCCGGTAACCTCTATGCGGCGGGTAATCTCCTCTATCTGGCTTTCCAGGGAGGATGTCCAGTTGGAATTGGACGGAGCTGCTTCCAGCGGACGCTTGGAAGGCTGGATTTGCGGTTCACAGAAGGCCTCCGGCAAGTCATCCTGCCAGTCTGCGGGGTTGAATTTCTGCTCTTGCATAGGCTTTAATAAATATCCTCACTGAGGTAGGCCCTGGGGTCCCAGGGAAGGAAGCAGGCGCGGCAGATGTCCTTTCCGGAAGGGTCCACTGGGATGTGATAGGTTTTGAATACGTAGTTGGCCACGGCGCGGAACCATTCGGCATGGCGGCACTGTTCCAGGTCTATTTTGATGACCCATTTGAGTCCGTCGCCGGAGGGGCTGCGGAAAAGGAGCTGCGTCTGCAGCTGCTGGTCGCTCTTGAGCGCCTGAAAGAATTCCTCCAACTTGGGGACGTGGTCGAAATCCAGGCAGAGGAGGCCGCTGTGCTTAACGAGCCTGTCTTCTTTGCGGGCAGTGAAAGTGCCGGAGAAGGTGACATAGTCGAAGCGGCTTGCTTTGAACGCCCTTGCCCGCTGCGGGTCCCTGATTCCTCTTAGATCCAAGGTGCGGTCCTTGGCGTAATGGCCGGTGATGTAGTTCCAGGTATCCCGGAGATTAATCTGCTTATAAGGAATGGTATTCCGGATGGGAGCCTTGAAAAAGGAGAAGTAGGGCTGCAGCTGGAGCGGAGACTGGAAGAGGACGCCCTGCTGCTCTTCGTTCCCAAGGTGCAGGTGGAGTTCCTGGTTGAGGATTTCAAGCAGTTCCATGCCCTCCTTTTTATAGAAGAAGGCGGCGAAGTCCAGGAAGGTGCCGTCCGGGATGTTGCCCGAGGCGTCGTGATGGCGGGCGATGCGCTCCGGGAACGGACCGTCCACTTCCCGCTTTTCTATCCAGACGTGGAGGCTTTGGCGGGAGTTGTCCCAGGGGTTCTTGAGCCAGCCGCATTCTTCCCCGGAGACGTACATCAGCGTTTCTCCGGGATAATAGGACCGGAGGATATGGGTGTACACGTTGGTTCCGTAATGAGTGTCACGGACAACGTTCTCTTTGATGAGATGACGGTCGGGGGCACTCATGGCTTAATAGGCCTCCAGGCGCTTGCGGTTGACGTATTCTTCGGCAATAGATTCCGGGGAATCTTCGCAGGGCGGCCGGCCGGCGGCATCCCATTCGCGGATGGTGCCCTTATGGAAGAAATTGCACTTGCCTTTTTTGAAATGAGGGATTTTCCGGCTGCTGCACCAGCCGTAGACGGTTTGTTTGGCCGGATGTGGCTGGAGGAATTCCATCAGTTCCTCAACGGAAAGGATGTCGTTGTCATCATCCTGCGTACCTTCCTGGACAGTGACTTTTGCCTTCAGCTCCTCAACGGTGGTGATGAGCGCTCCCAGGACTTCGGGAACTTCTTCAAGGGGTATTCTTTTTCCTGACATAATGGTGTTTTTTATGCCGGAGGCCTCCTTTCCGGTGGCGCCTGAGGGGAAAGAAAAAGCCAGCGACGGGTTATTCGCTGGCAAAAATATCGACCGAAAATGTTGATGGGGAGGGTTCAGGGGGCCCCTAAAGTACCCCCATTTTTATGCTTTTCTATCGTTTTCTATTATCCGGCTAATGGCTGGGAACAATTCCCGGACGTAGGCCTGGACAATCTGGAGGTCTTTCTGGACGGCTTTGGATTCAAAGTCGAACTTGAGATGGTCCTTGATGCTGTCCTGGTTCTTACCGGTGAACCACTTGATAAAGCGGATCCAGGCGGCTTTGTCCGAATTATGGAAATTGATGCCCAGCGCATGGAAAAGATAAAAGAAAACGAGCGACTGCTGCGATGTGGTGGCCATATCCTTCCTGGTTACCATGGGCGCTGCAAAAGCTTTGCCAGCGGCATTAACCGCAGCGGCTAGACTCTCTTCCAGCTGGTGGCTCCGGGCCTCGGCCTTCTGGACGTCGTTCCCCAATTCCTGTGCAATGGTGGTGGTGATGACATCCAGCACGACCTTGACGGATTCAGGATGGTTGCGGCAGAGGGTTGAGGCTACATCGAACAGGGCATCAACGGAAACGCCGGTCTCTTCCTTATGACGCTGAGGTCGGAAGTGACCGGCGTACCCATCGTAGGACGGGTCGGCTTGTATTCGCATGAGTTCATCCTGAAGCCTTGCGTAGAAGAGCTCGAAATGGACCTTGGAGAAGTGCGCGGCCTGAAGGTGGGCATGGAGGCGCTTTATCTGGGACTGGGTGAGGCTTATGGTCTCCTCCAAAAGCAGATAGACGGCGGCCAGTATGACCGTGCGTTCCACAAAGGACGGAATGAAAAAGAGGTACGATTCACCCGGAATGGACGCGGGGTCAATGTTCTTTCCTTCGTCATCGACGCAGAGGTCATTCAGCATAGCAAACACCATCTTGGAAGACCGGCGGGCTCCGGAGAGATACTTCACGACAGATTTTACGCAGTTGCACATGGTAACGAGAGGGGCCCGTTCTTCCGTCAGATAAACCGTATTGTCTATACCCTCCACGTAAGCATGTGCCAGCGCATTGTAGAGCGCCTTATAACAAGGGCCGCAAGAAATCACTTCTTCGGCCCTCGCAAAATACTTCGTGATAATCATAGTCAGTCGGTTTTTGGTTCAGGTTCCGGGGTGGGTTCCAGCGTGATGGCATCCGCCGCCCTCCGCTTGGAATCATCCACGAGTTTGGCGTAAATCTGCGTGGTCTGGACGTTTTTATGCGAGAGCATGGCGCTGACCGTGTAGATGGGGATACCCAGGTTCGCGAGGATGGTGGCGTTGGTGTGCCGGAAGCTGTGGAAGGTGATGTGCCTGGTGATTCCGGCGGCCTCAAGCCACTCCGGAAGGGCGCGGCGCAGCTGCCATTCGGAGATACCACCGAAGACAAGGCCTTCGCCGGGTTCCCCGAGAAGCTTGTAGGCTTCTTCGCTGATGGGAAGGAGGAGGTCGGCTTTGGTCTTGATGGTGCGGATTCTGACGCAGTGGCCACCGTCCGTGTACTGTTGGACATTCTCCCAGGTGAGGGCCATGATATCACTGATACGGAGGCCGGTGAGGCAGCTGAAGAGGGAGGCCCGTTTGGCTGTCTCGTTCTTACAGGGGGTCTTGTAGAGGGTGCGGACTTCTTCAAGGGTGAGGAACTCTTTGCGGACCTCTACGGTTTCCACCTGATCCAGGTACACGTTGAGGTTCTCGGTGAGAAGCTTATCCCGGTACGCCTGTTTGAGGACGGAACGGAAGCAGCACCAATAATCGGCCTGGGTATTCTGGGCAAGGACCTTGTCTCCGGCGTTCTTGCTCTTGGACGTCTGGAGATAGATCATGAACTTCTTGCAAAAGTCTACCGTCACTTCGCCGAAAGTGCATTTTCCGTGGCAGAAATCCTTAAAATGCAGGTAAGTCCGTTTGTAGCTGCCGGCGCGGGTCTGCGTAATCTTCTCAAAGTAGGCCAGGAAATCCATCTTCAGGCGCCCACGGTCAATGAACCCGTACTGTTCATTGATGATGGCGATTTCCCTCAGAGCCCGGATGGCCTCGGCCTGCTTGAGCTTTTCGGCATTGGTTTTCCGCTCCAACGGAGTCTTGGGATTCTTGACCAAGTAGATTCCCAGATACTCTCTCCTGCTCATTTCCATTGTCCTGGGGTTCCGGACGGCCGGATAAAAGTCCAGGTACAAGGTAATCTTCCCACTTGGCAGTTCCCTTTTTCTGAGTGTTACTTTGGTTGTTGACATAGCTTGTTCTTGTTAATCATATCAAACATGTGGTCGATACCTTCTTTTTGGTAGAGGCGGAGTTTGTCCTTGAGCATGGTTGGAACATTCCACCGCCGGGCGTAAGCCATGATGTCGTTTTTGCGGGCGTTGTACTTCTTCGAAATCTGGGTGAGCGTGTAGTAAATATCAAGCTCAGTTCCTTCAAGGCCGCGGGCACGGTCCCAGTCGAAACGCGATATTAGGATATTCTTCCCGCGCCTGCGTTTGGGAATCTGGAGCTCGGAGACCAGGTCATAGACATACTGTTTGGAGAGCCCGAACTTCTGCATGATTTCCTCAACGGTGTACCAGTCGCTGATTTCCTCCTGCAGGTTGGGAAGGATGATGGCCTCCAGCTCGCTGAGCTTGTAATAAGCCTTCCCTTTATATGTGATTGATTGGATATCCGTATCCTTTGTCCAGCGGTATAGATGTCCTCTGGTCATGTTGAAAGCCTCCAGCGCCTCCGGAACACTTACGTATCCTTCCTTCGGTTTTTGGATCTTGGGAAACGGTTGGTCTGACGGAGTTGATTTGCCGGACGTGGCCAGCAGGTCGGCCACCCTGATGCGCTTGGTTCGGGGGCCCAGGTCCACAACTTCGATGCCCTCATCCTCAATCTTCTTATATAAGGTTGGACGGGAGATGTCCAGCAACCTGGCCGCCTCACTGAGCGAAACAAACTCCTTCTTTGATAGCGCCTCCCTCCGCTGCTCCTTGACCGCTTCCGAATCTTCTTCGATACGGGCCAACTTCAAGTTCTCCTTGATGGCCTTGGATGCGCACTGATGGGAGCAGTACTTTGTCCATGGAAAGCTTCCGATGAAGGTCTGACCGCAGTATTTGCAGACGAGCCGGTATTCTTTGTAATTTGGCATTTGATGTGGCCGACATTTCGGGTGCGGCTTCCCTTGGTTTGTTAAACGTTGTAAATCTATGTAAAGCCTGTTCGATACTTAGGATGGGATTGTACCACGAAGAGTATCAATGAGCTAACTTGCACACTTGTGGTACAAGTCTGGTACAAATATAAGCAAAACAAAGATAAGAAACAATAACAAACGAAAAGAAAAAACGCGGCTACAAAGCTATAAATCAGCGATTTTCTTATCAAGGGGGTCCGGGAATTTACCCTTATTTACTGCTGCTATGTTTTGATATTTGTTCTTGCAGGCGACGCTGCAGAACTTCCTGTCCTGCCTGCCGCTCCCTAGTTCTATGGGCTGCCCGCATTGGAGGCAGAAGCATTTCTCCTGTGGTATTCGGTAAATCATGTTCATGCGGTCCTCGTTTTCCGCAAATGTGGCAATGCATTCCCGCAAATGCAAGGATCGGTGGAAAATAAACGAAAAAATATACGTTTCCGTAAAACCGCATGAAACAGTATTCATCAGAATAATTCAGAAGATTCCGTTTATTTCAAACGATTTGTATTCGGAAACAGTCAAAAACATTCTGAAACGTATAAATCTTAGCCCGGAAGGCCTCACGGCCATTCCTTTCCCTTTTTCCATAGCTTACTTTGCATTGGCTTCCGGCTGGGCGCGCAAGACCGGGAACCGATGTTTAACCTATAATGTAAGCAAGCCAATGGAATTCATCAACAAAATTGAGCTTCGCGGAGTGGTTGGCCGAGGTGACATCAACAGCTACAACAACTCACGCGTATGCAATTTTTCAGTAGTCACGGAAAGGAGCACCAGGGACAGCGACGGAAACCCCGCAGTTGAAACCACCTGGTTCAATGTCTCCATCTGGGACAGCATAGAGAGTCCCCGCTTTCCCCTCGAGAAGGTTGTCAGGGGCGCATGGGTAGAGGTCATCGGCCGGCTCAGGCTGAGGCGATACACTACCGTAGAGAACGAATACCGCTATTCCATGGATGTCCTCGCGTGGGATGTGAAGGTACTGTCCAAGGAAGGACATGATCCGCATATGCAACCGCAAAGAGACTGATATGAAAAAGGTTTTGCTTCTGGCTGTAATGCTGCTTGCATCAAGCACCGCCATCGGCCAGCGTCTTACTCTTGGGACCGATGCTGCGCTGTGGTTGAATTTCGGGACAATGAACATTGAGGCCTCGGCAGCCGTATCCCGCGGCATTTCTCTTCACGTGGGAGCCGCGCTGAACCCCTGGACTTACAATGCCGGAGATTCAGAGGAGCAGCTCCAGATGCGCCAGAACACTTATTGGACGCAAGTCCGCTGGTGGCCGTGGCACATTTACTCCGGATGGTGGACGGGGGCCGATGCCGGATACAGCGTTTACAACGGAGGCGGAATCCTTTCACGAGAAACGGAAGAAGGAGAAGCCGTCGGAATGGGCCTTTGGGGCGGATATGCCGTGATGCTTACAGACCGCTGGAACCTTGACCTGGGAATCGGAGTCAGGGGCGGCTGGAAGTGGTACACTACCTACACTTGTCCGCAGTGCGGGGTGAAGGTGTCCGAAGGCGACAAGGGCTTTTTCATCCCGGATGCAAGGATTGCAATTCAAATGATATTCTGATGATGAAAAGAAAACTCATATTTGCATTCATTGCAGCAGTTCTGGCTGGGTGCGGGTCTTCAACTAAGATAGGAGAGATCCGCTCCAGCGAACTGGCCGCCACACTCGCCCTCTCAAGAGGTGAGATCGAGGAGGAAAGACGTATTATCGAATCGCACAGGGACACTACATCAGTGACAGACGAGAACGGGAATACGGTCCTTCTGATGAAGGCAGTCAAGGATGAGGAGAGCGGCGAGATGGTGGCTACGGAGACACTCGATGCTGCTGTAATATCGGCAAGATTCAGGAACGTGGCCGAAAGGCATGGCAAGGTAGACCTGCGCTTCGAGATTATCGTGCCCGCAAGGATGCAGGATTCAAAATGGCAGCTCCGTTTCAATCCGGACATGTACATTCTGCAGGATTCCCTGCGGCTGGAATCCGTCATCATCACAGGGGCCGATTACCGCAAAGGGCAGTTGAAAGGTTACGAGCAGTATGACCGTTTCATCCGTTCCATCATCACCGACACCACTCGTTTCATAGACCTCAGGAACCTTGAGATTTTCATTGAGAGAAACATTCCGGAGCTCTATAAATTCAAAAGGGACAGCAGCATCGTTTCCGACGAGCAGTTCCGTTCATACTACGGAGTGAGCGAAAAAGAGGCCATAGAGCACTATACAAACAGGATTGCCATAAGACGTAACGAGCACCGCAAAGCCATACGCGGGAAAATGTACAGGAAGTACATAAAGGTTCCCATCACGAAGGACGGGATACGCCTTGATACGGTAATCCGGAACCTCGACGGAGATTTCGTATACCATTACACCCAGACCGTTGCCACAAGGCCGAAGCTCAAGAAAGTCGACATAGTCCTTTCCGGCGAAATATACGAGGGAGACAAACTCATATACAGCATGGCAAGGACAAGTCCGCTCAGCTTCTATATCAGTTCCCTGTCTTCCTTCGTAGACCCGAGGGAAAGATACCTTAAAAAGGTCATAGAACGGCGCGTAAGCGCGAACAGTGCATGCTATGTGGACTTCCGCTCCGGAAAATGGGACATAGACATGGCCCTCGGATACAACTCCGAGGAGATGGGAAGGATCAAGGGCAACATAGACCAGCTTCTAAACAATACAACGTTTGACCTGGATTCGATAGTGATTGCGGCGTCGGCTTCTCCGGAAGGAAGCGCGAAGGCAAATGACAGGCTTTCCGAAAAGAGGGCCGAATCCGTAGCAGGTTACTTCAGCGACTACATCCGTCACTACAGGGACTCTGTCAGACGCGAAAACGCCTCCTTTGTAATGACTGTTGACGAGAATGGAAATGAACATATGAGAAGGAAAGAGTCCGGAGACAACATTCCAGTCATCAAGTTCAAGTCCAGGTCCAACGGAGAAAACTGGTCCATGCTGACAGCACTCGTAAACCAGGACAGCACCCTGAGCGAAAAGGACAGGACGGCATACCGCCGCATTCTTGCAATCAGGGATGCAGACGCACGGGAAAACGCCCTCAGGGAACAGCCGTCCTACAGATATATGCGGGAAAAACTGTATCCAAGGCTGAGAACCGTAAAGTTCGACTTCTATCTCCTCAGAAAAGGCATGGAAAAAGACACCGTCCACACCACTGAGCTGGACACGGTATATATGGCCGGAGTGCAGGCGCTGAGGGACAGGGAGTACGAAAAAGCTCTCACTAAACTCAAGGGATACAATGATTTCAATACTGCCATAGCCTATGTCTCACTGGACTATAACGCATCGGCAATGGCTGTTCTGGAAAAGCTTGACAGGACGCCGCAGGTGAATTACATGATGGCAATCCTTTATGCGAGAAAAGGCGACGACAGACGTGCTGTCAAACACTTCGTCGATGCATGCCGACAGGACAATTCCTTTGTATTCCGCGGCAATCTCGACCCGGAGATTTACATACTGATCAAGCGCTACGGACTTGAAAGACAGATTGGAGAAAACAATATCTAAACAAACCAAAACAATGAAAAAACTATTATTTGCGGGAATGCTGCTGCTTGCGATGTCATGCAGCCGGCACACAGAAGAGATGACAAATGTTATCAGGGTGGGAATATCGTCCCACGCACTCACCAAGGCCACGGTTGAAGGCACCTCGGACGAGAACAAGGTGAATTCTCTCCAGGTCTTCATTTACAAGAAAAGCGGCAGCGAATTCGTATTCGAAGCATCGGCAAATGCCGCGTCCGGAGAGGTAACAGTCTCTGTCACCGGAGGGGAAAAGAAAATAGTCGCAGTGGTGAATGAAACCGGAGCTCTCCCCTTCCAGGACGGGGCCGATGCCGTCATGAATGCAGTAAACTCGCTTAAGGAAAACGCGCCCAATTCATTCCTGATGGCCGGAGCAAGCAGTTTCACGGTAACGCCGACGCTGAGGAGCGTCTCCGTCCCCGTAGACAGGGTATCGGCAAGGATAAGGCTGGTAAAGATTACGAACAGCCTCACAAACGGACTTGAGGGAAAGAGCATGAGCCTGAGAAGGGTATACCTCACAAGAGTTGCGTCCGGGAGCAATTTCAAAGGCACGCCGGCATCATCGGATTTCTACTCTCTTACCGGTACGGGAACGCTTTTGGACCTTAACGGAACACCGGTCAGTTCAAGCGAAGAGAAATCAGCCGTGGGTAAACTGCTTCTGAAAAGCGTTTCATCAGAAACCATTTCCAATGGCGGAAGCCTTGAACTTGACGTTCCGCTATATGCTTACCCCAATGACGGGTCCGTTCAGAAGACAAGATTCGTTGCCGAACTGCAGATAGACGGCAAGTTCTACACATATCCCATCGAATTCGAGACCATCCAGGGCAACTGCACGTATGAGATTGACGAACTGAGAATCAGGTCCATCGGCAACCCCTCCAACGGTGACGATACCATAGATGACGGCGAGGATGTGCCCGTAGACGTCGAGACCGCCACCTTCGGAATCGATGTCCGGCCATGGGAAATCAAGAAGGTCGCCAACGGAGACGACGGCAAATACACTATCTGACATGGGAGTTCCTGCAGCGAAACCGGGCCTTTGCCTGTTGCTGATGGCAGCATTGATGTCCTGCAAGTCTCTCGTGCTTGAGAACAGGAAAGGGTGCCCGGCCCAATTGTATATTGACCTCGAGGAGGATGCCAAACTGGAGAGCAAGGCATCGGTCCGCATTGCGGTGAGGGACAGCCGGACGAGCGAGGTGATGGCTGCCGACACCCCGCGGCTCGAAGATCTGGATCCTGACAGGTATTCACTCGAAATACACAAGACAGAAAAGATAGTCGTGACAGGCGTTACCGGAATACAAAGAAGCAAAGAGGAAGTAAGTTCCAGGACACTCACCATCCCAAGCGGCCAGGAAGGAGATCCCCTGTACCTTTTCACATCGGAAGTACCGGCCATGGAAGATGAACTCATCGTCCCTGCCAGACTCAGGAAAGACCACTCCAGAATGACTTTCCGGTTTTCCCTTGAAGACGGAGCGTTCCCCTATCATGTTTCTGTTATCGGAAACACATCCGGACTGGACCTCATCACAGGGCGGCCGCTGGAAGGGCCTTTCAGGCATGAGATGGAGGAGCTCTCCCCGGGACTGTTTTCCTGCATAGTTCCAAGGCAACGGGACCTCATGCTTGCCTTGGAACTCACCCCCGAAGAAGGTTTCACAGCAGATGAGGACTTTTCCGGAATACTGCTTCTCTGGGAATACCTTGAGCGCCTGGACGGCTTCAGCTGGGCCCTTGAAGACCTTCCTGACATCAATCTGGACATAGACTTCTTTCATCTTAACATCACAGTCGCCATCAATGACTGGAACATAGCACAAACGATAAACCTTACAATCTGATATGAAAAGAATCATTATTTACCTTGGGCTTCTTTCAATACCCGTATCATGCGCAAAGACACCTTCCGGGACAGCTGACTCAGAGCCAGTTCCAATTGTCTTCAAAGTAAGCGAACAGGAAATCTCAGTCGTAACGAAAGCAGTGGAGGTAACGACCTCCAACAACCTCTCAAGCATATACATCAGCGCTTTTTCCGGCACAGAGAACGACGTTGCATGGAACAATACCGTCTTCATCGGAAACGGAGGCGTATTTACGACTTCCAAGTACTGGCCAAGCACAAACCAGAATTACTCATTCTACGCAGCAAATGAGGCAATCAGCTACTCCGGTGGCAGGTTCACAGTGAGTCCTTCATCCACGACAAGGGATATAGTCTGCGGCTATGAGGAATCGTCACAGTACAAGGGCGTGAACACCATAACGCTGAAGCATATTTTCACCAGAATCGGCGCAGTGAACGTTACGGCAAAAGATTCTTACCAGATCTCCAACCTCACGGTAAATGTTGTCCCGCTTGTTCCCGGAAGCAGTACGAAATACGATATCGCCTCCGGCACATGGAGCAATCCAGTAAGCGGAACACCGGTAATCCTGACGACAGACTCTTTTCCAAGCAGCAAGAACTGCGACTTCCTTCTTATTCCCGGACGGTACAAGTTCATTGCCACATGGACTGCTTCGCTGGACGGTTATTCAGAAACCTTCGAGAACAGGGAATCTCAGGAGTTCGATCTCAAGGCGGGTTTCAAATACAACCTGAACTGCAAGGTTGGCGGCAACGCCAGCAAACTTGAATTCAAATTCAGCATTGAAGATTGGACGACAAGCAACATAAGCATCGAGTTTTGAAAAAAGGTAGACCATATATCCTGACAGCACTTCTGATTACAGCCTGTACAGTGGCTGCGCCTCCTCCGGCAAGGGAGTCTTTCAAGGTAAGGATAAGAGGCAGCGCCGGTGAGACCATGCCGGAAGAGCTTGACCTATATGCCTTCCGTGATGATGACCATTGTCTAGAATTGGCCTCCAGCGGCACGGGAGACAGCATTTCCATAAGACTCGTAAACGGCAGGGACTACAGGCTGTATCTTCTTGGAAACGGGCACGGAATACCCGGAATTGCGGGCAGTGAAGAGGAATTCCTTACTAAAAGGACCAGTCTGGAAGAGAACGATCCGGAGAAACCGGTCATGTTTTCATCTCCGCTGCTGTTCAACTGCGGGGAGGATGAACCCACACTTGAACTCAGGCGCTACCTGTGCAAGGTCACTGTAAAGGAAATCAGCTCCGTGTGGCCGGAAAACATGTCCTGCGCAGTTACGGCCCTTGCAATTGTCAACGCATCAGGAAGCGTTCCCCTTTCAGGAGTCCCGGACAGTGAAGACATCCGCTTCAATCTTGCAGGGATTGACAGCGCCCTTCCGGCGGCAATCAAGGACAAACTGTTATGGGAAGGGAGCATTGATATCCATGGAGAAACGGACATTGGCAAAAGCCTGTACACGATGCCAAACGCATCGGACGCAGACACTTACGGCCTCCCATGGGCGCCAAGGAGGACAAGGCTCGCCATCAGGCTCAGCTTCGGCTCGGAAAGCAACTGGTATCCGGTGAATCTTCCGCCGATGACCTGCAATTCAGATTACGTGATTGAGCATATACTCATTCAAGGTCCGGGGAGCCTTGCACCGGACGAAGCTATTGACCGAACTTCCATATCGTTCGACGTCAGAGTAAGGCCCTGGGAAAGTGAAAACATAAATGTAGATTTCAACGATACATGAAAAAGCTGATAATTACAAGTATGATCCTGACCCTTGCCGCATGCTCCCCTCCTCTCGTGGAGGGGACATCCACTGTTCACTTTTCAATCGGGAAAGGAATCACCGGCAAGAGCACGGGAATCAGTGAAGAAGACGAGAAAGAGATAAGCCACTGGGCCGTCATGCTTTTCAACGCCAGAGAATCTTCCGAGAAGTTCTGCGAATCTGTTTCCGGCGGGGCCGATATCAGTTTTACGATAAGGAGCGGCGCCCGTTACAGAGCATACGCCATTGCAAACTATCCCCGCTACGGAGAATACGCCTTCGACCCGGACCGGATTACGGATGAAGAGACGCTTAAACGGTCGGTCATATCACTTGCCGATTACAGCCCCTCCTCCCTGCCGATGTTCGGCGAAACGGAGATCACGGCCCTCGGCGGCGAGGTATCAAGCACCGTATCCCTCACAAGGCTGGTATCCAAGGTCGTCGTAAAAAAGATTACTGCCGACATCCGGGAAGAGCGCTTCCGCGCACTCCCCTTTCTCCTCAAGGCTCTGTATCTTACTAACGTATGGTGCAGAAACAGCCTCGCAGAAGACCTTCCGGCAGAAGATGCACCGGAGCTCTGGTACAATGCAATGGGCTGGCATGGCTCAGGCAGCAACGGGGCTCTTGACGCCCTTGTAGCAGACAGGAACATCAATGCACCCATTGCTCAGGGAGGCTCTTATTCTACCCTTCACTGCTTCTACACCATGCCGGATGCCGTTACCAAGGACCATGACAAAAGGGAGGCGGCCTGGTCCTCAAGGTGCACGAGACTGGTCATTGAAGCGGCCGTCGGCACAAAGACCTATTATTATCCCGTAACTCTGCCGGATATGAAACGCGGGGCGGCATATATAATTGAGGAAGTGACAATACGGAATGTCGGCTCACTGAGTCCGGAAGAAGAGATTCCGGGAGCTGTGGACGTAAACATTACGGTATCCGTTCCGGGTGCATGGGATAAGACTTACACCATTTCAGAGAATTCATGATGAAAAGAATATTATTACCGGCCCTGATGCTCCTTATGCTGCTCTCCTGCACGGAAGACCCGTTCAGGCAGGAAACTACGGCCTGTTTTTCCATATCGGCAAGCGGGAACTGGGGAATGCCGGCGACAAAAAGCCTTCTGGCTGATCCGTCCATCGAATCCAAGGTCACCTGCGTGAGCATCGGAGTATACTCGGGCGGGAATCTTCTCACGGCAAGGCATTTTACATCGGCGGGAGGCACGCTGAAACTGGAAAACGGAGATGACTTCACCGTATATGCGTTAGTAAATATGGGAGATATGAGAGCGGCATTTCCGGCGGGAGAATCGGCCTTGGAGGGTGTCTCCTACAGACTTCAGTCCTATGATGCCGGCGCAGGAAGCATCAATGCCATGGGCATCCCGATGGCAGGATCGGCCTCATTCAGGGGCGGAGAAAGCACAGACGTTGACATCCCGGTGAAAAGACTTCTCGCAAAAGTTACGGCGAACCTCAGGACAGACTGGCCGGGCGGAAAAGTGTCACGCGTTTCCGTCCATAATATGAACGGGGTACTGAAACCTTTCGGGAAGAGCGCCATCAGCAGTTCCGGAGACGTTTATACCCTGTCGGTGGAATCCGCACTCCCGGCAGTTCCGTCATCATCGGCAAGCTTAGTGCTGTATGTTCCGGAAAATATGCAGGGCGATGAGAGCGGAATTACCTCAAGCGACGATAAATCGCCACAGCACAATCCTGCAATAAGCAGCAAGAAGGACAAACTCACATATCTGCAGGTAGAGGCTGCGGGGAGCGGCCTCTATAGCGGGACCATGATCTACAGGAGCTATCTGGGCAACGACGAAACCGGGAATTTCGACATTCAGAGGGACTGTGCATATATCTGGAACATTACCTATTCCGAAGACAAACTCTCTGAAAGCCAGTGGAAATATGACTCCGCTGCCCTGGAAGACCTCAGATACCTCAAGGTTGTATCTCCGGTTTTCATTCTGCCGGGTCAGGCGGTCAGCCTATCGGACTTCGTGGAATCGAATCTTCCGGTGAATACCATCGGCTGGAGCGCATGGATAAGGCCTTCTTCGGCAAGGGAGCATCCGATAGAAACCGTTCTCAATCCAGACAGCCTTGAAGGGCCCAGCTTCGAAACCGTTTCTTACCTGCACCCTGACGATATGGCTAACCTGCATGTCAGCGTATTTCCCCTTAACAATCCACGCAGCAATCTGTATGGAGAAATAAAGATGTATGTGGCCGACCAGGCCATCAGCTGGATGCACACCAGGAAGAGGAAGTACTATATCTATCCCGGAAGGGTGGCGTACGCAGAGCCATGCTATTCGGCAATATACTTTGACGAAGATTATGACGGCCGGGAAAGCGTCGTCATCAAGGGCAAGGGCGGTACGGACTGGTTCTGGACGGAGTCTCCGGCAGATGGCATCTCTTCAGAGTATCTCGGGGATACCGGACAGGAGTATGAGCAGATACGATACTCCGCCTCCCCGGCTGCCCTTCCCGGAGAATACAACATTATTGCTTACACAAAGGACGATGCGCGGGAAAGCGCCACACTTCATGTTAATGACACCAGATTCATAAAATGGCTGGACTGTGCTTCCTCCGTTCCTTCAGCAAACAGTAACTTTTCCTCGTACAAGCTCCTTTCAGACAATAAAATAGTCATTACGCTGCCCTCCGGAAGCAGCTACACAAAAAGAACGGGGAGCCGTTTCCTGCCGGCAAATACGCCCTTCCGCTTTGTCGCAGGAGACCGCAGTGCCGACATAGAAACCATAAATCCCGCACTTTCGGGCTATGTATTCGAAGGAAAGTCTCTCCTTGCCGATAACTGGAGCGACCGCATAGGAATCAGCTACAGCAGCGGAATGACAACGGCAAAAATGTACGGAACAAACTCTAAATCAGGCTACCTGAACCTTATTCCCGGAATAACGTCCGACCTTGCCGACGACTCAAAATTCACTATAAGCATATACGCAAAAAACGGATACGACGATGCCACGAGACACAGCATTGAAGCACGCATCATCACTGGAGACGACCGGACAAATTACGAACTGGTCGTTCTGCCCGCAATATCAAGGGTAATAATTGGGGCAAGCATCACTTTCACACCCGTTCTCTATGAAATTACCACGCACGACTGGACCGATGTCAGATATGACATGACGGAATTGAGTCCGGACAATCCAAGGCTTTCATGGAACGGGGCCGCTGCCGGAGTCTTTACCGCCACCGAACCAGGCAACTACAGGGTATCCTGCTCATACCGGAACGGACTCACAGTGGGATACGCAGACATCGAAGTAATCTCCTCTGACGTTGACATTTCAGGTAACTGGGACATCGAAGGCCCCTCAATTCTAGAATGACGAATAGACTATGAAAAGACTGTTATTATTATTCAGCATGCTCACTGCCCTGCTTTCGTGTACAAGGGAGACGGTGGAAGCCGTTGACGAAGCAGAAGAGACTGTCAGGTACGTGAACGTGGGCATCATACTCAGGGGAGCCTCCGAAACGAAATCCGTGGTCTCTTCCGATGTGGAGAATTTTCACAGGGCGCTTCTTCTTGCCTACGATTCCGCCAGCGGGGACATACTCCGTTACGCAGAGAACGCCGGCAGCCTGCAGGGCACACCGCTTATAAAAACCGCCACTGCGAGCAGCTTTTCCTGGCCGCTGCCCATGAATACGGCGTTAAGGATATATTGCGTTATCAATCCTCCCGAAAGCATGGTAGGAGCAGCGTCTTCAGGCCAATACAGCAAGGAATCCCAGCTCAAATCCAGCATGTTTACCTGTGCCGATGCCGGAGCTCTTGCCGCCCTGGAGAGCTCGTCGGCGGGAATTCCCAAAACGGGGACTGTCGATATCGGCAAGGACGAATTCACTGAAGACAACACCTCTCTTTTCATCGAAGTAAGGAACCTGTTTGCCAAGTTCGGGCTTACGGTGGACACCGGCGGTATTCCCGAAAGCGCCGGTTTCAGGATGATCAAGGTAAAGGTGTTCTCGGCCAATACGTCTGCACCGCTTTTTTCTGAAGGATTCCGGCAGACAGACCCTTCCCGCCTGAAAGACTTCGACTATGCGACTGCTGCAGACCTTCAGAAACTGTCAAGAGGAGGAGCCCAGAACGGGATTGTCCTTTACACGCTGGAGAATTGCCATGGCACACGTTCCGGTGCGGGATCATGGACCACAGTAAGGGATGACCTCGGCTCATGGACCGACATAAATCTCTGCACGCGCCTTCTGGTAGAATACGAACTTAACTCAAAGGTATACGCAAGGGAAATCTTCCTGGGATCCGGAGACATGAAATCAGACTTCGATGTAAGACGGAACATGTACAAAAGCATCATACTGCGCCCCGGAGAAGAAACGGCTTCAAACTCCCCTTTCTTTTCCTTCGTGAACGACATTATCTATGCCCACCCTGGATACGTTTATTCATCACCTGACGGTATCCGTACCAACCTTCAGGGGAATCTGTCCCTGACTTTCCAAAAGGCGGACGGAACACCTGTGAACTACCTTTTCCCGGACAGGTCAATAAACGGAGACAGTTTCGAATTCAGGGTATCGGCCGATGCGGCTCTGGGAGACTACATCGTATCCGGCGGCATCCATGAAGAGTTTTACTGGAACACCTACGGAACAAGCGTCGCTCCCGTTACGGACAGGGTGAAACTGCGCCTTACTGAGATGCAGAGCCTCACACTGGAGAGGAAAACGGCGGCCGATGACATTTATCCTTATCTTCCCATACGATATGAATCATCCGAGTATTTTACCTCCGAAAAGGCCGATGCCATGATTGGAAGCATCCGCTTCACTTCCCTTCCTGACAATATCGCAAACGCCTACACAAGTATAGAAAAGACAGAGGCTGACCCCCGCGGCTGCAAAATATCCGTTACCGTTTATCCTGCATATGCCGGACAGATGGGAGCCCTGACCTTGAAATATGGAGATGAGGGAAAAACTTGCTCAACCACTCCGGTGGAAGTCCTTGCTCCGGACATATTGGTATGGAATGAGAGCCTTGGACTTGACGCCGGCACTCCCGAAGGAAGGATATGCGTTGATGTGACAGGTACCCGGGCGGGTTCCAGCTGGAAACTTTGCAAGGCCGGAGGCGGCGATATCCTGCCTTCTCCTGTATGCGGTAACCTCTCTTTCTCTTCAGTGAAGACAGACCCGTATGGGACAAAACTGTCGGTCGGGGCCGCCTTTGCAGTAGGGAGCAGCGTTGTGGTAAACTTCACGGTATCCGGATTCAGCAATCTCCCGGGTTTTGACGAGGACAATTATACTTTCGACGGGCTTGCCCTCAAAGTTACCGGAACATTTGGCTATCCTGGAGGCTACTCCGTGAAAAAGGAAACTGAAGTCTATATCGAGAATCCCCTTGGGAACTTCAGTTATGACGGCAAAACCTATGAATACGCAGTCCATCAGGGACGAAAACAGCAAGATGACTACGTATCCGTATCCGGTTCATTCAATCCGGACTACATGCTCTCATGGAATCCCAGAACGTTTACTGTAGACCTATCCAGAGGACGAACAAGAGGTTGCAAGGGGCTTGAAATCTGGACCAATTATTCCGGGATTGATAATCCGGACATATTCGGAAACTCGGCCGACCTTCCTTCTTACTCCGTCCGATTCACTGAGGACTTCAGCAACTGGGGGCCGATATATTATGGAAAAAAGATTGAAAATTCCTTCAGCCACGAGTCCGTCGAGTTTATACACAGCATTATACGTATATACAACCACTATAACGTGTTTGCAAAGTATGACGCGCAGGAGAAAAAGACCGGCACACCGAACTGGAATGATCTTGGCAGCTACAAATGGACCAGTTTCAATCTATTATGGTATTATCTCGGATGTCTCAACGCTTCCACGGTGAACAATTTCAGCATGGGGCCATACGGTAATATCCTGAAGACTATGATATCGACGTCTATCGGCAGCAGCAACCGTGTTCAGCCTGTGCTCACAGGATACTCCTGGCTCACCGGGAGCGGCGCAGCCGGCCATGGAAAATACAGCACCTCCGCGAAAAACAATTATCAGCTTTACAACAAATATGTCGAAAGGCAGACAAACAGCTACATGCTTGGATACTATGAAAACCCTTCCGGAGAAAGCTACAGCATTTACTATGACTGGCTGTATCTTGACGGCGTAGACGGCAACTATCTCCCCATTTACTGGAGACTTATCGCAGCATACAATAAACCGTGGTTCAAAGTATCAGACGGTAATTTCACCAGCGGCGCGCAGTATGTGACAAAAGTGGCAAAGAGCAGAGCCGGAGAGTACAACTTCAACATCATCCCCAACGACGACAAGTACTTGCAGAATTACTACAAGGACAGCTCCGGAAACGGATATCAGTACATTCATCTCTTCTGGGAAGACAAGGGGGAAAAGACCATCATAAACAGCAAGACCCTGAATTCAAATACCAGATTCGATGCCGATTTATGTTTAGTGAACGGATGGTACGACCCCGGTCTCTATGAAAACGGTATCCCTGTCCTTAACAACCAGGTGGGAATGTACTTCTACCCGGAAAATGCCTCTTCTAACCGCCGTGCAGGCTACCCTGCATATTACAGCGAAGACAGGCCATATTCGTTGAATGACCAAGTGTTCAACATGGAAATAGGGCTGGAATTCGGAGTTCTTGGCTCAAGGGACAGAAACGCGGCACGGTAAATTTCATCTTGGCAAAAAATTTGCGTATGTTTGCAACGTGAAAAAGTTGCATGCATACGCAATTGCCATTTTGGCACTGCTTCTTGGAGCCGTTGAATCCGGTGCCCAGGAGCCTTTGTCAGAGCAGGTAGTGAACTACGCCAAGTCCTTCATCGGCTGTCCATACAGGCTTGGAGCTCCGGGGCCCAAGGAATTTGACTGTTCCAGCTACACAAGTTACGTTTTCAACCACTTCGGATACAATATTCCCGCATACTCCAAGACCCAGTTCCGCCAGGGGCGCAAGGTTGAAAGGTATTCCGAACTGCAGATAGGAGACCTTGTGTTCTTCGGCAAGAGAGCAGGTGCAAGGGACATCGGCCATGTTGGGATTGTCGTAAGAATCGATGAAGAAAGCGGTTCATTCAGTTTCATCCATGCTTCCGTAACCAAAGGCGTAACAATAGAAAGCGCAAACCACCCGTACTTCCAGATGCGCTACATGGGAGCCAGAAGAATCATCCCTGATGAGTAAAAAGATTCCCGGCTTGTCCGGGAATCTTTTTTTTTATATCTTTGCAGTCCATTCAGCGGGGGTGTTTTGGTTTTGACAGCGCTGATGCTGGACGGTAAGCATACCGGGCGTGGAAGCCTTGCCCGTAAATCTCAGACTTCGAAAAATCAGTTGCCAACAACAACTATGCACTCGCTGCTTAATTAGCCCAAGGCAATTAGCTTAATCCGCGTCGCCAAGGCTGCGACGCCGACGAGTATCCCTCGGACTTTCCGCCCTGTATCGTCCGGCCCAGGGGTATCATCCAGACAGGGATGCACCGGCGGACGCCTTTAAAGCCGGCCAAGACCTAAAGGCTAAGGTTGTCTTCGCCCGTCTTCCGGCAGGGACAGCACAAAAACCAAAGGAAGAATAAGTATGTAGAAAGCCGCCTGGTGCGACGTTTGGACAGCGGTTCGAGTCCGCTCACCTCCACAAAAAAAGCTCCCTGTAACGGGAGCTTTTTCTGGTTCAGGACAACAAATCCTTATGCCTCGGGGGCCATGGTGGTGTAGACGTTGGTGACGTCTTCGTCGTCTTCGAGAAGGCCGATGAGCTTTTCGAGGGTGGCGCGCTGCTCGGGGGTGACTTCCTTGAGGTCCACGTTGGGAATCTGCTCAAAACCGCCGGAAACCAGTTCGTAGCCTGCTTCTTCGATGTACTTCTGAATCTGACCGTAGGCGCTGTAGTCTCCGTAGATGGATATTTCAACGGTTACGTTCTCGTCTTCGTCCTCAACTTCCTGCTTGAAAACTTCCTCTGCGCCAAAGTCGATGAGCTCGAGTTCGAGCTCTTCCACGTCGATGGGCTTGGCAGGGTCTTCCTTGATGCGGAATACGCATTTGTGGTCAAACATGAAAGCCACGGAGCCGCTGGTACCAAGGGTGCCGCCACACTTTGTGAAGTAACTGCGGACGTTTGCAACTGTACGGGTATTGTTGTCTGTTGCTGCTTCAACGAGGAATGCAATACCGAAGGGGCCGAAACCTTCGTAGATCAGTTCCTTGAAGTCACCGGTCTTGGCCTCGGTAGCCTTCTTGATAGCACGTTCGATGTTTTCCTTGGGCATCTGCTCTGACTTGGCCTCTGCGATGAGGGCACGCAGACGGGGGTTGCCGGTAACCTCGGCACCGCCCTGCTTAACGGCGATGGTGATTTCCTTGCCCAGTTTGGTGAAGGTCTTGGCCATGTGGCCCCAACGCTTCATCTTGCGTTCTTTGCGGAATTCAAAAGCTCTTCCCATAATTATTCGGCAATTTCAAGACGGGTGATGTACTTGTCGATTTCCATTGCCTCGGGAGCATTGGGATACAGATCCTTTACCTTCTTGTAGAGGTCAAGGGCCTTTGCGTTGTTGCCAAGTTCCTCGCTGGCGATACCGGCCTTGATGAGGTAACCTGCGGCAAAGAGATTGTCTGTGGTCTTTGCGGCCTTTTCGAACCATACAACGGCATTGTTGAGGTCTTCAAGCTCTACATAGGTGTCACCGATGCAAGCCTGGGCCTTGCCAAGAAGGATAGGATCGTCACCTTTGTACTTCTTGAGCAGGGAGAGAGCCTCTTTATAAGCACCTGTACGATACTTTGCGATACCTGCATAAAGGTATACTGCCTGTCCGGCCTTGGAACCGTACTGGGAGATGATATCGTCAAAACCGAGGGAGTTGTCATCTCCGGTGAGGGAAAGTTCATACTCACCGGCTTCGAACCAGCGTTCTGCCTGGGCCATCTGGTCTGCAGCCTGGGCCTTCTTGGGCTGGAGGATGAAGCGGTTGTAAGCGATTACAAGGAGTGCGATTACAAGAACGGCGATAACGCAGCTGTAAATGAGGTTTGAGTACTTCTTGAAGAACAGTTCAGTCTTGGAGACTGCTTCAGCTACATTCTGCTGACGTTCTTCTTCTTTGGTAATTTTAGCCATATCGTTAGTAATTGTTATAAGTCTGCCATTATTAAAGCCTGCAAATTTAGCGAAAAAATATTATATTTGCAATCATTAAAAGAAGTGCCTCAATGCCCACCCTCAAGAAAATAGTAGTCCAGGATTTCAGGAACATCGCATTTCAGGAAATCGCTTTTTCCCCCAACGTCAACTGCATCAGCGGAAACAACGGTGAGGGAAAGACCTCCCTCCTGGAAGCAATCTACTATCTTTCAATGACAAAGAGCGCATTCTCCACACCTGACCGCTTCAACTGGCGCTACGGCACGGAAGGCTTCACCATCGGCGGAACTTACGCCATGGAAAATGCCCCGGATTCCCAGTTTTCAATCAAGGTCTCCGAAGGCGAAAAGAAGCTTGTCAGGGATTCCAAGGCCGTTTCAAGGCTTAGCGAACACATCGGCACACTTCCCGTTGTAATGGTTTCTCCAGGGGATATTTCCCTTGTCGGGGAAGGCGGTGAAGAGCGCCGCAAACTGGCCAATGCAGTCCTTTCCCAGATGGACAGGGAATACCTTGCCGCCGTACAGGCATACAACCGCCTCCTCGCCCAAAGGAACAAACTCCTTAAGGAGGACTTCCCTTCGAAAGAACTGCTGGGCATCATCGACCTCAAAATGGAGCCGCTCGCCCAGAGAATCGTTTCTTCCCGCGCCCGTTTTGCCGATAACCTCCGCCCCGTCGTTGCCGATTACTACCGCCTCATCTCCGGTGGCAACGAAGAGGTCTCCATCGAATACAAGGCCGATACCCTCTCCACTCCCCTCGCCGCCCTTTTCGCATCCCGGCTGGAGCGTGACCTTGCCCTCAGATTCACGTCGGCAGGCCCCCAGAGGGACGATTTTGTCTATCTCCTGGGCGGCCATCCCCTCCGCCGCTCCGGCAGCCAGGGGCAGCAGAAATCCTTCCTTGTGGCGCTGAAGTTCGCCCAGTACAAGATTATGACGGACTCTTACGGGTTCTCCCCCATCCTCCTACTGGACGATGTGTTCGACAAACTGGACCTGGGCCGAATCTCCAATCTCATCGGGATGGTAGCGGGTTCTGAATTCGGGCAGATTTTTATCACAGACACAGACAGCGCCCGCCTGAGCGGAATCATCGACAGGATAACCGAAGACCGGGCATATTTTGACACCGTAAACGGAGAATTCCATGCCCGATAACATCCGCATACACCGCAAGGAAGCCGTCTCAATGGACGAGATCGTATCGGCCTACATCAAACAGATGAAAATAGCCGCCGGCCTCAACACCCAGCGCATTTTCGAGGCCTGGGACGTCTGCTCGGGCGCCGGTCCCTTCACCTTGAAGCGCTTCTTCCGCGGCGGCAAGCTCTACATAACCCTCGCCTCTTCCGTCTACCGCAACCAGCTCTCCTTCCAAAAGGAAGAACTCATCCGCAAAATGAACGCCTGGCTCTCTGCCGATTCCCTCTTCACCTCCGACAACCGCACCGTGGGCTTCATCCAGGAGCTGATCCTGCGCTAGCCTGTCATTTCGAGCGACCACCTGTCATTTCGAGCGAAGTCGAGAAATCTCTCAAAAAAACTTTTAAAAAAATTTGCAGAATCAAAAAAAGGTTGTACCTTTGCAATCCCGAACGAAAGAACGGGACAAGATCACTGAAATAATGGTGCGGTAGTTCAGTCGGTTTAGAATACCGGCCTGTCACGCCGGGGGTCGCGAGTTCGAGCCTCGTCCGCACCGCTTAAAGATGCCTTACAGATACCTGTGGGGCATCTTTTTGTTTCAGTTTTCGCCAAAGTGTACTGAGAATGAAGGGCATAATGGCAAAAATGCTTACCTTTGTCTTCGATAAATCGGAATTGCTCGGCCCCGTGTTCTTACCCTGCAACTTTTATGGACCGGTAGGAGCAAAATGGGCCCAAAATGCTTATACTCTGCCACTTGAGTGGACCGGTAGGAGCACCAGGGGGCCAAAAAGCGCTCAGAATGAAAGGGCGGCTAATTCCAATTTCTCGGCATGAACACTGATGATTATTACCCTTCATACCTGGACACCCGCCGACAAGCCGGCGCTGATGGCGCTGTGCAATGCCGTTGACAGAACCTTTCTGTCGGACCGGCTGCCGTATCCCTACGATGAGGCGGATGCCGACTGGTGGCTTGGGATGGTGGCCGGGAATGATGGCAAGGAGGGTGTCTGGCGGGCTATCGTATCGGACAGGCAGATTGTCGGCAGCATTTCCGTGGAGAGGATGGCCGAAGAGCAGCGCAATGCCGGGTCGATCGGCTATATGATTCTGACGCCGTTCTGGTCACAGGGCATCGGCACGGAAGCGGTTCGGCAGATCTGCGGGATTGCTTTCCATGAGCTGGCGCTGGAGCGCATCATCGGTGAGGTGTTCCCGGAGAACCTTGCATCGGCCCGGGTGCTGGAGAAGAATGGCTTCCGGCTGGAGGAAACGAAGGTCGGTGCCGTTGTGAAGGGTGGGAAGGCGATGGATGTGAGGGTGTACTGCTATAAATGCACTGACCTTTTTCTCCTATAACGGGCGCGGAGCGGCCGTATCTATCGGCCCGGACCATCGGCCTTGTTCCGTTCCGTTCTGCGGAATGTGTGGGACAAGCTGAATAGATTGGGACAAGAATCAGCTTTACGGTAATTTCGACAAAAAGGTGTAACTTTGTCTTTGATAAATCGATGTCTGTATGAAGAGCAACTGGAAAGAAATCATTCTCTACCCTGCGATAAGTGCGGTAGTCTTTACCGGGATTCTGGTATTTGGCAATTGGCGTAGAGGAACGTTGGATACTGTTTGGTTCTATGTCATAATGGCCTTAGCTTTCTTTGCCATCATGGCGATTGGGAAATACTTCCTTACACGAAAGAAGAAATAATCGCTATCAAATATATAGGGGCGTAACGAGGGAAAACGACTACCGCTTGCAAACAATATATCCGCTCTCTTTCACGATAGCATTGTGCCGGCCGGCGGCGAGCTGGTAGAACAACTGGTAGGCGGTACTGGAACGGTCAACATCGGCACGGACACTGGCCATGACCTCGGTCACGTAGGGGTATGAGTTGTTCTCGATGGTCTTTTTGCCGGGCATGACACTATTCACTCCTATAACCTGAGTGCGGTCGTCGTTGACAATGGTGTCGTAGTAGTAGAAAGGCGTGTAGGCGATGCCGTTCTCGTCCTGCTCCAGTTGGTAATAAGGTGACAGCATAACGTAGCCCACCATTTCCGGCCAGTCAATCATCTGCAGCCCGTTCATCACGATGGTTTCCATCTTTTCCTGACTGCCGGAGTTGGCGTTGCGGATGTAGGGGTTGATGGTGGCATCGTTGCCGCCCACTTCCTTCCAGTTTCGAATCTCGCCTGTGTAGATCTTCTGGATCTGCTCGATAGTGAGGTTGCGGACGGGGTTCTTGGGGTTGACGATGAACACGAAAGCGTCCTTCGCCACGGGATAGGACAGAAGCGAGACGCCCTTCTCGGCGGCGTATGCCTGCTCGTCACGGCTGATGCCGCGGGCCGTGATGATGATGTCGTTGTCGCCGTCTATCAGACTGACGAAGGAGCCGTGCGTGTTGCGGTTCAGCAGAATCTTTTGGATGGCGTCCTTTTCGCCCTGTGACAACGTGGTCCATACTGGCGTAACACCCCAGGTGCCATCGGTCGCCAACTTTTGGTACCACTGACACTCTACACCGAGCAGTCGGCACATCAGCAGGCTCCGCAGCGGTTCCGTGGAGTCGGAGCCGTCCATTATGGGCGCGTTCTCGAGAGTCAACTGCGTGGTGGCAGTTGGCTTATCCATATCGGGGACGGTTAGTTCGTTGTCGTTATCCCTATCGCAGGAGATGAGGGAGAGAACGGAGAGGAGTATTATTGTGAGACGCCAGGGGTTCATGGGGTTTATCATTTTGGAGGACATGGATTATTTCGCGTAGTATCCGCCAGTCTTGGCGGAGCCACGATATTCAATCAGTCCTTTCTTCTTAAGAGTTGCCAATTGCTTCTCGACAGTAGGCAAAGGACGGTCAAGAAGAGCAGCAACATTATTGGCTTTTATTCCAGGATTGGAAAAAACAGTTGAATAAACTGGTTTCAGACTCTCACTAAGAGTTTTTACACCATCATTTACTCCACCATTTACTCCACCATTTACTCCACCATTTTCATCACCACTAAGATATGGAGTAAGCGGATTCTTGAAGCGGATGGTCAGGCAGACGAAGTTGGGAACAAAGTCATACTCCGGTTCGGGAAGCCCGGCTTCTTTGCAGAGAGTGAAGATGTCAAGAATCCCTCGTCCCCAACCTTCGGTCTTGCCGCCCTTGAATAATGCATTGGCAATGACCTCGTTCACGAGCACGGAGTGGCTAACCGAGCATGTCACACAGCAGGCGGGCCCTTTCCTCGCTTATGGGCTGGTGATAGGAGATATAATACATGTATGCGGACTTGATGGTCGAATATGGAAGGAATTCACGTATCTTCTGTCCTATCTCTTCTGAAGGCAGCCCGTAATATGCAGGAGCAAGATAACTCCAGTGCTTCTGCATCTGCTCTGGAGTAAGGTGGAAGAGATGGTCCGTCATCTTGGGGTCCTGAATCTGGCTCACCCTCCAGCACATGCCCATGTCCCATTCCGGGGCGCCATAAGCAAACTGGCCGATATCTATCCAGAGGGTCCTTTCACCGTCGGTAATGATGTTGCCGATCTGTAAATCTCCATGCAGGCAATTGGGCGTATCGGGAATCTGCTCCAGAACAGGAAGCACTTTTTCCCTAAGGAAAGCCGGAGCAAGGCCCTCCCGCTCATAGAAGGCCTGCAGACGTGCTTTCATGGAAGTGATGCGGGAGGTGTCCGCCTTCATGGCGTGAAGTTTTTTACTGGCCTCGGCAAAACGGAGACTGATCTCCTCCATGCGGTCCGGTTCTTCTGATATGATGCGGCAGAATGAACGCTTGTTCTCTATGAGCTCATACTCCGTTCCTACGCGTTCTCCGTCAGTAATTAGCCTATATGGCTGCGGAGTGGGCACTCCAAGGTCATATGCGGCACGTGCCATTTCAAATTCCTTGATTGCGATCTCTGCATCGAAACCGGGATTGAAAAGCTTGGCGAGGCGTTTTTCATGCTTGTGCCTGTATGCAACGCCCTGACCGCCTTCTCCGCTGTAAACATAATCTGAGAGGTTTATCTGCTCGTAATTATTCATATTATTTATTATTGAGTTTCCTGACAATGCCTACATAAATCAGCAGGACTACATTCATCATGAGGGAATACAGGATTGCGGGAATCGCCATCTCCTCATTCGCAAAAATGAACGGGCTTGACGCAATCGCAATTGCCTGAGCGGCATTCTGCATGCCGACTTCGATGACAACGGTCCTCCGCTGGCGGTTATCAGTCCTGACAAGGCGCGAAAGAAGCGATGAGCAGCCTATTGCCGTCAGAATAAGCGCCGTTACACAAAGGCCCAGTATGCCGATATTCTCCAGTATCGTCCTGTGGTGCTGGATATAAAAAACGGTAATCAGAAGAATGAGCAGCGGAAAAGCCAGCTTTCCAAGGACCACGTCAATCTTCGCTGCAGCCTTGGGCCAGATATAATTGATGCCAATGCCGATGAGGACCGGCAGTAGCATCAGAACCAGGTTCTGCTTGACAAGGTTGCCCACCGGAAGGACGATGCCAACGCTCTCCCCTACTAAATTTGTAGCAGCGCTCATGATCAGCGGAATGGTGAAAAGCGTAATGACGCTGCTTATGGCAGTAAGAGTCACCGAAAGGGCTACGTCCCCGCCTGCAAGCTTCGAAAACACATTGGAGGAACTTCCCCCCGGGCAGCATGCAATGAGTATGAGGCCGATGAAAAACACCGGCGTCAGCCTGAATACATACGCCAGTCCAAGCGCAATGAGAGGAAGAAGCACCAGCTGCCCGAAAAGCGCTATGACAATGGGCCAGGGACGCATGAAAACTTTGCCGAAATCCTCAAACCTCAGCGTAAGTCCAAGGTCGAACATGAGGAGAGTAAGTATCGGCAGTACAATCCAGATTGCCATAAATTCCGTTTTGAGGGTGCGAATTTACGAATAATCCGCGACGAAACAAAAACGCCCCGCATTGAATGCGAGGCGTCTCTGTGGGGAGATGTATATCACTAGTAAGTGACAACGGGTTCGAGTTCCTTGGCGGCATCGATGTACTTCTGGATTTCCTTCTCAACGGGGGTGCGCTTGCAGAGGTGCTTTGCCTCGTTGATTTCGAGCATCTTGGCTGCGAGGTTTGCAGCGTTGCGGGTGCGGAGTTCCTTTACGGTATCTACACCGGCTGCTTCGAGAAGTTCGGAGAACTGAGGGCCTACACCTTTGATGCGGAAGAGGTCTGCATGGTTGACCCAGGTGAGGATGAGGTCGTGGCGGATGCCGGTAACTTCCTCAAGAGCCTTGCGGCCTTTTGCGTCCTTACCTTTTTCCAGAAGCTGATCTACGGTTTCGATGCCTGCAGCGACGAGCTTTTCAGCATAAACGGGGCCGATACCCTGAATGTCGATGATTTTGTAAGCCATAATTTATAAGTTTAGTGGTTAATATCCGTCAATACAACCCCAAAGTTAAAAAAATTCGAAGAAAAAAGAAATTTTTTTCATATATTTGCACTACTGAAAAGCACAAAATGGACATTTACCCGCTTGATAAAGAGAAAATCTATCTTTCGTCAGACATGCTAACCTTGGATGGCGAAGAGGGACCTATTACTCTGAAAGTCAGCGAGTGGCTCCAGAAAGACCCCGTGCGCATCCACAAGATGGTAGTGAAGGAAAAGGCCCTCCAGGTAGACCAGTTCGAGGTTTTTGCCCCCCTTGTATCCAAGCTCCGCCGCGCCGATTTTGAGTACTACAAACGCATCACCGGGCTCAAAATGCTCATCGATTTTCCCGGTTATCCTGCAGAAATTCCCGCAAAAATACCTTTTGACACAGATCCTGTCGCCTTTTACAAATGGTGGCGCAAGGGAAAGAACGAACACCGCGTATACCTTTCGCCTGCATATCAGTTCATGCTTTTCCAGAGGGTGAACAAATCGGATCCAAAGGTAATGCTCAAGAAAGACATAGACTTCGTCAAAACCTTCTGAAATGACATTGGAGGAAATACTTGCTGTCCCTACAGTCGCTTCGGAAGAAGAACTCGCAAGGGACGTTTGGGACGACGACAACCGCCTCTGCTATTCCTCTGACGGAAGCAAAGTCCTGGACGCAGAGAACTTCCCGTACGAAATCACAGTAAAAGACGGCTGCAAAATCATCTGCGACGGCGTTTTCGCTTTCCGGGACTACATGGCCGGCCTCAAGATAGGTGAAGAGGTTCCCCTTGAGGAAAGGTCCACCCCGATGGACAGGATCAAGCTGCCGTCAAGCATCACCCATATCGGCAAGGAAGCGTTTTCCGAATGCGGAGAAATCGTGGGCATCCACCTTCCCGCTTCGCTCCTGTACATAGGAGATTACGCTTTCGTAGACTGCTGGCAGCTGGAAAAGATTTCTGTCCCGGCAAAGACCAGATATATCGGGGAAGGTGCCTTCCAGGGCTGCATCAACCTTTTTCAGGTGAGCTTTGGGAAAGACATCGAATTCATCGGCAGGGATGCATTTGACGACTGTGAATCCCTCGAAATCATCAGGATTCCGCGCGGAACCCGCAAAAAGTATCTGGCCCTCCTTCCCAAATATCTTCACCGGTATTTGAAGGAAATTGAAAAATAATGCTTATCTTTCGCTCATGACTGAAAAGAAACTAGTAATCGATTACCTCGAATACGACTCCCTGGAGGAGATGACCCCTCAGGACCAGGAACTCGTAAAAGCAGCGAATGAAGCCAGAAACGGCTCATATTCCCCATATTCAAATTTCCAGGTAGGAGCGGCACTCCGTCTTGAAAACGGGATTGTCATCAAAGGTGCCAATCAGGAAAATGCCGCATATCCGGCAGGCCTCTGTGCAGAAAGGACGGCGATGTTTGCCGCCAGCGCAAATTATCCTGGCATTGCCTTCGACACCCTTGCAGTAAGCGCAGCAGACCACGGCGTCCAGTGCGAACTCCCCGCCTCTCCCTGCGGCAACTGCCGCCAGGTCATGGCCGAGTATCAGAAAAAGTTCGGCAAACCCCTCAAGATAATCCTTGCCGGAGAAAAGCGCATCCGCAAGTTCTGGAAAGTTGACGATGTGCTTCCCTTTATCTTCGACAGTTTGAAAGTTTAAGAAAAATATCTAACTTTGCAGTGGGAAAGTCTTGTACGACCAGCTCCCTCCGAATCCCCCAGGACAGGAATGTAGCAAGGGTAAGAAGGTTGTAGCGGTGCGATACAAGTCGCTTTCCCTTTTTTTATTATGGCAATTCGAATATATACTATCACGTCAGGACTCCATGATGAAGAGTCGGTAAAGGCAATCAGTGACAGTTTTCTGGGTGAGGTTTTCCCTGAGGGGAACTATGAATTCAAGGGGGCCGTTTTTTCCGACTTCGGAAGCGGCAGCCTCGACTTGATTTACGTGCGCACAGGCGGTGCAGAGGGCATTTTCAAGTCCCTCCTTCCGGAAATGCTTGCAAAGGGCGTCGGCAGGTTTTACCTCCTGACATCAGGGAAGAGCAATTCCCTTGCCGCTTCGCTTGAAATCCTGTCATACCTCCGTCAGCAGGGCCTTAAGGGTGAGGTCCTTCATGGCAGTGCCGATTATCTCCGCCACCGTATCAGCCTCATCGGCACGGCGGCCGATGCCCGGAAGAAACTGCACGGAATGAGGCTTGGCGTTGTGGGCCAGCCGTCAGACTGGCTCATTTCCAGCCATGCCGACGCCACTTCAGTCATGGATAAAATCGGCGCAAAGATAGTTGAAGTGCCCATGGAAGATCTCCTCAAGGAGATTCCCCTTGCCGATGGCTCCCCCGCTCCGAAGGAAGAGCCCATGGCCGACAACGTCCGCAAGGCATATCCCGGAGCAGTGCAGGTCTACAATGCCTTGAAGGTTCTGGTGGAAAAGTATCAGCTTGACGCCTTCACGCTGCGATGCTTCGACCTTCTCACGACTGTCGGAAATACCGGCTGCCTGGCCCTTGCATCATTCAATTCAGACGGGATTCCCGCCGCATGCGAAGGAGATGTTCCGGCCCTTCTTTCCATGATGATTTCCTATGCCCTTACCGGCTGCACCGGCTTCCAGGCCAATCCTGCGCGCATTGACGTCCAGGAAGGAAAGATGCTGTTCGCACACTGCACCATACCTTTCAACATGGTTTCCAACTGGCAGTATGACACCCATTTCGAGTCCGGAATCGGCGTCGGAATCCACGGAGAGTTCCCGGAAGGCCCTGTTACCGTATTCAAGGTTTCAGGAAGGATGGACCGCTTCTTCGTGTCTGAGGGAGAACTCCTCTACAACCAGTACGAAGACAATCTCTGCCGCACCCAGATTGCCATTCAGATTCCCCCGGAAGATGCCGCATACTTCCTGAAGGATCCCATCGGCAACCATCATATCATCATTCCCGGTCACCACAAAGAACTCATACAGGAATTTCTCGGCTGATGGAACATCTTCTTGAAGAACACGGAATAAAGGCTACGGCGAACCGCCTTATGATTGCACGTGCGCTGCACGATGCACACCGCCCCCTTACCATGACGGAGCTGGAGGCGGAACTGGAGACCATCGACAAGAGCAACATATTCCGCGCTCTCCAGGTTTTCAGGGACGCCCATCTGGTCCATGCCCTTGAAGACACCGGAGAAGGCATCCGATACGAACTCTGCCACAGCCACAGCCACGAAACGGACGATGACCTCCATGTCCATTTTTTCTGCGAACAGTGCCACCGGACCTTCTGCCTGGAAGACGTACACATCCCGGAAGTTACCGTACCGGATGGCTACAGCGTACAGAGCGCATCGTATCTCCTGAGGGGAATCTGCCCGGAGTGCCAAAAATAATTTTGCTCCGAATAGAGGAAAATATTATCTTTGTATCCCGTTATGAAAAACGGGTTCGACATTCAAAAATATCTCAAAATCCAGTCTGAGCACATCAAGGAGCGCATCGCCATGTTCGGCGACAAGCTCTACATGGAGTTCGGTGGTAAACTTTTCGACGACAATCACGCAGCAAGGGTGCTCCCCGGTTTCGAGCCGGACACCAAGCTCAAAATGCTCCGGCAGCTCAGCGACGACTGTGAAATAATCATAGTCATCAGCGCCGTGGACATTGAGAAGAACAAAATCCGCAGCGACCTTGGCATCACCTACGACATGGACGTCTTCCGCCTCCGTGACGAGTTCATGAAGCGAGGCTTCCTGGTGAGCAGCGTGGTGATCACCCACTACAACGGCCAGTCCAGCGCAGACGCCTACCGCGCCCGTCTGGAGCGCATGGGCATCACCGTCTACTACCACCATACCATCGAAGGATATCCCAAAAACGTGTCCCTGATCGACTCTGAAGAGGGTTTCGGCAAGAATGACTATGTGAAGACCACCCGCCCGCTGGTAGTTGTCACGGCTCCCGGCCCGGGCAGCGGAAAAATGGCAGTGTGCCTGAGCCAGCTCTACCAGGAGATGAAACGCGGCATCAAGGCCGGATACGCCAAGTTTGAGACCTTCCCCGTCTGGAACCTTCCCCTCAAGCACCCGGTAAACATTGCGTACGAGGCCGCAACCGCAGATCTCAACGACGTGAACATGATCGACCCCTTCCATCTTGAGGCATACGGAACCACGGCCATCAACTACAACCGCGACATCGAGATTTTCCCCGTCCTCAACGCCCTCTTCGAAGGCATTTACGGCGAGAATCCATACAAGTCCCCTACCGACATGGGCGTAAACATGATTGGATACTGCCTTGCCGATGAAGACGCCTGCTGCGATGCCGCCCGCCACGAAATCATCCGCCGTTACTATACCGCCCTTGGACACCTTGCGGCAGGCGACGGCAACGACGAAGAAGTGAACAAGATATCCCTGCTGATGAAACAGGCACGCATCACGACGGACTACCGCCTGTGTACTGTTGCAGCCAAGGTCAGGAAGGAAATATCCGAAAAGCCATCGGCCGCCATCGAACTTGCCGACGGCACCCTCATCACCGCAGAGACCAGTCCCCTGCTCGGTCCCAGCGCCGCTCTCATCCTCAATGCCACCAAGCATCTTGCAGGCATTGACCACCAGACAAAGCTGATTCCGCAGAGCATGATTCAGCCCATTCAAGAAACCAAGGTGACCTACCTGCACGGAAGAAATCCCCGGCTCCACTCGGACGAAGTCCTCATTGCCCTTTCCGTACTCAGCACCACAGATGAGAACTGCCGCAAGGCTCTCGCATGCCTTCCCCAGCTTGAAGGCTGTCAGATGCACTGCACGGTAATGCTGGGCGAAGTGGACCGCAAGGTATTCAAGAAACTGGGAGTAGGCCTCACCTGCGACCCGGTCAAGAAATGAACCTTCTCGAACTTTTCAAGAAAATACGGCCTTTCGTAAAGCCGTACCGCATCCTTGTAGCCATCACCCTGCTGCTCACCCTGGTGGGATCCCTCATGCAGCAGGTCAACGCCATCGTCCTGGACAAGACGGTGGACGCCATAAACGCCCTCATCGGCACGGATTTCACGTGGGCCCAGGCAGCGAAGATCCTCACCGTCATCTCCATAGTCCTGCTGGGAAAGGAGGTCCTGTCGGCCCTTATCACCTTTGCACAGAACTACTACGGTGAAAGGATGCGCATCTTCGTGTCCAGGGACCTTTCCCAAAGCGTCATCGAAAGGGTCCTCACTTTCAGGATGGCATATTTCTCTGCCGATGAGAACTCCACCGGCAAGGTCCAGGCAAGGATTGACCAGGGCGTAAGCAGCCTGTCAAGGACGGTGCAGAACTTTTTCATCGACCTTCTCCCCCTTTTCACCAGCGCCCTCCTGGCACTGATTCTCATGTTCGCAGCCAACGTCTATGTGGGCCTCGTCGCGCTTGGAATCGTGCCTATTTATTTCTGGATTACATATCGGCAGGCAAAAAGACTCAAGGGCTGGAGACGCGAAATGCGCGGCTACATGGAATCCAAGAGCCAGGGAATAAAGAACATCATTGACTCCATCAATGTCATAAAGTCCTTCAATAGGGAGAGTATCGAAGCCGGCAAACAGCTTGACCTGCAGAATCAGGTTACGGCAAACCAGGTGAAAACTCGCCGAGTCAGCTTCTACTTCAACGGCATCAAGAGTTTCGTAAAACAGGTTGGGACCGTACTGGTCATCATTCTCACGGCATATCTGGTGCTCATTGAGTACCCCGGCATGACCATCGGCAAGATAATGTACCATGTGATGCTGTTCTCCAACGTCATCGCCCCCATCACCCAGCTCCAGCGCATCTTCGACGACGTCAATGACGCCCTCATCTATGCCGAAGGCTTCTTCAGCATCCTGGATTCAGAGGAGGAGGTCGAACCCAGCGGAAACTACAGGCCGGAGAAGATTCACGGCAGGTTCGAGCTAAAGGACGTGGATTTCACCTACCCCAACGGGAACCAGGCCCTATTCGGCGTGAACATGGTCATCGAACCCGGAAAGATTACGGCGCTCGTGGGCCTTTCCGGAGCGGGAAAGAGTACCATAGTGAACCTCCTGGACAAGTTTTATGTCCCCCAGAGAGGCACCATAACGCTCGACGGAGTAGACCTCAAGGATTACGACACCAAGTTCCTCAGGGACAACGTGGGACTGGTACTTCAGAAGAACCATATCTTTGACGGAACCGTAGAAGAGAACATCCTTTACGGAAAACCTGATGCCACTCATGAAGAAGTTGTGGAAGCGGCAAAGAAGTCATTCATCTATGACCAGATAATGGCACTTCCAAAGCAGTTCAAGAACAAGGCCTCAGACCTTTCCGGCGGCCAGCAGCAGCGCATCGCCATTGCCCGCATGTTCCTCAAGAACCCGCCCATCATATTCCTTGATGAGCCCACAGCAAGCCTCGATGCCATCGCTACGGAGCAGATCAAGAACTCCATCGACGCAATCAAGGAAGGCCGCACGGTAATCATCATTTCGCACAATATCTCCCAAATCATAGACAGCGAACTGGTCTACGCCCTCCAGAAAGGCCGCGTGGAGCAGTACGGAAACCCTGACGAGGTCTACAAGAAGGGCGGCGTGTACAAGGACATCATCGATGCATCGGCACGCAGCCTTAACATAGAAAAGATAGCTAAAACGGTCTCACAGGAGGCATAACAATGGCAGACAATTATCTGGAAAGGCGCCAGGAAGAGCTGGCGCAACAGAAAAAGGTAGTAAGGCGCAGCAGTCCCTCGCTGGATTCACTGCTCAAGTGCAACCGCAGTTACAGGGGATATGACTCCGCGCGCAAAGTATCAGAAGAAGAACTGCGGGAGCTTGTTTCCGTTACCACCCTTGTCGCATCCGGCATGAACCGACAGCCTCTTCGCTACAGGCTTGTTACCGCCGATGCACACAAGGTCCTTCCCCTTATAAAGCTTGGCTCCGCACTCCCCCAGGAGCATCTTCCTCATGAGGGGATGGAGCCGCAAGCGTACATCGTCATTTGCAGTGCAGTCCCAGAAGACCGTGTCGTCGACATCGACCTTGGCATAGCCGGACAGAGTATCCTTCTCAAAGCCACGGAGATGGGCCTTGGCGGCATATTCATACTTAATTTTGACAAAAAAGAAATGCGGGAGGCTCTCGCACTCCCGCTTGATCCGATTGCCGTAATTGCCATCGGCAAACCTTCGGAAAGGATTATTCTGGTACCCGGCGAACCATCAGACCTTAAATACTATCGCAAGGATGGCGTCCACTTCGTGCCCAAACTGAGCCTTTCCCAGATTCTGATTTAGAATTTCTTCATTACACCGATGTTGATGAATGCATTCGCGATTGCCATGAGCGGATTGCACTGGAACAGGAAACGGTCTGTGTATCTGGTAGAAACTTCACCGGCAAGGTCTGTACTCCTCTTTGCCTGACCGTCCCAGGAGATTGAAGCGAAATTCAGAGCCGTGTAAATCATATAGTTATTGATAATGTCGTAGCTCACGAGCGGATGGAATTCAATACCGTAAATCATTGAACGGCCGTCTGCATTGATCTTGTGCTCATCATCTCTGGGGTACTTCATTCCAAGATAGCCGTCAAGTTCTGCCCAGATCTTGAGTTTGTCGTTGAACATGGAGAAAACATGATACCTGACATAGGGCGAAACCTTGAAGGACATGTAGTCGCGCTCCAGGCCATTGCCCATGAGCAGGTTAATCGCATATGATTCGAGATTGAAGGGAAGGCTGCCGGTGTCGTTATCGGCAAAAGAGCAGCTGGTAAAATTCAATTTGAGTCCCGCAACAAGCTTGGGGGTGAAATAATAACCTACGCTTGGCTTCAAAGACACATTGAAGGATGTTGCGGCGCGCTCAGTAGTCTCTGCAGATACAGTTGAACCGCCATTGGTAAAAACGCCGAACTGGGTTCCGAAGAAGAACTGCGCCTTGGCTGCAGTTGCGGTAAGAACCGAGAGAGCCAGAATCACAAATAGTTTTTTCATAGTAAAAAACCTCATTAGTTAGGTAAACTTTGTATTAAGATTATTATATTGCTTGTTTGTAAAGATTTCTCTGGAAGCTATAGAAGGTTCCCCTAGCTTGTTCTATACCTCCCAGAGCGTTGTCTAAATTTTTGAAGACTTGCTCAAATGCCATAGTGTATTCGGTATGCTTGCTATCATACAAATTTAAACATTTTTTGCAATAATACGCGGTAATCGTAACAGAAAGCACACAGAAAAGGCGGCAAGGGGTGGCAGCAAACACCCTGTTTCCGTGCCCGAGCAACGGATTTTTCCTTGTGCGGACGGAAAAACGGCCTGATACGTGCCCGAGCTAGGGGTTTGGGGTTCGTGTCAATAGCAAACAAAGCAAAAAACCAGCCGATTATGGCTGGTTTTCAATACTGTGTAGACCAAACGTAAGCATTCGGTAAACCCCGTCCTTGCCGTCTGACTGATCCACGGTAACTTTGTCCGCAAAACAGACAAAGCTTATGTGGACCCTCAATGACTTCAGACCGATATACCAGGAGTTCCTGGACCGTGGCACAACCGTCCG
>JAFTFV010000016.1 GCA_017458265.1 Bacteroidales bacterium | reverse complement strand
CAGCTCTTGTCCTGGATGAACTTGAACTCGGCCCTGTCGGGAAGATTGATCTGCAGGGTATGGATGCCGTTGCCCTGAGGGGTCATCTCTATGGCGCTTTCCGCCTTCCAGTTGTCGGTGAAGGCGCCGCAGATATACCACTTGGTGTCGTCTGGCTCAGGACCGGAGCCCGGCTCAGTGCCGTTTGCCCCTTTCTGCGTAACGACGAGCGAGGCGCTCACCTTTCCCGCTTCCACCGTAACCTTCGCCTCCCTTGTATCGCCTTCATTCTTGTCTGCCGATACGGTGATGACCTGTTCGCCGCTGACGCCCGCTGCCGGGTCGATGCTCAGCCATTCAGCGTCGGAAGTTGCGCTCCAAGCCTGGGGTGCGGTAAGTGCGAATGTGGCGCTTCCGCCATCGGCAGGAATTGTGAGTGTTGCCGGGGTCACGGAAAGGTCGACTTTCTTGTCGCCGTCGCCGGTTACACTGCCGATGACGTCTTCAAGACCCTCGCAGGAGGTGGTAAAAATGCCTCCCAGGGCCGCTAGGGCCAACAATTTGACGATTCTTTTCATAATCAATGATTTACACGTTTGAGTGCAAATAAAGCAAATTATGACGGAATCTCCAAATTTCTGATAATAAAATAATTACAAAATCCCCATTTTAGGTGAAAAATAGATATTTGTATATATTTCCGGACGTCAGATGATGAGCCCGTCGCGCATGGTGAGGGCTCTGTCGCACTGGGCGGCGAGGCCTTCGTCATGTGTTACTATGACGATGGTCTGCCCAAGGGTGTCCCTCAGGCGGAAGAAGAGGGAGTGGATGTCTTCCTTGGTGCGGGAATCGAGGTTGCCGGAGGGCTCATCGGCAAAGAGGATGGCGGGGGACTGGACTATGGCACGGGCTATGGCGACGCGCTGCTGTTCGCCGCCGGAAAGTTCGGACGGCTTGTGTGACGCCCTGCCGGAGAGGCCAACCTCCTCCAGGAGGCTGAGCGCCCGCTCCTTTGCCTGGGATGTGGATGCCCCGCCGATAAGTGCCGGCACCATGACGTTCTCCAGCGCCGTGAATTCCGGCAGCAGGTGGTGCGCCTGGAACACAAATCCGATCTTCCTGTTCCTGAAGGCCGAAAGTGCCTTGGAGCTCATCCCAAGCGGGTTTTCGCCGTCAATCTCCAGCGTTCCGGCATCCGGCGTGGACAGCGTTCCAAGTATCTGCAGGAGCGTGGACTTTCCGGCCCCCGAGGCGCCCACTATTGCAACGACCTCCCCTTGGGAGACTTCGACGTCAACGCCCTTCAGCACCTCAAGCATGCCGAAGTTCTTCCGTATTCCCTGTGCTTTGATAATCATGACCACAAATATAGTGTTTTTTGAAAAATTTGCAGTATCTTTGCAGTCCTCTTCGGGGTGTGGCGCAGTTGGCTAGCGCATCTGGTTTGGGACCAGAGGGTCGTGTGTTCGAGTCACATCACCCCGACAAGCAAGCAGAGCCGTCCGGCTCTGCTTGTTCGTTTATACAGGGGGCTCCGCCCCCTCATACACCCCTGCCGCTCCGGGCTAGAAGTCTTTGCTCGTAAGACACCGCCCAATATGCAAAGACACGCCCTCCGCGGGGCGCCTGCAGGCGCCTATATCTATCAGCGGGGCATTTGAATGTCAGTTCATGATGGCGAGGTTGACATTTTCGGCCATTTTTGTAACCTTGCGCGTCGTTGATGACGGCGGGTTCGTCATTTTGGACCATTTTTGTCGATGTGGACGTCATCATTGACGGCTACGGTCACGTTTTAGGGTGTTTTTGTCACCTTCGGCGTTGTCGATGACGGCAACGGACACGTTTTCGGCCATTTTTGTCACCTTGCGTGTTGTTGCCAAGCAAAATAGCAATGGTTAAAGCACACTTTGGGGTGTGTAGGGGCGAAAACGTGCTTTAACGTTGTGGGGGATGAGTGAATGGGAATATGGCGTTTTTTTGTATCTTTGCGTCCGCAAAAATCCGGACAAGCATGAGAACAGCAATTTATGGCGCCGGATCGTTGGGTACGATTCTGGGCGCATACATCACGAAGACCGGAAGACAGATAGACCTGATTAACAGGAACGTAGCGCATGTGAATGCGATGAAAGAGGGGGGCGCCAAAGTAATCGGCACCGTGGAGTTCACGCAGAAAGTGAACGTCCTTACCCCGGACGAAATGACGGGGACCTACGATATCATCTTCCTCCTCACCAAACAGCAGGAAAACGCCAAGGTAGTGACCTTCCTCAAGGATTTCCTTGCCGATGACGGCGTTATCGTCACTCTTCAGAACGGCCTCCCGGAGCAGGGAATTGCCGATATTGTCGGCCCGGACCGCGTTCTTGGCTGCACGGTTGCCTGGGGCGCCACGATGACGGCACCTGGCGTCTCGGAACTCACCAGCTCCCCGGACAGCCTCACCTTCTCCCTCGGCACCACCGCGAAGACTCCGCACAAATACCTGCCGGCAGTGAAAGAACTCCTGGAATGCATGGGCGAGGTCACGGTAGAGCCCAATTTCATCGGCACCCGATGGAGCAAACTCCTTATCAACTCTGCCTTCTCCGGCATGAGCACCGTGCTGGGCTGCACCTTTGGAGAGGCCGCCGCCAAGATGGAATCCAGAAAGGTCGTCCTTGCCCTCATCAAGGAGTGCATCGACGTCTGCGCTGCCGGCGGCATCAAGATAGAGCCCGTCCAGGGCAAGGATGCAGTCAAGCTCCTCGACTACCACGGCCCCGTAAAGAAAGCCCTGTCTCTCTTCATCCTGCCGATCGCCATCCGCAAGCACGCCCTCCTCAAGGCCAGCATGCTCCAGGACATCGAAAAGGGCAAGAAGACAGAAGTCGATGCCATAAACGGTGCCATCGCAGCCTATGGCCGCAAGATCAGCTGCCCCACGCCATACAACGAGAAGGTGACATCCATCATCCACCGCATCGAAAACGGCGAACTCTCCCCCTCCTGGGATAACCTCAAACTCTTCGCCCTCTGATATCGTCCCGGACCCCGCGGCGGCACTTTTTGATACACGCAAACCACCAAAAACGCCATCCTGGAAGCGAAAGTGGTGGTTTGAATGTATCCAGGCGCCATCAGGCGCCCCGCGGAGGGCGTGTCTTTGCAGATTGGGCGGTGTCATACGGGCAAAGACTTCTAGCCCGGAGCGGCGGGGGTGTATGAGGGGGCAGAGCCCCCTGTATTAAAGCACTTGCGCAGCAAGCGCAGACAGGGCGCTGCGTTCGCCCTTCTTGAGGAAGACGTGCTCGAAGAGGGGCTGGCCGGACATTTTCTCGCCAAGGTGGGAGAGGCCGTTGGACCACTGGTCCAGGTAGGGTTGGTCAATCTGGAAGATGTCGCCCGTGAAGACCATCTTGGTGCCTTCTCCGGCACGGGTGATGATGGTCTTGACCTCGTGCGGGGTGAGGTTCTGGGCTTCGTCAACGATGAAGTAACACCTGCCCAGGGAGCGGCCGCGGATGTATGCGAGAGGCGAAATGACAAGTTTCTCCTCCTTGAGCATGGCGTCTATTTTCTGGAACTGGCGGCTGCCGGGCTTGAAGCAGCGCTTGATGACGTCCAGGTTGTCCATGAGAGGCTGTACGTAAGGACCCATCTTGGACTTCTGGTCGCCGGGAAGGAAGCCGATGTCCTGTCCTCCAAGCACTACGGTGGGACGTGAAAGGATAATCTGGTCGTAGTCCTGCTCCTGCTCGATGGCTGCTGCAAGGGCTATTAGGGTTTTTCCGGTACCGGCGCCGCCCGTGAGGGACACCAGAGGGATATGCTTGTTCAGGCAGGCATCCAGGGCGAAACGCTGCTCGTCATTGCGGGGGCGTATTCCGGATGCCTCGCGCCCTTTCACCAGGACGATATTCCCCGAATGGGAGTCGTACCTGGCGCAAACGGATGCGTCCCCGAAGGAGAACTTGAACAGTTGGTTAGGCCTTGGTTCCTTGTCAAAGACATCTTTCCAGAAGAGGCTGCCGGTCTGGCCGTAGGCGAGCATCTGGACGGCGTCGGCATCGGCATCCACGGCCTCTACCTGATGTTCCATGCTATCCATGACGTCGTCGTCCAGGCGGTCGGTGAGGTAGTCCTGGGCTTCCATTCCAACGGCCTTGGCTTTGAGCCTCAGGTTGATGTCCTTGGTTACCAGGGCAACGAACCGCTTTGGGTGGTGATTCCGCACCCACATGGCAGTTGCAAGGATGCGGTGGTCCGGAATATCGTCACGGAAGAAATCCTGCATGTCGGGGTCGAAAGGATGGTTGGGCTCGATCTTGATGTGCCCCATCTTTTTCCCCAGCGAGAAGCCTTCCTTGGGCATTTTCTTGCCGTCCATGAGGAGGCTTATCTCGCGCATGAATGCACGTGCGTGATAGGAGAGGTTGTCGTGTCCTTTCTTGAACTTGTCCAGTTCCTCGATTACTGCAACGGGGATAACGATGTCATTGTCACGGAACTGCCTGATGGCATTGTGGTCGTGAAGGATGATGTTGGTGTCCAGTACGAAAATCTTTGGCATGTCAGTCTTCGCCTTCAAGGGTGTTCATTAGGGATTCAAGTATGTCGGGGAGGTCTGTCTTTTCAACGAGCTGCACTCCGGGGCGGCCGGGAACGGGATGGCCGATGGGGAAGAACACCACGTCCTGCAGCAGCAGTTCCGCATCTACATAGTCGTAGTCGATGTCCGGCACCTGGATTACGACGCCGGGCACCTCGGCAAAGAGGATGCGCACCGGGAGCTCTCCGCCGTAGGCCTTCGAAACGTCACGGATGCAGACATCGGCCCCGTTTACCTTTGCCATGGAACTCAGGGCTGTCATGAGGCCGCCTTCGCCAACGGTGGCGCCGGCCTTTACGATGCCGTCCTCGACCAGTTCACGCACCACTTCGTAGCAGTCGATGAAGTAATCGGCATCGGCAATGTCGGGGGCGGTGGAGGGGCTGGCACCCACGGCGGCGGCAAGGGAGGACCCTCCCAGGCGGAAGTCGCAGCTGTCGAAGGGGATGTAAATGAGCCAGTCCTGGGCCGATGGCTGAATCTCCCCGCTGCACTTGCGCCTCCTTGAAATTCGGGGATTGGCGGTGCGGTAGGGGAGTTCGCGGAAGAGGCTTTCTTCCTCGTCAGGGGCGTCTTCCTCTGCGACGGTGGCTGCCTTGAAGCTCACGGCAGGTGTTCCGGAGACAAGGCTGTACCGGGAAATCCTGAGGCCAAGCGCGTCGATATAGTTACAGGCCTGCTCTACCGAAGAGTAGAACGCGGCGGGCACTCCTACGGAATTGCCGCTCCAGTGCCAGTCGGCCTTGAGGCTGAGGTCTCCCAGGCGGAAGTGCCCCACCATCCATATTGCGTCGATGAGCGCCTGCGCCACCTTCCCGGCAGTGTATGTGCCGGCGAAAGCAAGCGGAAAACCGTGCTTGAAAGGCAGCAGGGAGGCATATCGGCCGATTTCCTCCTCCCGGAAGGTGAAACTTTCCGGGGCTGGGTCCATGTACTCGTCGGCAATGACGGGGCGGTCTCCGTCGGGTCTGGGGGCGGGCTCCTGGGAGCAGCCGTCGAGCATATCGGCAGGGGAAAGGGCCTGCCGGACGCCGTCGATTATATATCCGCTGAAAAGAAGGTCTGTTTTTTCTGCCATAGGCTACAGGAGTGCGGTGATTGCGCCGTAATATCGTTTCGAGACCGGAACTGGCTTAAGGCCTTCACGGTCCAGGCGGGCGATTGCGTAGCCGCTTTCGTCCTTGCGCACAAGTTCCACGTGGGCGGGATTCACGAAGAAGGAACGGTGGCAGCGCACCAGGCTGTGCCGGGAGAGGATGTCCTCCAGGGCATGCATCGAGGAGCGCAGCTGGAAGTCCTTGACCTTCGCTCCGTCCAGATGGACAATGTGTACGTAGTTCTCATCGGCCTCGATGTAGAAAACGTTCTCGGAGGAGACGATGAGTTTGAGGCGCTTCTGCTCGTCGTAGAAGCGGATGAGGGTTTTTTCGTCCGTGGCGGGGGCGGTGCCTCTGCGGGCAAGCTCCTTGATGTGAACGGCCATGGACAGTATCAGGTAAGGGTAGATGACTATTCCGCCAAGCTGGAGAAGGCACTGAAGCATGACGCTGAAGTACGGTTTCACGCCGCCCCAGCCTATGCCGATGGGAATTGAGAACATGAGCCCCGCAAAGGCGGTCTCTCCGATGCACCAGATTATGTAAGCGGCCCAGGAGAGGTCCAGTTTGTTTCTCAGGAGGAAAAGAAGCATCCTCGAGATTGTGCTGGTGCCAAGGAGGATGAGCGTTGTTACAATCAGGTTCAGAGTGTACCTGTCCTTCCCTACGGCAAGGAGTTCCTCCATGTCGAACGGCCTCCAGATGAGGACGAACAGGAAGTAGAACAGCGGCAGTGTCACGAAGAACACTATCACTGTCGGCATCTTGTAAAACGCTCTGGGGATATTCTCACTCATATCTTTGCAAAGATAAGAGAAAAAAGTTACAATTGTTTCACCGGGAAAGTGAAGTAAGTGTCGGGATAGGGTTCTGCGGCGAGGGTGAAGTGCCACCATTCGCTGTCAAGGGGTTTGAAGCCGTGGCGGAGCATGGCGGCGCGGAGAATCATGCGGTTCCGGAACTGCTCCTCTGTGATGCCGCGGGGCTCTGCGGCTGCTGCTGCGGCGTCATAGGCGCCGGTTTCGGGATTGCCGCAGAAGTCAGGATGGCTCTCGCTGCCGAACCAGTCGAAGGTCCCGCCCATGTCAAGTTCCTTTTCGGAGTTCATGTCAAAAAGGGTCAAATCTACGGTTGAGCCGCGTGTATGGCCGCTTTTTGCCATGATGTACTCCTGTTCGAAGAGAACGCTCTTGTCGAGGTCCGGGTAGAAGAACTCCTTCATGCGGGTGTCGGATATGTCTGCCGCCCAGCGGACGAAGTGGTCTACGCCCATCTGCGGACGGTATGCGTCGTAAATCTTGAGACGGTATCCCTGTGAGATGACGTCGTCGCTTACGGCCCTCAGTGCCGATGCCGCTTCTTTCGTCAGCAGCGCCGTCGGCTCCAGATACCCGTCGATGCGGTCTCCCACAAAGTTGTATGTGCCGAAGTATCTGATTTCCAGAATGGCATCGGGAACAGCATCTGTAAGGGTGACAAAACCGTTGGACTGTTTCTCCTTGGAGCAGGAGACAATAATGGCAAGAGCCGATAAAAGTAATACTATCCTTTTCATAACTACAAAGATAGTCATTGTTTTGCATTTTTGCCAATCTCTCACAATCTGAAACTAAAATATTTTATTTTGGTTAAAGATTTAAAAAATATTTGGAAAATTAATTTTAAGGTTTTACCTTTGCCCACGGATTCGGGTTCGCCCGGGTCTATTTGTTAAGTTCGTTTTATATACCAGAAGCGCATCCTTGGGGAGGGATGCGCTTCGCTTTTAATACAGGGGGCTCCGCCCCCTCATACTTTTAGATTTGCACCATCGTTCTGGAAGGATACTTCCAACGGTGGTGTGAACTGTTTCAGTCAATAGATTTCATATCTAACAGGGGTGTTGGTTCTCCACCGTTTTGATACACGAAGGGGGCTGAACTATCCCCTCAATTAGACTTCCATGTCTCAGGGGTGT
>JAFTFV010000015.1 GCA_017458265.1 Bacteroidales bacterium | reverse complement strand
CGGGTCTTACCCATTGCACAAAATTGAGAACCGCCCGGCTCCATTGTCCTTTGTTAAACTTTCAATATCGGCATAAATTTACTATTTTTGTCAGACAAACCTGATTACAGATAACTACGCTGCAAATCTAAGGTTTGCACAAAATGCATTGATATGAAAACAGTTGAAGTACTTGGGGCAAAGACGAGGGAGGAACTTGTGAAAAAAACAGAGGCTGCGCTCATGGAGTGCAACCTCTGTACGGATAAAGTTGTGATGGAGTTCCCGGAAGGGATGTGGGGGGATGAGTTCAGAGATCTCGTGAGAGTGGAACTCATGCCGGCAATCGAGGCGAACCTTGAGAGGCACGGGGGTTACATGTGCGATGCTGAGAATTTCTCCATCACCGGGCAGGAATACCTTCCCATCTATTCCCGTTTCGGAATCAAGTAGCTATTTGCAGAGAGCGTCTATTACCTTTTGGGCTTCTTCCCTGGAGGAGAAGCTGAAGGGGTTGTACCTGCCGTCTTCCATGCAGATGACCATGGCGCCGAAGAGGTCGGCCATGCCGTCGTACCACTGGGAGGCGTGCCAGTTGCGCCTGAGGTAGCTCTTCCGGAATCCGTCCTTGTCCAGCTGGCCAAGGAGCGTTCCGGGGAGGTGCAGGGCCTTTGAGACCTTGCGGAACTTTTCGCAGCGCATGTCGTCGCAGCTGTCCGCGCCGATGAGGGCGGGGAGGCTGTGCCAGTCGGAGGCATCGGCCTGGACAATACGGAAACTGTCGTCTGTGGCGGCTATGATTACGTACTTTTCGCCGACGTCAGGATAGCCGGGATGGGCGGCTTCGGTCTCATCGTCATGGCCTTCGTATTCGTCGTCATCATCGTCTTCATCTTCGGGGAAGAAGGCCTTTGCCCAGCTGTAATCCATACTTTTCCAGCTGTCTTCTCCCACCTCTTCTTCCTTTTCTTCGTCAACCATGTTCTGCATAAGTTCGCTTCCCATGTCAAGGCCTTTTTCGCGCCATTCCCAGGCCTTGTCCTCATCTCCCTCATTGGAGAAATACTGGTAAAGGACAGCGCAGGCATCGGCATTGGGCTCTTCAGGGTCGTTTACCAGGGATTCAAGGCCTTGGACCGTCAGCTCATCGGCCTTGTCATTGTCTACTTGCCATACGTAATAGTGAAGGGCACAGGCCTTGTCTCCAAGGTCAAGTCCTTCTTTCCATATCGTAGCTGCCTTGTTCTCATCGGCAGGTGTGCCCCAGCCGTTGAAATAGCACATTCCCAGCTCTTCAAGGATGCCCTTGTTGCCGCCCAAATAGGCGTTATGCAGCGGCTCAAAGGCCTTTTCTGCATCCTTTTCCAGGCCGTCCCATCCGTTATAAAGGCACTTGCCGGAATATGCGCTGGCCATTACATAATAATCTTTGCAGTCCTCCGGACAGCCTTCCTCAAGATAGACATTGATAATGTCCTGGGCAAATTTGTACTCATTATCAGGCCGTTCCCCAGCCGCTTTAATGAGGTCTCCGATAAGGTCAAAAGCTTTGCTCATGGATCAGGGAATTAAAAGCTGAAGTATTCAAGTCTCTGCATGGCCTGAGGCGGGACGTCTCCGGCTTCCTTTGGCAGAATCATCACGCGGGCGGTGCTCTTGTACTGGCCCACGTTCACGGCCTTTTTCATGTAGGACTGGATGTTGTCCAGTTCCATCTGTTTGATGTCGGACATGGTCTTGGCTTCCCTTGAGCACTGGTCAAGTGCGGCCTTGCCGTTTTTGACGTACTTGCCAAAGTAGGACATGTCTTCCAGGGTGGTGAGGTTGGCAAGGCCGATAGTTGCGCCAGGAAGGCCGATAAGTGCAATCTTCGCATTGTTCTGGATGGCCTTGCAGCCCTCCATGAACGTGGTGATGACTTTCTGGATGTCAGTTGTGCTCAGGCGGTTCCCGGATTTGTCGACGAAGGTTACTATCTTGTACTGCGCTCCGTCCTGCGCTTCCACCCAGGTTTCCTTCACGCTGTAGTCTGCTGCCATATAGCCCTTTATCTCCTGTGTCTGACTCCAGATGGTGGTGACGTCGTTAAGGAACATGTCGATGGCTTCGTTGCGGCTCTTGCGGTCAAGGTCCCAGATAACGGGCTCGGCCTCTTTCTTTCCTTTCTTTGCCTTGGCCTTGGCGGTGGTTTTTGAACTGCCGCCGAATGCCGGTGTCACTTCCGTGGATGTGGTGGAAGGAGCGGCCGCATGTGTGGCAGGTGCCGGTTCCGGAGCGACATAGCGCTCCTTGCTCACGGTCATGTCATACAGCACGTACTGGCCGCTGCGGGTTTCTCCGCACTGCAGCCAGAACATTAGCTGCCTGCATTTGTTGATGGGCACCGTAAATGTGGATGGCGCCATCTTGTTAGTGAGGACGAACTCTCCAACCTTGTGCATGTCGGCAAAGACGTAGAGCGTGGTGGGGTTGTTCGGATCCAGTTTCTTGCCGAAGATGTCCGTGTCTACAAACTCGCTCTTGTTGGCTACGGTAAAGGTGAGGGACTCATACTCGCCGAAGGGGTTGAACGCCACCACTGCGCTCTGGTGCCCTTTGTCTACCAGGTTCAAGGCCGAATAACCGGCGGCCAGCGCTCCTGCAAGGCCGGCTCCTGCCGATACTCCCGTTGCCGCGGCCACATTGCTTGCGCTAATTGCACTGCCCGCTCCGACGACGAACAGGAAGATGGCCTCGTTGAGGGTTATATCCTCGAAAGCCAGTGCCGGAGGAACATTCGTTTCCAGCATGACGCCCTTGTAAATCTGGCTTCCGTCCTTCATGTCGAAGCGCTCCTTCATTGAACTGCCGTTCTTGAAACAGTCGTTAAAGTCGAAGTTGGTAAGGCTTGAAAGATACCTTCCCACATAGTGGAAGTACGGCTGCCCGCAGAGGTCGATAAGGTCTGCGGTTTCAGTGATTTCGGGCTTGCGGTGATAGAAGAAGGGCTCGGTGTCCTGCGGTTCTCCGCGGAAGACCATAACGTCACCTACGCCGATGTAAGTCTGCTTGTCCTGGCCTGTGCCGGGTTTTGCAAACTTCAACTTACGGCATTTGTATATAGGTATGGTGAACTTCTGGTTTGGCCACAGGCAGTGGACCTGCGTGTCAAGGACCAGGGCGTCGTCTGCATATACAAGCAGGCGGTCTTCTCCAAGTACGCGGTGTTTGGAAAGGGTGCCTACGGTGAAGGCCAGCCAGTCGAATTCTCCGGCAAGGTCAAACTCCACGTATGAACTGATGTTCCCGTTCATGAAAGAATCGCCGGTTGTGAGGATGAAGCCCTCGTCAAACTGCTCACCGCCCATGGAGAAATGGTAGTAGGACGATGCTCCGTTGAAGTACATGTCCTTGTAACTGGCCTTTCCCCGCACGGAGTATGGCTCCAGGCTTGAGCACAGGCGGGTGGCGTCCTTGAACTTGGATATTTTATCCTTGGCCGTATTGGCGATGCCGGGCGTGGGAATGCCCGCGTAGCCCTTTTTGTAGGCATATATATCCACCACGCCGTAGTGGAGCCCTCCAAGGAAGTCCGCCTGCTCAAGCTCCCCGCTGTGCATGGAGACCACGTTGGCTCCCGAAACATCCAGGACAACCTGTTCCACAAGGTCTTCCTGGGTAAGGAGTTTTTCGTAAATGATTCTTCCGTCGGCCTTTACGGTGAACCAGCCCTTGGCATTCCGGCTGTTGGCATCCAACGGGCCGATGAGGAAGGAGACCTTGTCATACTGCTTCTGCAGCCAGAAGTAGGCGAAGCCCTGGCTGATTCCCTTGCCCAGTTCTTCCGAGCATTGGAAATCAAAGCCTGAGGTGTATTTGATATGGTTCATGGAAATGGATTCCCTCACACCGACACCTCCCCATTCGTGCTTGACGGTAACGGGCACGGACCAGCCGCGGTGGCAAAGGAAATGAGGCTGGATGTCATCCACAAGGTTCACCTTGTCACTTGTAATAACGCTGGCAAGAGGATTGGGTGCAGGCGTGGGCGTCTGGCCTTTTTTCCATAGTTTGACCTCTGCAAATCCGATGGTGTAAAGGCCTTTGAGGTGGTCGAACCGGAGTTCGTCCACACCGCTGATGTCAAGCACAACTTCCCTTGGAGCATGCCAGTCCCTGATTACCTCATCAAAGATGCGTCTGCCGTCAGCCCTTACGGTGACGATGTGGGTGCCGTCGTCATCGGCGTTAAAGCGGGGCTCGTTATCGGTAGACCATCCGTTACCTCTCGCAAAGCCTACCACGAAACTGAGTTTCTCGTATTCTCCTTTCAGTGAAAAGACTGCGTAGGCCCATTCTTCAGCCTGGGAGTTGAGGACTCCGTTCCTCAACCTGAATCCGTTTGTGTACCTGTATCCGGCAAGACCGAAATATGCTTCATTGTTGCGAACGCCCGGATAGGTGGGATCGTATTTGCGTTTTTCAACCGGCTCGTAATTCTTGGAAAGATATACCTGAGCCTCTGCGCTGAGAGCGCAGAACAGCATTAGCGCAGAGAGGATGAACTTTTTCATAGGCAAAGCATGTTGTCTTCACCTACAAAAATAATAAAAATCAATGAATTACAATACTATGGCCGTTATAATAGCTCAAGAGTGTGTTTCAGCAGTCCGGGGAGGTCTGAGGATGTCTCCAGCGGGAATCCGAAGGAGGCGCATTTGTAGCCTTTGCCCACGTAGAGGACTGCGGCGCCGATGTTGGTGCCGTCGTAATGCATGAGGTATTTGCTCCCGGGAGAAGCGGCAAAAGCCGGAGAGATGGGCAGGATTACTGAGGCTGCACCGTCTGCGGGGGCGATGCCGTCAGGATTCTCCACCCTGTAGACGGAAGGGGAGTAGTCGCGGTTGTATGTGACTTCGGGAAGTCCGGTACCATATGATGGCAGCACCCTGCCGCTGCGGTCTCCGAAATTAGTCACGGATTTGTATCCGAGGAACTCCTTCACGAAGCGGCGTGTGCTTTCAGGGGCCTTGGGAACGCCCTGATAAACGGCATCCCAGGCATCCGTGGCTATGTATGAACCGGAAATGATAATGTTTCCCCCGGCTGTGGTGAACTGCTGGATGGCCTGCATGAGCCCCTCTGTGAACACCTGGTATTTGTTAGGAACCGCACCGCGGCCGTCGCGTACGGTGACCTGCTTGCCGCAGATGATGTCTGCCGCAAAGGCTGCGCGTGAGCCGTCCCATGCCTCGGCCGAGGAGGACTCGAAAGAATAACCCGCCGCCATAAGCGCCTTCCCGTGTGCCGATACGAAATCGAACGTGTTCCCGGCAACGATGGTTCCGGCATGGTCCAGATATGAACCGCCATGGCCGGGATCGTCGTCGGACGTCCAGGCCGATTCGCGTCTGAACTGGTTCACTTCACCCGCAAACAGGATATCCCGGCCCCACGGAACGCCGCTGTCCAGGCTGTGCATGAATCCTGCATACTGGGGCTGGTCGAATGACGCCGGAGCGCTTACGCGGGTGAAATTGTTCACCACCATGACTTTCCTTGGGAAGCCTCCCGGAGTGCCTACGCTGAGGATTTCCGAAGGGAAGCTGAGCCCACCCTTGTTAAGGGCGGCAACCTTGAACGAATATACGTGACCGGATTCTATGGGAAGCCCGAAAGTGGTTTCAGTGCAGTCTACGCCGTCGTCAAATGCGCCGTCGTCCACACGGGTATAGACTCTGTATCCGGTAGCGCCGGCGGTGCTTTCGAGGGTGTCGGCAGTGGGCTTCCATGACAGGACGGCGGAGGTGCCGTCAAGCGATGCCGTGAATGCATGGACCGGAAGCGGCTGCACGACGTATTTGCAGCCATAGCGGGCGCTCAGGAACTTGAGTATGCCCTTGTATACGGCTCTGGAGAGGTCGAAGCGGAACTGAGGGTCCAGGCCGTGGCGCATGTCGGCAAAGTTCTGGTGGGAAAGGATTTCCAAAAGAAGGCCGGGAACGCCTGTGGTGCGGGATTCGCTGTATGAGCGGTCCCAGGTCTGGCGGCGGGTCCAGAGAGGGTCATGAAGGGCACGCATGTCATTTACCACCTGGCTCTGGACAAAGTCTGTATACATGCGGGCGGCCATGCGGTTGGAGCCATCGGCATAGTTTACGCCGTCCTCGCACCTGTATGTGTAGATGGCAAGGGTGCCGACGATGGTGCTGTCCGGGGTGATGCCTGCGTCTGAGTGGAATGCGAGGGAGCAGTCAAAGGGGATGCCGCGCTCCATGAGGTCCTTTACCCAGCGTCCGCGGCCGGCGTAGTCCTTGGTGTAATCGTCATCCCAGTCGTCGAAAAGGGTGAGGGGGGTGCCGCCGTACTGCATGCTGGAAAGGGCGCCTTCAATGTATGCGGGCATTCCGGAGATACCGGCGCCGCGGTCGGCCTTGCCCATTCCGCCGCCAAAGCGGACGGCATCGGCAGTTACTACCGCTCCGGAGGCCCCCTGGTTGGTGAGGCTCACCTTTCCGGTATCCTCAAATGAATATGTGCCGATGTAGATCCATGTCCCGCCGCCCATCTTCTGGTTCACGAGGACGGTTGTTTCTCCGCCCTTGTGCGTAACGGTATAGCGGGCTTCGGCGGTGCTTTCCGGGAGGGTCTTGTAGGAAACGTATACGGCATACTCTCCGGGCGAGGGGAGTTCTGCCGTCCAGACGGCCTCTGCCCTGTTGTCACGGCTGCCAGACGTGTAGGCTTTCCGTGCCGATCCCATAGTGAATGGATTGTCGTGGTCCTCATAGGCTCTTTTGGCATCGGCAAAACCTTCACCCGCGCTGCTCCAGGGACCTTTTTCCTGGTATTTGCCCTTGCGGCGCACAAGGCCGCCGCGCTCTCCGGGAAAGGCCGGATCATTGTCGCATACCACTTCGTTTACCTGGATGTCCCTTTCCCTTGGCGTCATGGTAACGGCGCCGGCGTTTTCAAGCATGGGGATGAGGAAAGGAAGGACGTAGCTCTGCGTGTAAAGGTCTTCTGCGGTGGAGTGAGTTGCAGAGCGCTGGAAGATCCATCGGCCCGCCTTGGCATTGTAATACAGGCCATGGCTCTGCCACAGGGCAATATGCCTTCCGGAAAGGCCCAGGGGCCATGTGTCACGGCCGCGCACCAGGGGAATACCGGTTTTATGGTCTATCTTGAATTTGTTCTCTGCCGGTTTCCCGTCGTTTCCGATTGCAGGCATGGGAAGGTCTTCGAAGTTTACTCTTCCAGTCATGACGATACCGGTCTTGTATCCTTTCATGACGTTCTTGGACAGGTTCTGGAATGTGTTCCTGAACCATTTTTCGTCTCCCGGCCTCCATGGATAGTCTCCAAGTTCCTTTGAAAAATAGAAGTCCAGGGTTTTGCCAAGGCGCATCACCTTCTCCAGGGAGAATTTGACATCCACGCCGGTTCTCTCCCTGAGGAGTACCTGTATTGAATCTACTGCGGGCTTGAAGTCCCCGGGAACGGGTTTCTGGGCCCATGCAGTGATACTTGCAAGAAGAAGTGCCAGCGTGAGGAATCTTTTCATCGGGAAAGTTTTCTTATGTCAAGCCAGGTGGCGATGAGTGAACTTGAAAGGAGTGCCAGGAAGTCGGCAAGGAAATCTGTGGGGTCTCCGCTGCGGTAGTCGGTCAGAAGTGCCTGTCCTATCTCCGTTGCGGCAGCAACGGTGCAGCCTACGGCGAAAGTGATGAGCGCAAAGATGACCACGCTCTTCCTGGTTCCCGTGAACTTGTCGTATGCAAGGAAAGCAAGGATGGGGAAGGGGAAGAACATGCAGAAATGCACTATCTTGTCTGTGGGAATGCCAAGTATGGTGCTGCTCACGGACGGCAGGCTCTGGAAGTTGCCGAAACACAGTACGGCAACCGCGGCAAGGTACAGGTAAAAAGCCACCTTGAACGCTATGGAGAGACCTTTTGACATCAGAGGGACTGCATCTGGTTAAGTTTGCTGTAGTAGCCTCCGATTGCGGTGAGTTCATCGTGAGTGCCTCTTTCCACTATCTTTCCGTCGTGCATGACGATGATTTCGTCGGCATTCTTGATTGTGGAAAGGCGGTGGGCGATTGCTATGGTGGTCCTTGAAGACATGAGGCGGTCAAGGGCATCCTGCACTATCTTTTCCGATTCAGTGTCCAGCGAGGCGGTTGCCTCGTCAAGGATTAGGATGGGAGGGTTCTTGAGGATGGCGCGGGCAATGGAAAGGCGCTGGCGCTGGCCTCCGGAAAGTTTGGTGCCGCGGTCGCCGATGTTGGTCTGGTAGCCTTCCGGCTTTTCCATGATGAAGTCATGGGCGTTGGCAATCTTTGCTGCGGCTATGACGTCTTCTTCCGTGGCGCCTTCAACACCGAAGGCTATGTTGTTGAAGATTGTGTCGTTGAAGAGGATCGGCTCCTGGTTCACGTTGCCCATGAGGCTTCTGAGATCCTTGACTGCAAGGTCCCTGATGTCAGTTCCGTCAATGGTGATGTGGCCGCCGGATACATCCCAGAAACGGGGAATGAGGTCTACCAGAGTGGATTTTCCGGCACCGGATTCTCCCACTATGGCTATCATCTTGCCGCGAGGGATGGTGAGGTTCACATCCTTGAGTATTTCTCTGCCGTTTTCGTAGGAGAACCTGACGTTCTCAAAGCGTATGGCATCCTTGAATCCGTCAATGGCGGCGGGCTTTTCGGGGTCTTTGATGGGATTCTCGGCTTCCAGGATCTTGTTGATTCTTTCCATTGAGGCAAGACCGCGGGGAATGCTGTATGTTGCCCTTGAGAGTTCCTTGATGGGCTCAATCACGGAGTAGAGCATCACGAGGAAGAATATGAACTGGGATGCGTCCATGAACTTTCCTCCGAAGAAACTCTTTCCGCTTACTATCATGGAACCGCCGACGAACAGGACGATGACTATCATCACGGTGCCCAGGAATTCACTCACGGGGTGTGCACTCTGCTGGCGGATGCTCACGCGGGATATCTTCCTGCGCATTTTTTCCGTAGTGGCAGAGAACCGTTCTCCCATCTTTCTCTCTGCGTTGAAAGCCTTGACGATGCGAAGCCCGCTCAGGGTCTCCTCCATCATGGACATGATGTCCGACCAGAGGCTCTGTGCTTCCAGGGAATTACGCTTGAGCTGTTTGCCGATAGCGCCCATCGCCCACACGAATGCAGGGACGAAGAGTATCGTGAAAATCATCATCTCCGGGCTCACGAAAATGAGGATGCCGAAGTAGGCCAGGATCAGGATAGGATCCTTGATGAGCATTGAGATGGATGACGTGATGGAGTTCTCAACCTCTGACACGTCGCCGCTGAAACGGGCGATGATGTCTCCCTTCCTCTCCTGTGAGAAGAAACCGATGGGAAGGAGCAGAATCTTCCTGTAGATGCGGTCCCTGATTGTTTTTACTATGCCCGTGGAGATTGGAACCATGATTGCGTTGGACCCGAAGTAGCAGAAGGTCTTGAGCGCCGTGAACAGAATCATTATTCCGCCAAGCAGGAACAGGGTGTTGAGCGTACCATGGATTTCTGCGAAATGCGATACGCTGTAGTAGAAATTGTTCACGATGGTCTCCCTGAGCCCAATGCCGGGGGTGTTCCAGGGTATAAACTCATACACCGCACTGTCCACCTTGAACAGGATGTTCAGGAGTGGTATCAGTACGGCGAATGAGAAGATATTGAATACTGCCGACAGGAGGTTCAGCACAACGGAGCCGGCGAGGTATGCCTTGTAGGGAGAGGCGTATTGCCTCATCATTTTAAGGAAGTCTCTCATAAAGTACAAATATAAGCAAAAAATTGCTTATATGTTACCCAGAGTGGCTACCATAACGGCTTTAATTGTGTGGAGGCGGTTTTCTGCTTCGTCAAATACTATGCTTGCAGGGCTTTCGAACACATCTTCAGTGACTTCGATGCCGTCAAGACCGAATTTTTCATGGACGTCCCTACCTACCTGGGTCTCCAGGTTGTGGTATGCAGGAAGGCAGTGCATGAACTTGCAGGCGGGGTTGCCCGTGGCCTTCATGAGCGCTGCATTGACCTGATATGGTTTAAGGAGGCCGATGCGTTCTGCCCATACTTCTGCAGGCTCACCCATGGATACCCAAACGTCGGTATAGAGGAAGTCGCAGCCCTTGACACCTTCCTGGGGATTGTCAGTGATGGTGATACGGGCGCCGGTTTCCTTTGCAATCTCCATGCACTTGTCTACGAGTTCCTTTGCAGGCTGGAGAGCCTTGGGGGCCACGATTCTCACGTCCATGCCCATCTTTGCGCCGCCCACGAGAAGGGAGTTGCCCATATTGAAGCGGGCATCGCCGAGGTATGCGTAGGAGACCTGGTTAAGGGGCTTGTCCGTATGTTCGCGCATAGTGAGGAAGTCGGCCAGGATCTGGGTGGGATGGAATTCATTGGTGAGGCCGTTCCAGACGGGGACGCCTGCATATTCTGCAAGCTCTTCCACGGTTTTCTGGGCGAAGCCGCGGTATTCGATTCCGTCATACATGCGGCCAAGGACGCGCGCGGTGTCCTTCATTGACTCCTTTACGCCAATCTGGGAACCGGTGGGTCCCAGGTATGTGACGTGGGCGCCCTGGTCGTATGCCGCGGTTTCGAATGCGCAGCGGGTACGGGTAGAGGTCTTTTCGAAAATGAGGGCTATGTTCTTGCCCTTGAGGGTGGGCTGTTCGGTGCCCGTGTACTTGGCCTTCTTGAGGTCTGCTGCCAGGTCAAGAAGGAACTGGATCTCCTTGGGGGAGAAGTCCAGAAGCTTGAGGAAGCTCCTGTTTCTGAGGTTGTATGCCATAGTGTATTAAGGGATTATTCTGGTTCCGGCCTGAGGGTTGTCAAGCTCTCCGGCCTCGGTTATGATGCACTGCCCGCCGCCGGCTTCGACGAACATGATTCCGGCCCTTACCTTGGGAGCCATGGAACCTTCGCCGAACATGCCCTGGGCAAGGTATTCCCTGGCCTGGGCGACGGTCATGGTGTCAAGCGCCACTTCGTTTTCCTTGCGGAAGTTGAGGAAGACCTTTGCCACATCCGTGAGGATGTAGAATTCATCGGCCTTCATCTTTATTGCGGCAAGGGCGCTTGCAAGGTCCTTGTCGATAACGGCCTCCACGCCCTTGTGGCCCACGGTGTCCTTCACTACGGGAATTCCGCCGCCGCCTACGGTGATGACGATGCTGCCTTTGCGGGCGAGCTTTTCGACAAGGTCTATGTTGCAGATGTCAAGGGGCTTGGGTGATGGAACGACCTTTCTCCAGCCAAGGCCGCGGGCGTCGGGCTTGTAGGTGCCTTCCATCGAATCGGCCTCTTCCTTGGTATAATAAGGGCCTACCGGCTTTGTGGGGTTGCTGAAGGCGGGATCGTCGGCCGAAACTTCCACCCTGGTGACGAGGGACACCACTCTGCGGCTGAGGCCTTCCCTCTGGAGGACCTTCTCCATGGCGCTTTCGATGAAATAGGCGATGGAGCCTTGCGTTTCTGCGCCGCAGAAGTCCATTGGCATGACCTCCAGCGAATATGCCTTGCGGCCGCCGTCCTGCCTCAGGAGTTCATTTCCTACCTGTGGCCCGTTTCCATGGCCGATTACGAGGTTGATATCCCTTTTGAGAAGGCTCAGGAGGGATGCGCACGTCCTTTCGACGTTTTCCTGCTGTTCCCTGTAAGTGCCTTTCTGACCGGCCCTCAGGAGGGCATTGCCCCCGAAGGCCACCATTGCGAGTTTTGCCATATCCTAGTCTCTTCTGAGTGGTAAGGTGGAGCAGCGGAGAAGGCCGCCCATCTTTGAAATTTCCCTGTAGGGAACAGTCTCTACCGTCATTCCCCATACGTCCCTGAGGTGCTTGATGAGCCTGTAGAAGTGCTCTTCCACGACGACGACGTCCTCGGAGATGGAGAAGATGTTGGAATTCATCCAGTACATCTCTTCGGTGGTGAGTTCAAAGACGTTGTCCTTTCCGAACATGTCTACCAGATGGTCTGCGTCACGGGGGTTCAGGAAGCCGCGCTTGTAGATGATGGCTTTGTCCTTCCCCACGGGCATGAAGGTGCAATCCAGATGGAGAATGCCCTCGTAGGGGTCTGTGTCGCTCTTCCTGAGGTTGAGCGGCAAGATTGTCTTTTCAGGGAAAAGCATCCTGAGGTAGTCCAGGGCAAGGCGGTTCGTGCGGGCGGTCTTTACCATGGGGTAGTCTTCGAAGGCATACTGCCCGAGGAAGATGATGTCCTTGTAGAGGATGACGTCTCCGCCTTCTACGTGGACGGCTTCGGGGAGGTTGTAGATGTTCTTGTAGTGAATCTGACGGTAGATTTCCTCGTAGGCGTCAATCTCTTCCTGGCGGTCGGGAATGATGTTGGATACGATAATCTTTCCGTCGATGACAAATCCTACGTCGCGGGAGAAGACCTGGTTACAGTTCGGAACAAGCATGGGACGGTGGACTGTCACGTTATACTTTTTCAGAACCGCCTCGAAAGCATTCATTTCACTTATGATATCGCTCTCTTCCGGGTATACGCCGTGAAGAACAGACTCGTAGGACTTGCTGTCGAAAGTCTGCTCAAGAGTGGGAGTGGGGCCGTTGGAATAGGGGAGTCCCAAAACCACTTCCCGCAGTCTTGCGGTTTCGGATGTTACATGAATTTCCATAATGTGGGGATTATTTCTTGGATACCAGTTGTGTGAGATATATACCTATCATTCCTACGGCAAGGCCGGCCCACTGCATGAGCGAGAGCCTTTCCTCTCCGAAGATGAAGGCAAGAAGTGCGGTTACGATTGGAACTATTGCAAGGAAAACGCTGGTTCTGGCAACGCCCAGCTTGCTTATCGCATAGGCCCATGAGGTGAATGCGGTTGCAGAGCATAGGAGCGCAAGCGCAAGGGTGGGGTACATAACCTTCCAGCTCAGGTACAGGTGCGGCTCAAAATCCTGGATGCCCTTTGTAAGGAAAAGGGGAAGGAAAAGGACGGCGCCGAAGAGGAACTGGTACATGGTGATTACCGACGGGGAGTAGTGGTCTGACAGTTTCTTGGTGAAGGCAATCTGGCTCACTTCGGAAATGACGGCGATGAAAAGGATCAGGATGCCGACGATGAAGAGCGCTCCGGTTTCTTCGCGTGTGTACGTTACCAGCGCAAGGCCGGCAAGGGTGATGAACACTCCGAGGATGTTGAGCCTGGAGAAGTTCTCCTTGAAGATGAGCATTCCCGCAGCCATTGCAAACAGAGGATTGGTTGCAATGACAAGGGATGTAATTGTGGGCGACTCCGTAAACTTGAGGCCGTAGGTCTCTGCAATGAAGTAGATGAACGGCATGCACAGGGCAAGGAGGACGAACATCCACCAGTCCTGTTTCCTCATTTTCATCTTCTGGCCGGTGGCCACGTTTACGATGAAAAGGAAAACGCCTGCGGCAAACATCCTTATGGGTACGAAGAATTCAACCGGTATGCCTGCATCGAGGATGCGGTCCGACCAGATATAGCTCATGGCCCACAGCGTCACCGTGAGCATGGCTGCCAAATATGCCAAAAAAGTCTTGTTCACGTAACAAATATAAAGCTTTTTTGGCAAAAAACCTTAAAAATATTAAATATTTAGCAGGGGAGTGGCTATCCCTCTTTTAAGAACCCTCAGCGATATACTGCCGGGGCTTGCTCCGGCTTCTTCGATGGCGGCTGCCGCGCTGGCGTAGGCCAGCTCCGGAGTGTTGTTGTTTCCGCTAAGGTGGCAGAGGAACAGATTCCTGAGGCCCGGATGCAGGAAACGGGTTATGGCATCGGCGCAGTCTTCATTGGAAAGATGTCCGGCGCCCTGGCGGATCCGTCGCTTGAGCTCTTCAGGGTAATCACCGCCAAGGAGCATGTCCATGTCGTAGTTGGACTCTATGACCACGGTCTTGGCCTGGGATGCCCAGAACAGGCCTTCCTCTGTCATGTGACCCATGTCAGTCATGAAGACGAAGAGTTCATCCCGGCAGTTTATGGCAAAGCCTATGCACTGGGAGGCATCGTGCGGAACCACAAAATACTGTACGGAGAAATCATCAGTGACCTGGTTCCAGATTCCCTCCTGCAGGTACTGCCTGCATGCGCTGATCCAGTCCTTTGTGAAAGGATGCCATGCCAGGGCATTGTGGATGGGTTCGGTGCTCCAGACGGGAACGCCCACCCTCTTGCAGAAGGACCCCAGCGAACGGATATGGTCTCCGTGATCGTGCGTGATGAGTATTGCCGATATGCTCTCCAGTCCAAGCCCTACCGCCTCCAGCTCCTTTTTTACATGCCTTATGCCCACGCCTGCGTCAATCATTATTGCCGATGAAGGGCCAACCAGAAGTGAGCAGTTGCCGCAGCTGCCGCTGGAGAAACTGATGAATTTCATCATGGTGTCTCCTCCTTGGTGCAATAGCGGTTGATTACGTTGTAGGCTCCTTCTACTCCCAGTTCCCCTGCGCGGGAAAGGTCTATGCAGCCCTTTTCCTTGTCCTTAAGGTATATGAGGACAAGACCGCGGTTGAAGTAGGCGTCTCCCATCCACGGATACAGCTTGATGGCTTTTTCGTAGCTGTCGATTGCCTCGATGAAACGGGAAGACAGGCAGTAAAGGTTTCCAAGGTTGAACTGGATGTATGGGAATGCCGGCAGGATGGCTGCTGCCGCCTCCATGTCCGAGAGGGCCTCGGAATAGTCGTATTCGCTTGTCACCTGGTCACGTACGCGGGCACGTGCGGCGCCCTTGTCATCCATGGTGAGCGACTGGACATTTGACTGGAAGGAGGCTATGAATTCTATCATTTCCGCCCTCAGGACAGCCCTGTTCATGAGGTAGAATGCCTTGTAGTATGAGGAGTAGGCGTCAGCCGTTTCTACTTCGGAAGCATTGTCAAGTTTCTGGAGAGCCTGTGAATACTGCTTCTTACCAACCTCCTGAAGGCCTTCGAGGAATTCGTCGGCAACCTTCCTGGCAAGCATTTCTGCCGATACTTCCTTCTGCTCCTGCTCCACTGCAAGGGGCAGTTCGCTTGCAGAGACGAACCTGTCCAGAAGGCGGTTTTCGTAGCGGTGCTCAAGGGCATAGGCCCCGCCCGCGGCGGCGTTTTCAGTGATGACGAAGCGATACAGAGGCCTCAGGTTGATGTCTACGTCACGGTGGCGCAGCATTTCGTTCTCGAATCCGCCGTGGCGGGCGAAATCGGCATCGAGTGCAAGGAGGCTGCCGTATTTCTTGGTGGTGTCGGAAAAGTCGGCCCCGGAGGCGGTTGAGGCCTCGTATTCGGCTACTTTGCGGCGGGCTGTGCGGTAGTCTTCCCTGCTGGCGCGCTTCATGCCCATCTGCAGCTCCACGAAGGCCCTGTTCATGTAGGCTTTGGCAAAATCAGGGTACAGCTCGATGGCTTTGTTGTAGTCTGCAAGGGCGTCGTCCCAGCGCTGCATCTCAATGAAATAACCCGCCCTGTTGAAGTATGCAAGGACGTTTCCGGGGTTGATGTTTATGACGCGGTCCATGTCGGCAAGGGCCTTCTCATAGTCCCCGACCTGCGCACTCAGAAGGCTGCGGTTATATAGGGTAAGGGCGTTTCCCGGTTCATACTCAAGGACGGTGTCAAGGTCTTTCATGGCGTCTTTGAGGTCGCCTTTTTCGGCCCGGACGAGAGCTCTCTGGAAGTAGGCAAGGGTTATGGTGGAATCCAGCTCTATGGCCTTGTCAAAGTCTTCGAGAGCCTTGCCGGTATCTCCCTTTGCCGCCCAAAGGCCGCCGCGGCGGATGAACCCTTCAGGCTCAAAGCGGTCCAGCTTGATGGCCTTGTTGTAGTCTTCGAGGGCTTTGGTGGTGTCGGCAAGGAAGAGGTATGATGCGCCGCGGTTGAGGTATGCCGACGGATCCTTAGGCTCCTGCCTTATGTACTTGTCGAAGTCTTTCACGGCGCTTTCGAACTGGCGGCTCAGGAAGAAGGTGACTCCGCGTGTGAAATATAGTCCGGATGAGCCCGGGCGCAGTTCAATTGCGCGTTCGAGGTCCCTGAGGGCATTGTCATAGTTTCCGCTGCGGCTTTCGGTGATAGCCCTGTAGTGATAACCGGAGGTGAAAACCGGATTCAGGCGCACTGCGGTGGAGAAGTCCTGCTTTGCCCCGCGGATGTCTCCAAGGTTGTATTTGGCGATGCCCCTGTAGAAGAAGGTCCAGTGGTCGGTGGAGTCGAGCTGGGCGAGGATGTTGAAGTTGGATACGGCTTCTGAGTGGCGCCCGTCCTGGAGGGCGGTGCGGCCGCGGAAAGAGAAGACATCCTTGTCCCACTGGGCATGTGCATTAATGCCCAGAAAGATGAAAACAAGGAGAATTGCAGCCTTTCTCATTAAAAAATTTCTTTTTCACGGGTGAAATAACTAATTTCGCGCCAAATGACAAAGATAGCAAAAATAATTGTCATACTGGCAGTGTCTTTTTTTGCGGCTCTCCCGGTGCATGCGCAGCGGGCGGGTTATGTCATCAGTCCCAAGAATGCAGAGACCGTTCTCAGTGCAGACTATCTGAAAGAAGTGGTGACGCATCTGTCATCAGAGCGGCTTGGCGGGCGCGCCATGGGCAGCGAAGGCTCACGCAATGTGGCTTTCTGGTTGGACTCCAAATTCCGTGAAGCAGGCCTGGAATGCTATTCCGGGGCCTTCCCGCATGGCTTCAGGAGCGGCAGCGCCATGGGACGCAACATCATCGGATTCATCCCCGGAACTTCATCCAAGTGCATTATTGTCATGGCCCATTATGACAATCTGGGCAAATTGGGTGACACCTTCTACCCCGGGGCAGACAGCAACGCTTCCGGCGTTGCCGCGCTGCTTCAGATAGCGAGGATGTTCGTCCGCATGAAAGAATGCGGCAGGAAGTATACGCACACGCTGGTATTCGTTGCTCTTGACGGCAAGGAGGAAGACCTTGCCGGTGCATCGGCACTGTGGGGACGGATTTCTGACGGACGCCTGGGATTCGGCCCGGCTGACATCTCCCTTGTCGTGAACCTGGACCAGCTTGGCTCCACGCTGTCTCCTCTAACCAAGGGCAATCCCGACTATCTGATGATGCTGTCCGAGGCCGCCGGCTGCAGGAGGGAAACGCTGCAGAGCGTGGAGAAATCGCAGCACATCGGCCTGGAACTGGCATTCGACTATTACGGCAGCAAGGACTTTACGAATCTTTTCTACCGCCGGGTGAGCGACCAGCGCATTTTCCTTGAGCACGGCATCCCTTCAGTGATGTTCACTTCCGGCATCACCATGCTCAACAACAAGCCGGGAGACACCCCGGAGACTCTTGATTATCCGGTATTCGCTAAAAGAGTACGCCTGATATTCCACTATCTGGACCGCATTCTTTAATGAGGTTGTCCTGCACGTACCAGAGGTATCCGCGTACGTTGGAATAGCCCATCTTCCTGTACAGGCTCATGTAACGGATGACCTGCCTGACATAGCGCGGGTCTTCTTCTCCGAATTTATAGTCGATGACGTCAACGCTGCCGTCCGGGGCTATTACAACCCTGTCAGGACGCCACTGCAGGCCGTCGGAGCCTATTATTGATGCTTCCCTGAGGACTTTCATCCCAGGGGAGAACCAGCCGCGTCCGTCTGTTGACTCAATCCTGGATGTGAGAAGGGCCGATGTCTCTTCGCGCAGGTCTTTCGGAAGGGAACCGTCCTGGACTGCCGATTCTATGGCAGTGGGAATATCGGCCTTGGTGGCTATTGCCGAGAGGATGCCGTGGAGGACGTTGCCCCTTATGCGGCGGCTGGCGGTTATGCCCGTGGCGCCGTCATCGCCGAAGTAGTCTGCGGCTTCCGGGCTGAAACTCAGGCGGCCGCCGTTTTCGGCAGGGAAGGAGGGGTAAGTGTCGATTGGGAGCAGCTCCGGACCTTCATCGGCACCGGCTTTGGGAGTGTATGGGGAGCCGGTGTAAAAATGCTCTTCCTTCACAAAGGCATACAGCAGCTGGGAAAGGTTCTTCCACTGCGGCATGAGGCCTTTTTTGATGGCGTCGGTAATGGTTTTTGGAGGAGGTGCCGATATTACCGTGAGACCGTACTGCGCCCTTGTCATTGCGACATAGAAGACATTGATGTTGTCTACCGCCTGCATTCGCTGTTCGGCGGTGAAAGTATCGGCAAAGAGTGAGTCTGCGGCGTCTCCGTCCAGGTTTACGTTGTAGATTCCCTCTGCGTGCCCTTCCAGGGAAGAACCTTCAAGGACAGGGGAGCACCAGGCTGGTGAAGCCTTGTACAGGCTGACCTTTTCTGCATACGGGAATATGACGAAGGGAAATTCCAGTCCCTTTGCCTTGTGGACGGTCATCACCCTTACGGCGTTTCCGGTTGAAGGGGAGGATATCTTGGGGGAGGCATCCTTCCATGCACTCAGGAAGGTTCCCAGATTGTTTCCGCCGGAGGAAACCCAGTCCTGCAGGTAATCCATGAAGGCCTGGATGTAGGGGATTTCGGCCTGGAAGGTCTCTTCGTCTGCGGCCTTGATTTCGCGGAGGATGTCTTCGGAAAGGTCTGTGAGAGAATGGTATGAGTCCCGCTTGCTTATGTTCATCTCTCCGGCAAGGAATCCTGCGACGCCCTTCCTGTCCTCTTTCTCAGGGGGTTCGATGAGAGAGAGCTGTGAGACAAGACGCCTGACGGTGATGGAGGACTTCACGAAGAGTGAGTCGTCCGACACAACCGGGATTCCGGCTTCTACCAGGGATGATGCAATGGCGGAACCTTCAGCGTTCCCCCTCACGAGGATTGCTGTCATGTCCCAGGAAATGCCTCTTTCGCTGAGGTCCCTCAGGGACTGGAGTATCTGCTCTTTCTGGTCTTTTGTGAAAATGACCTCTACGGAGCCGGGGGCGCTGTCCCTGATGCGCACTTTCTGCTCTACATCGGCATAGAGGGCACACATGCTGTCCGTACCCATGAGGGTGTCCAGCTCTTTTGCCGCGAAACTGAAGAATGCGTTGTTGAACTCAACTATCTCCTTCAGGGTGCGGTAGTTGCTGTCAAGCCTGTCTGTGGCTGCACGGGGGAACTGCTTCTCCAGGCGGCTCCCGAGGAGTCTCCAGTCAGAGCCTCTCCAGCGGTAGATGCTCTGTTTGACGTCGCCTACCACAAGGGATGTTCCGCCGGTGCTCTCGCTGCCCTTCAGGAGGGGCAGGAAGTTCTCCCACTGGATGTCTGCCGTGTCCTGGAATTCGTCCAGGAGGAAATCGTCGTAGCGGACGCCCAGTTTTTCGTAGATGAAGGGGGTGTCGGTGCCGTCTATTATGCCGTGGAGTATGGTGTTGGAGTCGTCGATTGATATGACGTTCTTCTCTTTCTGGACTTCGGTGAAAGCCTTGCGGAGGCTGTCTGCAACTCCTAAGGTGTAGATCTGCCCGCGTATGGTGGAGGCTGTAAGATACTCGCGGTATCGCATTCCGAACAGGTCTGTGAATGCACTGAGGGCATCTCCGAGCGGGGCCTCCAGCCCGGCAAGAAGATGCATGTTAGCCTTGGCAAACCATTTGGATGAGTCTGCGGCCCTTGCAAGGAACGAGTCTGTGGGGCGTTCGATGTCATCTCCGGCATTGAGGTAATGCCTGATTGCTCCAAGCCATCTGGATGACGTGTCCTCCGGCTCTATGCCTGCGTTATGGCATGTGTCCAGGATGTCATGGGCGGCTTTGGAAATGCTCTCCTCGAAATTGCCGATGAGTTCCGAGCAGAAGCGGTCAAGGCTCTCGAGCTGTTTCTGCGGAAGTATGGTACTTCCTTCCGGCAGTTCCCTGAGGCTTGTCGCCATCTCCGTCAGGCGTTTTTCCAGGGAGAAGCGCCCGGTGCGCTCGAGGTCTTTGCGGGCGCCGGTTGTGAGCCATTTCAGGGTGTCGCCTTCCTCGAGGCCGTCAAGGACCATGTCTACGCTTTCGCCTACAAGCTGCTCCCGGTCAAGCTGGACCTGGTATGAGGAGAACTGGCCGATCTCCCTGGAGAAAGCACGCAGTGTCTGCTGGAAGAACCTGTCTATGGTAGAAACGGCAAAGGCGGAATAGTCGTGCAGGATGTTTGAAAGCTGTGCCGATGCCCTTTTCTGCAGTTCTGATTCCGAGCCCAGGCCCTCCTTTACGAAGTCCTCAAGATACGGGGACTTCTCGGGTTCACTGGCCAGAGTGTACAGCTCCTTAAGGATCCTGCGCTTCATCTCCTCCGTAGCCTTGTTGGTGAAAGTTACGGCAAGTATGTGCCTATATGCATCCGGCTTGTCTTCACTTATGACAAGCCGGATGTATTCTTTTGCCAGGGCGTATGTCTTGCCGGACCCGGCCGACGCCTTGAGGATGTTTACCACTACTTTTTGCCGAACAGGCTGCCAAGGATACCAGTTGCTGCGCCAAGAAGCCCTGAAGCAGAGTTCTTTGAACCACCCTTGAGGGAGATAAGGATGTCGTTGATATCTACGTCGCCGTCACCGTCCTGATCCTTGAGGAATCCGGAAAGAGTGCCCATGATTCCGGGGATGAGGCCGCTGAGCTGAGTGCCAAGTGAACCGAGGTTGAGCTTGCCCAGGATATTCTTGTTGAAAAGGTTTCCGGCAAGTGCTGTAATGCTGCTGGATGCGGCAGCGGTTTTTCCTGTGAGAAGGCTCTTGATCTCTTCAATGCCCCCAGCCTTAGTCGCTGTCTGGGTAAGTGAGCCGATAATTGAATCCGAAAGACCGCCCAGTACCTGATCTTTGAGGTTTGAGGGGATGTCAACCTTTCCTGCAGCCGAGGTTACCTGTTTGAGGATAAAATCACTGATGTTTGCCATAATAGTATGTATTTGGTTTATTGATTACAAAGTTTACAATTTTTTGCGAGAATCGAAATGGATGCCGACGTTTTTTTACCTCACCCCGATGAGTTTGTGCGTCTGGAGGGAGAGGCGCCAGCAGGGGTGCTCGGAGATGTAATTCAGGGTTGCGGCGAGGATGGCGGCATTCTTTTCGGAATCGCCTGTATCGCATGGCTGAAGGAAGCGGCGGCCTTCCGGTACGGGGTATTTCAAGAATACCTCGGGTGCGCCGCGGCCTGTGAAGACAACCTTCAGTTCGTCTGCCCTGGACAGCTTGATGATGCCTTTGGGACTGCACGTGATCCAGTCCACGCCCTCCGGGGCGGAGAGTGTTCCGTTAGTTTCGACATGCAGGGTGTAACCGCAGGCATGGAGGGCTTCGATGAGCGATTCTTCCAGCTGCAGGAGCGGTTCTCCGCCTGTTATGCAGACGCGGCGGCATGGCCCCCCGACGCGGTGAACGGCCTCCAGGATTTCAGAGACGGTCATCTCCGTGAACGACTCATGCGCCGTGTCGCAGAAGGAGCATTCGAGGTTGCATCCGGAAAGGCGCAGGAACACCATTGACGTTCCTGTCCAGTATCCTTCCCCCTGAAGGCTCCTGAAAATCTCATTTACCCTGTATTTCATAGGCGGCCATGTTCATTTCGCTTTCCCACACTTCCACACGGTATGCATTGTCTACATGGTCGCATATCCAGCGGGCGATATTCTCTGCAGTCGGATTGAAGTCGAAGACCTTGTTCAGGTTCTTGTGGTCCAGGGCTCCGGAAATATCCCTTTTTATGTGCGTGAAATCAGTGACCATGCCGTCTGAGTTGAGGGTTTCGCTCTTGCAGTAGATCTTCACGATCCAGTTGTGTCCGTGCATTTCCTCGCACTTGCTCTCATACGAAAGGTTCAGTGCGTGTGCCGATGAAATCTCGAGTCTTTTACAAACGTAGTACATATATATTATAGTGTTTTATTCAACCATTTACCGCGCACAAGGCGTATCAGGAATATGAGTCCCCTGAAGGACAGTTCAACTGCCATGCAAATCCAGAATCCCACAAGACCGTAGCGGCGGGTGAGGAAGATGGCGGGTATGATTCTCACTATCCACATTGAACCCAGGTTCATGAGTGATGGCCATTTGGTGTCCCCTGCGCCCACAAAAGCTCCGTATGCAACGATTGATGCGGCATAGCCGATTTCGGCAAAGGCTTCAATCCTTAGAACCCTGCCGCCCAGGGAGATCACATCGGCATCGGGGGACATTATGCCTATCATTTGCGGGGCGAAGATATACATCAGGATGGCAAGGAGTCCCATTATTCCCATTCCGAGCAGCGTGGTTATCCAGGCGAAACGCTTGGCAAGAGGCCTTCTTCCGGCGCCGATGGACTGTCCTACGAGGGTGGTTGAGGCATCGGCAATGCCGTATCCCGGCATATAGCAGAGGCTTTCGGCAGTTACGGCGAAGGAATTTGCCGCTATTGCAATTGTCCCGAGAGGCGCAACGATGACGGTTGCGGCAATGTATCCGCCCCTCATGAGGATGTTCTGGAGAGCCATCGGCCCGGAAATGCCAAGGGCCTTGTTCATCACCTCCTTGCGGATGCGGTAGCTGCCCTTTTCTGACGTGAGCCTCAGTTCCTTTGACTTGAAGGCAAGGTAGGAGAACATTGCTATGCCTGTGACTACCTCTGCGAGGCCGCTGCCGACAGCCGCTCCCGAAACGCCCATGCCCAGCCTGTAAATGAAGATGTAATTGAAAACAACGTCAAGAAGGCACATGCCGACGGCAAGGATGCTTGGCACTTTCATGTTACCGCTGGCCTGGAGGAAATAGGCGCACATCCAGTCCAGCTGCATGGCCGGCTGGAAAAGTGACATGATTAGAAAATAGCGTCCGGCGTCATTGGCGATCTCCTCGCTGCCGCCGAGCCAGTAGGGAAGGGCATGCGAAACAGATGCGCCGATAACCGCCATGCAGCAGCTGAAGAGCATTGCGAAGACAAGTCCCTGGCGGATGATGTTCCTTGCTCCGGGAAGGTCCCCGGCCCCCACCCGGTGCGCCACCTGGACGGAGAAACCGCTTGTGACCGCCATTCCAAAGCCCCCGAAGAGCCACAGGCAGGTGGATACAAGGCCGATGGAGGCCCCGGCAGCAGGCCCCAGGTGCCCTACCATGGCGGAATCGATGTACTGCATGAGCACGGAAGAGAGCTGCGCGAGAATGGCCGGATAGCTGAGCATGAGGCACAGCCTGAGCTGCTGGGAGCCGGTGAGTTCCCCGCCGTCGCGTATCTTTCCAAGCAATATGTCCTTTACTCCTGCCATTTCTGCACTGTTCCCTGGTCTACGAGTTCCCTGAGTACGTCAAGGTACGTGTCATCGGCAGTCCCGAAAGCTGCCTTGAGCTGCGCAAGGGTGTATTCTCCGCCCCTTACGGCTATCCATTTCCTGAGCGCCGCCGAGATGTCTTCCGGTTTTGCCGATGCTGCCCTGCAGACATCGCAGTTTCCGCAGGGCTCACTGTTCTCCTGTCCGAAGTATCGCAGCAGGAAACGTGAGCGGCACTCCTCTCCTTCCACGAACTCCATCATAGTCTGAACCCTCTCCCTGAATGTGCTCCTGAGCATTTTGTAGCGCTCCGGAGAAAGCTTGACATTTCCGGGACGGAGCCTGTCATGGCCGATGAATATGACGGTGGCGCGGTCGGCCGGAATGTAGTTTATCACATGGTTGACGCTGAGCCCGTACAGAAGCTGCCTGAGTGTGGTGACATTCACTCCGCATCTTGCGGCAACGGCCTCTTCGTCTATCGGCGTAGATGTTGAAAAAACGCCTGTATACATGCGCATAAGGGCTTCCAGCACGTCGGGCATGCGAGGGTCCGGAAGGTCTGTGGAATAAAGGTCAGTACGGTCTGTCTTTATCCTTATCCTTGTCTGGATTTCTATGTCTTCTGACAGTGTCCAGTGTCCCTCCCTTTCGATATATTTGATGGCATAATATGCCGGAGACTGCTGCAGGGAGTACTTTTTGCAGAACTCCCGGAGGTCGAACTTGAGCATCCTTCCGGCTCCGGTATCATATGGAATCTCCAGGAAGACATGAACTTTATGGTATATGTCCTCAATGAATTCGAGGCTTGGAAATGAGACGGTTTCCAGCTGCTTGAGCCGGGCGCTGTCAGTGCCGTTCCAAAGGAGAACGGCATAGGAAGGCTTGCCGTCACGGCCGGCGCGGCCGGCTTCCTGGAAGTACGCCTCCGGAGAGTCGGGAAGGTCGGCATGGACGACGAAGCGAACATCGGCCTTGTCAATTCCCATTCCGAATGCGTTGGTGCAGACCATTACGCGGGTGCTGCCGTTTTTCCACTGCTCCTGCCTTTCAGAGCGCGCCACCGTCCCGAGTCCGGCATGGTAGAATGAGGCCGATATCCCCGCCTGACGCAGCGCGGCGGCCATTTCTTCTGTCTTCTGCCTGCTCCTGACATAGACTATTCCCGTGCCGGGGACACCTTCGCATACGGCGCGTATTTGCCCCATCTTGTCCTGGGTATGGCGCACGATGTAGCTTAGGTTTGGCCTTTCGAAGCCGGTGCGGATTATGTTTTTCTCCTTGAAGAGAAGGCGGTCCATGATGTCGGCGGCAACAAGGGGAGTGGCCGTTGCGGTGAGTGCGATTACAGGGGCGTCCACTGTCTTTCGCAGTTCGCCGATTCTCAGATAGCTGGGACGGAAGTCATAACCCCACTGGGAGATGCAGTGCGCCTCATCCACCACGATGAACGAGACGTTCATGACGCTTATATAGGCGTTGAAGAGCCTGGTCTGAAGACGCTCGGGAGAGAGGTAGAGAAACTTGAAATCCCCGTAAGCTGCATTGTTGAGGGCCAGTTCCACCTCCCGGGAGTTCATGCCGGCATGTATCGCCATGGCCTTGATACCCTTTTCCTGAAGATGCTGTACCTGGTCTTTCATGAGGGCTATCAGCGGCGTTACCACAATGGCTATTCCCTCTTTCATTAGCGCAGGGACCTGGAAGCAGACAGACTTTCCGCCGCCCGTTGGCATGATTGCAAGGACATCCCTGCCGGCGAGAGCCTCGTCGACTATGTTCTCCTGCATGGGGCGGAAACTGTCATATCCCCAGTACTCCCTAAGAGTTTCCAGCGCATTCATATCCTACAAATATAGCGCTTTTTCGGCATTTTTCGGCTATATTTATTTTATCGACAAAATTTTTTCAATTTTTATTAAATATTTATTGTTTTTCAATAAAATTGTTTATATTTGCAAAAACAATGAACCGCAGGCCCGGCCTGCATAATACAGATAAAGCTATGATTGCAACCTGGTGGGCTTCCCTGAGCCTTATTATGAAAGTAGTATGGGGCATAACCCTTATGGCTACCCTTGTTTTCATCATCCAGAGCATCCTCACTTTCGTTGGAGCCGATGCAGACACGGACTTTGACATGGATGTTGACACCTCCATGGACGGCGCAGACCTTTCCAACATTGACGGAGGGGCAAATCTCCTTACGTTCAGGAACTTCGTGAACTTCCTGCTCGGATTCGGCTGGAGCGTGATCCTCCTGCAGGACAGCATCACCTCCGTTCCCGTCCTCATCATTGTCGCCGTTCTCATCGGTGTTGCCCTTGTCGCCGCCGTGATGTACATGTTCAAATGGCTTTCGAGCATGCAGCAGAGCGGAAACATCGATGTTCAGAAGTCGGCCAAGGGATGTGAAGGCACGGTCTACCTGACAATTCCCGCAGCAAGAGGCGGTGAAGGTAAAGTACAGATTTCCATTTCCGGCGCCGTACGCGAGTACAATGCCGTGACAGAAAGCGACTCCGTCCTCAAAACAGGTACTCCCATCCGCGTCGTAGACGTCATCAATTCCGACACCGTACTCGTAGAAGAAACCAATTCATATACTATTTAACCATGACCCAGATTACACTGATTCTTATTCTTGTCGCCGTAGTGTTCGTAACACTCGCGGCCATCCTCAAGCGCTACCGCCGCTGCCCTTCAGACAAGATCCTTGTCATCTACGGTAAAACCGGCCGCAGGTCATCGGCAAAGTGCATCCATGGCGGTGCCGCCTTCATCTGGCCTGTCTTCCAGGACTATGCATACCTGGACCTCAAGCCCATCTCCATCGAGTGCAACCTGACCAACGCCCTGTCAAAGCAGAACATCCGCGTGGACGTTCCCTGCCGCTTCACAGTGGGTATCAGCACTGAACCCGAGGTTATGACAAACGCTGCAGAAAGGCTCCTCGGCCTTACCACTGACAGCATCCAGAGCATCGCCACCGATATCCTCTTCGGCCAGCTCCGTCTTGTCATCGCAACCATGGACATCGAGGAAATCAATGCCGACCGCGACAAGTTCCTCGCATCCGTGAGTGCAAACGTCGAGGCCGAACTCCGCAAGATCGGCCTCAAGCTCATCAACGTGAACGTGACCGATATCCGTGACGAGTCCGGCTACATCGAGGCTCTTGGAAAGGAAGCTGCCGCAAAGGCCATAAACGACGCAAAGAAGAGCGTTGCAGAGCAGAACCGTTACGGTGAAACCGGTAAGGCAAATGCCGACAAGGACACCCGTATCAACGTTGCCGCAGCTGATGCAGACGCCGTCAAGGGTGAGAACAACGCAAAGATTGAAATCGCCAATTCCGACGCTCTCCGCCGTCAGAAGACCGCTGAAGCAGACCGTCTGGCAGTTGCCGCCGAAAAGGTTCAGGCTGCAAAGGCTCTCCAGGAGGCATACCAGAGCGAGCGTGACGCTGAAATGGCCCGTGCCGAACGTGAAAAGGCAACCCAGCAGGCAAACATCGTCGTCGCTGCCGAAATCGACAAGCAGAAGAAGATCATCGAGGCCGAGGCAGAAGCCGAGCAGGCCCGCCGCAAGGCAAAGGGTGAAGCCGACGCCATCTTCGCCAAGATGGACGCACAGGCACGCGGTATCTTCGAGGTGCTCACCAAGCAGGCCGACGGTTTCAAGAACCTCGTCGGTGCAGCCGAAGGCGATGCACAGAAGGCCGTTCTCATGATGATTGCCGACAAGCTCCCCGAACTGGTAAAGACCCAGGTAGAGGCAGTCAAGGGCATCAATATCGACAAGGTAACCGTCTGGGACACCGGCAACGGCACCAACGGCAAGACCGCCACTTCCAATTTCATCTCCGGTATGATGAAATCCGTTCCCCCGCTTGACGACCTCTTCAAGATGGCCGGCATGGATCTTCCTTCATATCTCAAGGGTACCCCGGCAAAAGAGGAAGAGCCCGAGGAGCAAAAGTAAGAGACTATGCCGATAATAGTTAATATTGACGTAATGCTGGCGCGCAGGAAGATGTCTTCCGGTGAGCTTGCTGAAAAAGTCGGCATAACTCCAGCCAACCTGTCCATCCTCAAGTGCGGCAAGGCCAAGGCGATAAGGCTTTCCACCATGGAATCCATATGCAAGGCCCTTGACTGCCAGCCCGGTGATATCCTTGAATACCGGCCGGAATAGGATTGTCCGGCCTCACCGGTGAATCTGCTTCAATTTCTTCCCCCGCGATGTTTGTTCGCGGGGGAATTTTCGTTATATTTGCACTTGATATAAAGGCAGGTTGTCTCTGCCGTAAATTTACCTTAATATGGAAGCAAGCGAGAATACAATCAAATTGTACTATAATACCGAAGTGGAGAAGCTGGGAATGCCGGAATACGGCCGTAACGTGCTCAAGATGGTGGAGCAGCTCCGGGACATCCCGGACAGGGAAAAGCGCTCCCAGCAGGCCGCTGCCGTCGTGAAGGTGATGGAGAGCCTGAATCCCCAGGTGCATCAGCAGGAAAACTGGAAGCAGAAGCTCTGGGACCATCTTTTCATGATTGCAGGATATGACCTGGACGTGGATTCGCCATATCCGAAGCCCCTTCCGGAGGCCGCCGCCAGCAAACCGGATCCCATTCCGCTTAACACTACGCCCATCAAGGCACGCCATTATGGCCGCAATATCGAGAACATCATGAATCTCATAGCCGGCCACGAAGACGGCGAGGTCAAGACTGCGATGATTCGCTCCCTTGCAATCTACATGCGCCAGCAGTATCTTATCTGGAACAAGGACACCGTCGCCGACGAGACCATCTTCCAGGACATCCACCGTCTCTCCGGCGGCAGGATCACAGTCCCGGAAGGAGTCGAACTCACCAGAATCTCGTCGGATGCCCAGTTCTCCCGTCCCGGAATCATGGGCCCCCAGGGCGGTAAGAAATTCGGCTACAACAAGAACTTCAAGGGTAAAAAGAGAAAATGAGTCTGAAGGAAAAAATACAGGCCTCGCTCACGGAGCGTCGCCGTATGGGGCTTAGGATTGCAGGAACGGCAGCCGTGCTGCTTGTGACCCTGTGGATGAGCGTATCCGTCATTTCCTATATATTCACATGGAAGCAGGACCAGAGCCTCGTATCCGGGGGCGACGTTGCCGTTAATGCTGCATCAACAAGCGGTTTCTCGCTGGGTAAGTTCCTGGTGAGCGATTCCTTCGGCCTTGCAGCCCTGTGCATCGTCCTCTTCATGATTCTGTGGAGCGTGAAACTGCTCCGTCCTTCCGTGAAAATAGGCATCAAGAAGGCTTTCTACGGCCTTTTGACGCTCACCCTCCTTCTCTCCTGGATACTGGCCTATGCCGGCATGGTCGCCGGTGCCGAGTTCGCCTTTGGCGGCGGCCTCGGAGGCCGCTGCGGCGCTGCGCTCGTCCGTGCTGTATCGGGAATCGGCCCAATAGTCACGGGGGCGCTGCTTGTGGCGTTGGCTGTTATCTGGCTGTACTGCATGAGCAGCCGTTTCTCCAATTTCATGATGGGCAAGAAGCCTCAGCCGAAGCCCGCTCCGGTGCCGGACCCCGTTCCGGCTCCCGCCGAAGTTCACGCTCCTGCCGAAAAACCCTCACCCGAAACTGAAAAGAAGCCGTTGCCGGCTGACGAAGAGCCCGTCAAGACCGGTTTCGTGACTACCAGTTCATCGGCAGATGAGAAAGAGCCTGAGAATCCCGCCGATGACGAAAAGCCCATGACCGTAATCAAGGACGACACCCTTGAACAGGAGGTGAAAGAGCCGCTCAAACCCATCGACAACCGCATTGACCCGCCGGATGGCCTTCCCAGGTACAAGGTTCCTTCAATAGACATCCTGGGCGATTATGCGAACGCACGTCATGAGGTTTCCCAGGACGAACTGAGCCGCAACAACAACAAGATACGCGCTACCCTTGCCAATTACAAGGTCCAGCTGAGTGACGTGACAGCCATCGTGGGCCCCACCGTTACGCTCTACAAGGTATATCCAGCTCCCGGCGTCAAGATTTCAACCATACGCCAGCTTCAGGATGATATCGCCATTGCGCTCAACGCACGCGGCGTCCGTATCACCACGCTGTCAGACTCCGTAGGCATCGAAGTTGCCAACGACAAGTCTTCCATCGTCCCCCTGAAATCCCTTCTCAACAGCCCTGCGTTCAGGGAAAGCAAGGCAGAACTGCCCGTTGCCATCGGCTACACTATTTCCCAGGACGTGAAAGTGTTTGACCTTGCCGATGCCCCCCACCTCCTTGTGGCTGGTGCAACCAAGCAGGGAAAGTCCGTGGGCCTCAATGTCATTGTGGCTTCGCTGCTGTATTCCAAGCATCCTTCTGAGCTCAAATTCGTCTTTGTAGACCCCAAGATGGTGGAATTCTCGGCATACGGTTCGCTGCTTCACCATTACCTTGCGGTCCTGCCCAATGCAGTGTCAGAACAGGAAGAGAAAGACAAGGCCATCGTCAAGAATGCGAAGGATGCCGCTGCGGTTCTCCAGTCCCTGTGCGTGGAGATGGATGCCCGTTACGAACTCCTTTCCAAGGCTCTCGTGAACAACATCAAGCTGTATAACGAGAAGTACAAGTCCCATCACCTCAGAAGTGACGAAGGCCACCATTTCCTGCCGTATATCGTTACGGTGATTGATGAATACGCAGACCTTACCATGTCCGTCGGCGCCGGCCCCGAATCCAAGGCCATGGCACGTTCCATTACAACTTCAGTGATCCGTCTTGCCCAGAAGGGCCGTGCCGCAGGCCTTCACGTGATACTTGCAACGCAGCGTCCTACGGTAGATGTCATCACAGGTCTCATCAAGGCCAACTTCCCTATGAGAATCGCCTTCAGGGTCACTTCCAGAATTGATTCATCCACCATCCTGGACCAGCCCGGCGCAGACAAACTCATCGGCCGCGGAGACATGCTCCTTTACAGCGGCGTGGAGATGGAAAGGGTGCAGTGCGCATATATCGGCAATGATGAGATTGTGGCCCTTACCGAAGCCGTCGGCAGCCAGACAGGATATCAGAAGAGCTATAATACGCCATATTACCTGCCGGAGCCTCCAAAGGATGAAGAATCCGCAGGCCCCGGAGAAGTGGACATGAAGGCCCTTGACGAACGTTTCGAAGAGGCTGCCCGCATGATAGTCATCAACCAGAGAGGCTCAACTTCCGACCTTCAACGCCGTCTTGGCATGGGTTATGCAAAAGCAGGAAGGGTGATGGACCAGCTGGAAGCCGCAGGAATAGTTGGCCCGCAGAGCGGAGCCAAACCCCGCGAGGTTCTGGTAAAGGACATCGCAGAACTGGAAGAAATACTCAGTCACTTCATGCAATGAAACGCGCAGTAGCAGTAATATTCTCGATGTTGGTTGCCTTCGGCATGTATGCCCAGGGGTTGAAACTTCTGGACAAGGCTGGGGAGCACAGGACCTCCTTCAACTATACATATTCATTGTCCCGTGACGGCGGTGCGTTCAAGGACGTCACCTCCGGAAAGGTCACCGTTGAAGACAATGCATATTACATGGAAGGCCTGGGACTGGAGGTTACAAGCGACGGAACTACACGCCTGAGCGTTGATAGGAAGGCCATGGAAGCGGTTTTTGAGAAAGTCGAAAAGGACGACATGTTCACCAATCCTGCGCTTTTCATCTCATCCTGGAAGAATTACAGGGACCGTCTCCATGTGAATTCGTCAAGTGCCGATTCCCTTGACGTGACGCTTGTCCTGGACGATGATACCAAAGCCAGGTTCGTCCTTACGGACGTGGTTTTCTCCCCCAAGAAGGGGCTGGGAGATTTCAATGTGGACAAGACTTTCGGCGAGCAGTGGCTGGTTACCGACCTTCGCCCCTGACGGCAAATCCTGAAGAAGCCCAGGAAGCCATTTCCCCGTTTTCATCCTGATATATGAGGAAGCCCTCCAGAGAGGTGTCTTCCTCAATTGTTTTAATGGATGCTTCGAGTCCGGTTACCATGCACCACGTTGCAAGGGCATCGGCCTCTGCGGCGCTCTTTGAAGATACTATGGTGGCACTGAGGAGGTTGTGGCTCACGGGATAGCCGGTGACGGGATTCACGGTGTGGGCGTATTTACGGCCGTCGCGAATGTAGAATTTCCTGTAGTTGCCGGATGTGACTATGCCTGAGGGTTTGCCCTCAGAGGTCCATATGCTTTCAATGATGTCCTGGGATTCATCTCCGGGGGCATGGTCTGTGGGACGGTCTATGCCAACTGCCCAGGGTTTTCCGGAGGGATTGAGTCCGTCGCACCAGATCTCACCTATGTCTACAAGCATGTCCCTGGCTCCAATGCCGTACAGGTATTTTGCGATGATGTCGCAGCTGTAGCCCTGGGCTATGGCGTTGTAGTTGAGGCGGGGATATCCAAGTGAAGCGGGGTCAAGTATGCCGGCAGGGAGCTCCCTGGGAAGGAATCTCATGCCGCAGGACTTGAGGAGCGAGTCTATTTGCCGGTCAGAGGGAAATGAACTGTTCTTGAAACCGAATCCCCATGCATCGTAAAGCGGGCCGGCGGCAAAGTCCAGGGCTCCTTCCGAGCGCTCCCAGAGTTCATATCCCATCCTGTACATGTCCCTGAACAGCTTTCCGGGCACGATGGCTTCTCCGGCATTGAAGCGTGAGAGCTGTGATGCAGGGTTGTATCCTGAGAGAGTGGTGTCAATAGTATGCAGGAGTGCTTCTATGCTGTCCTTTATCTCCTCTGCAGGGACGGAAATGCCCTTTGTGTTGAGCTTTACCGTGTATTTTCCTCCCTGGGCAAAACCGTTTATCCGGATGTATCTGTCCTTTTCCCCGCAGCAGGTCAGGAAAAACATGGAGATGGCTATGAATGCGAACTTCCTCATATACTGGCAAGATATTTGTGCAAAATTAACGGAAAATTGCGATATTTGCAGACTGTTAACAGAATAATATGAGAAAAGAATCCATAATCCTTGTTGCTGCAGCGCTCATCATGCTGCCTCTGTCCTGCAAGAAGGATGAGACGACAGATACCAAGCCGAGCCTCTCCGGCCTCGTAATTTCTTCTGCCCCGGCGTATGTGTCCAAGGGCCAGGAAATCACCATGACAATTGATGTAAGCCATCTTACTAGGTCCAATGAGGAGAAGGAGACGGGCAAAATCGGCATTTACTGGAAAGTGAATGACGGAGACCAGATCACTGTTACGGAAGACATTGCCGGCAAGTCCCGTTATGACGTAAAATTCACTCCGGATGAACTGGGTAAGTATTCTGTGTCATGCTGCGCATATACGCTGGATAACAGTTTCTACGGAGCTTATGCCAGCACTTCATTCATGGCGATTGATCCGGCAGTTTCATTGTCGGGAGATCTGCCCTACAAGGCTCCCGGAGAGAAGTATGCACAGTTTACCGCCGGCGGCCTTACCTGGATGGCAGAGAACCTCCATGAGACATCGGCAGGCCTCTCATACAATGACTGCCCTGTCATGGATACCATCTTCGGAAGGTACTATACATACGAGGAGGCGCTTGCCGCGTGCCCTTCAGGATGGCGTCTTCCCACCGCTGCAGAATTCGACGCCCTTGGCTCTGATTCCGCAGCGCTCATGACAAATGCTTCCTTCCTTGATTCGGAACTTTGGACCTACAACAACGTCCTGAAGATTACGAATATCGTAGGTTTCTATGCCCTGGCAGTGGGTTATGTAGACAAGACCATCATTGAAAACTACGTGACCGGCGAGCATGAGTATGCGGCATTCTGGACATCGGACAAGGATGGAGAACTTGCATCCTACCGTTATCTGTTCGTGACCAATCCGTTGGTCCAGAAGGGTCTGGGCAGTCCCGTATCACTTGCACTCAGCGTGCGCTGCGTAAAGTAGCTACATTCCTGATATGATTTCAAGCACCTCTGTCAGTCCGTGGCAGAGGTGTTCTGTTATATTGACGAGCAGCTGCGGACAGCACCCCAGCCCGGAAAGGACCACCGTGGCGATTCCTGCCGTCATGAGAAGGGTTGTCATGGGCAGTGCCAGTAGGTTTGTGAGCAGGAAGTACCTGGGAAAACTGTGGAACCTGAACCAGGCAAGAGGCCCGGTGAAAAGCATGCAGGATATGCTAAGGGCTGCGCTTTGCCAGATCTTCCTGAGCGGGGAGGAAGATTCCGGGTACCATTTTTCCATGGTCGGATATACGAGGAAAATCCCGGCCATGGCAAGGTATGAGAGCTGGAATCCAACGGAAGAGACGGCCCCCGGATCCAGCACCAGCTGAATCAGGAGCGCGAGGCAGAGTACCCTGAGAGGCCGTCTTGGGCGGCACAGGAGGCGAAGGAGCTCGCTTATTGCGATGAAGAGGAAAGCCCTTACGATGGATGGACCGGCGCCAGTCATCAGGGTGAACCATGCAGCGGCTCCGGTAATCATGACAAAACGCGGCCATCTGGTCCATGGCGCCCGTCCCAGAAGAAGGGAGACAGCCTTGTCGGCAACCATATATATAATGCCGATGTGAAGCCCGGAAAGCGCCAGGATATGGGACGCTCCGCTGGCCCTGAACGCCTGCACGGTTTCCATTGAAAGGAGGCTTCTGTCTCCGGTCAGAAGGGCAGTGAGCAGCGCTCCCGTATTCCCGTCCCGGAAAGGTATCCTGCCTATGAGCGCTTTCAGCGACAGTGCCGCATCCGATGCCAGAAGCTCAACTGCCGATGCCCCTTCTTCCGGCACCAGTGTCCGGCTCATGGCCGAAAAGGCTCCCAGTGCCAGGAATGAAAGGCCGAAAACCAGCCCGGAAGCGCGTCTGCCTGCATTTATTATAAACTTCGGAAAGAAGCAGGGGAGTGCCGATATCGGGAGAAGGAGTGCACAAAATGCCCACATATTGCCACCGGAGAGGATTGCCCCCGCCGCTGTCCCCGCTGTAAAAAGCAGTGACAAAAACTCTATGCCCGTCGCCCCTGCCATTCTGATTACGAAATTACATAATTTATTGCTATATTTGCAAGGATATACACGAAAATATTTACAAGTTTCAATATATGATTATCCTCGTTATCAATTGTGGAAGCTCCTCCATCAAGTATCAGCTGCTTGATATGAAGAGCGACGATGTATTCGATGTCATCGCCAAAGGTATTGCAGAAAAGATCGGCCTTCCCGCAGGTGTGCTTCAGTATGCCCCTGCAGGCGGTGAAAAGATTGTAACGGATGTCCCCATTCCGGACCACCGCGTAGGTATGCAGCTCATCCTTGCCGCCCTTACGGACAAGAAGACCGGCGTCCTGAAGTCTCTCGAGGACATCGAGGCAGTGGGCCACCGCATCGTCCAGGGCGGAGACTTCTTCTCCGGCAGTGCCATCGTCACCCCTGACGTCCTTGACAAGATCGCCTTCTGTGCCGATTTCGCCCCTCTGCACAATCCCGCCCACCTTCTGGGCATCCACGCCATGCAGGATGTGCTTCCCAGCGTGCCTCAGGTGGTAACCTTCGATACCGCATTCCACCAGACAATGCCTGCATACGCATATATGTACGGCCTTCCTTACGAGTATTACGAGAAGTACCGCGTACGCCGCTACGGTGCACACGGTACGTCCCATCAGTTCGTGGCCGGCGTGGGCGCAAAGCTTGCCGGTCTGGATATCAACTCATCCAAGATTATCACATGCCACCTTGGCGCCGGAAGTTCCATCTGCGCAATCCAGAACGGCAAGTGTGTCGACACATCAATGGGCTTCAGCCCGCTTGAGGGTATGATAATGGGAACCCGCGTCGGAAACATCGATGCCAACGCCGTTATCTATCTTGAAAAGAAACTGGGAGTCACTCCCGACGAGATGTCCACCATCCTCAACCGCAAATCCGGCTTCCTTGGAGTTTCTACAAAGACTTCCGACGCACGTGAACTGGATGCCCTCGCAAACGACGGAGACCCCAAGGCAAAGCTTGTCTTCAAGAAGTTTACCTACGATATCATCAAGAACATCGGCTCATACATTGCAGCGATGAACGGTGTAGACCTTATCGTCTTCACCGGCGGAATCGGCGAACACAACAGCCGCCTGCGCCGCCGCGTGCTGGAGAACTTCTCCTATCTTGGCCTCAAGGTAGACTATGAAGCCAATGTGGCTTTCGGAGAAGATGCTATCATCACCACCGAAGATTCTGCCGTAAAGGCGGCTCTCGTCTGCACCAACGAGGAACTTGTCATCGCTCGCGATACAATGCATTTAGTACTGGAAAACCAAGATTAAAGATATGATCAAGAATTTCAACGAACTCTTTGCAGAACTCAAGGCAAAGGGCATTAGCAAAAGGATGATTGCAGCGTGGGGCGTCGATTCCCACACTATCGAAGCCGCTTCCCTGGCTTCTGACATGGGCTTTGTGAAAGTTACCCTCGTGGGCGACTCTGACCTCATCGCAAAAGTATGTGACGAGTGCAAGATCGACATTGCAAAGTTCCAGATTGTGGACATCAAGGATGAACTCAAGGCCGTGGCCGAGGCTGTCCGCATGGTCCATGACGGAGAGGGCGACGTCCTCATGAAGGGCCTCTGCTCTACCGACAAGTTCCTTCGCGCCATCCTTAACAAGGAAGTGGGCCTCCTCCCTCCGAAGGGCCTTCTCAGCCACGTGGGCGTAATCGAGAATCCCAACTACCACAAGCTCTTATTCATCACCGACATGGCCGTTATCCCTGCCCCTGACTTCCGTCAGAAGGTCAAGTTGGCCGGCTTCGTTACCGGTGTTGCACGCAGCTTCGGCATTGCCACTCCCAAGATTGCCTTTATCGCCGCTTCGGAGCAGATGCTCGACAGCATGCCCGCCTGCATCGAGGGCGCAATGCTTGCAAAGATGTGCGACCGCGGCCAGATCAAGGCCATCGGCGACGGCCCTCTCGCACTGGATGTTGCAATCGATGAGGAATCCGTACAGATCAAGAAGCTCCAGAGCCCCGTTGCCGGAGATGCCGACTGCCTCCTCTTCCCCAATATCGAGAGCGCAAATGTGTTCTGGAAGACCAACTCCAAACTTGCTGTGGGCGTACGCCAGGCCGGTTTCCTTGTAGGTACCAAGGTCCCTTGCATCCTTGCCTCCCGTGCCGATTCCGTTGATGTCAAGCTCAACTCCATCGCTTCAGCTGTAATGTCTGTAAAATAATTTGTCATTCCGAGCGTAGCCGAGGAATCTTATATTAATAGAAAAATGAGAAAATTCATCGTAGCCGGGAACTGGAAGATGAACACCACCGTTCCCGAAGGCGTAGAACTCGCCAAAGCAGTAGTAGAGAAGTCAAAGGAACTCCCCGCAAACGTAGAACTTGTAGTTGCTCCCCCTTTCACGCATCTCGCATGCGTTGCTGACGTGCTCAAGGGCTCAAAGGTCAAGCTCTCCGCACAGAACTGCGCAGACCATGAGAAGGGCGCATATACCGGTGAGGTTGCAGTGAACATGCTCACTTCCATCGGTTGCCAGTACACCATCCTTGGCCATTCAGAGCGCCGTCAGTACTACGGAGAGACCGACGAGAAACTTGTCGTTAAGACAAAGCTTGCTCTTGAGGCGGGTCTTAAGGTTATCCTCTGCGTAGGTGAGAACCTTGATGAACGCGAGGCCGGCAAGCATTTCGACGTTGTTACCGCACAGACCAAGAACGTCCTTTACAACTTCACTGCAGAAGACCTGAAGAACGTTGTCATCGCTTACGAACCCGTATGGGCTATCGGCACAGGAAAGACCGCTACAGCTGCACAGGCAGAGGAAATCCACGCCTGCATCCGCACTGTCATCGCAGAAAAATTCGGTCTTGAGGCTGCAGATAACATGACTATCCTTTACGGTGGTTCCTGCAAGCCTTCAAATGCAAAGGAACTCTTTGCCGAAAAGGACATCGACGGTGGACTCATCGGTGGTGCAGCCCTCAAGGCAGACGACTTCATCGCAATCGCTCAGTCTTTCTGAGAACTGAGTGATAATGATTTAGGGCTCCATGACTGATGTGACCCCCAAAAGCTGGACGGTTTAACATTAAGTTACGAGGCCTTAGATTGGAATAGAGCTCGGTATTGCACCGGGCTCTTTCCTTTTAGCCTCAGTTTGATTCTATCGTTGTTGTAATACCAGATGTATTTCCGGAGCGCTTTCTTGAACTGGTCGATAGAGTCCCACTCCTGCAAATATAGCAATTCATTTTTCATTAGTCCAAAGAAGTTCTCCATCATCGCATTATCCAAACAGTTTCCTTTTCGGGACATACTCTGGGTTATATGCCTATCCTCAAGAGCTTTCTGATACCTTTTGTGCTGATAATGCCAGCCTTGATCGGAATGGAAGATCAGGTTGCCCTGTATGTTCCTTTTATTGAAGGCTTTGTCCAGCATTGTCATAACCATCTTTAAGTCTGGGCGGTCTGATATCACATAAGAGACAATCTCGCCATTGAACATATCTAGGACTGGAGATAGATATACCCAACTGTCTTTTATTTTCACTTGGGTAACATCTGTTGCCCATTTCTGATCAGGAGCATCAGCATGAAAGTCTCTATTGATTACGTTCGGTGCAATCTTACCCAGCTCACCTTTATAGGAGTTGTAGCGCTGCTTCTTACGTTTCGCTTTTAAGCCCATTTGTCCCATAAGTTTTTGGACAGTCTTATGGTTGATGTCAACACCATCGTCGTGCAGTTGGTCTGTGATACGACGATACCCGTATCGACCATGATGTTTATGATATATCTTGCGGATATGTTCCCTTATGGCATCATAGCCATCAGGTTGTCCCAAGCGCTTTGCGTTATAATAGAATGTTGAACGAGCCATCTTCCCGAACTTTAGAAGGAGTTCGAGACTGCATTCTGGCCTTAGTTCTTCGATGGCTTTTGCCCGATCTCGCGCAGACGGGCGTTCCTTTCCTCGACTAAGGCCCTCACTTTTTTTAACAGAGCATTCTCGGTCCTGAGGCACTCATTCTCATATCTGAGCCGCTCCAGTTCCGTCATCTCTTCAGGTTTCTTTTTCTTGGGCCTTCCCATATCTTTTGGCGGTCTCCCTCGCTTTTTAATATCATTAAGTGCGTTATAT
>JAFTFV010000014.1 GCA_017458265.1 Bacteroidales bacterium | reverse complement strand
TTTCAATGTGGAAGATATGACGTTGCTATTCATAATTACATTCGTTCAGATGCAAATATATGAAATATTTATTAAATTACATCATAACGGATGTATTATATTGAGAAAAGTAGCATATCACATCCTTTCGGCTGTAATACTTGCCTTGAGATTGAGGTTTTAATGATCGGCAAGCTCTAAAATGAAATACTTTCGATTCTGAGGCGAAGGGTTCCGGAAGGGACCCTCGCTTCTGTTATATCCCCAACCTTTTTGTCCATCAGAGCAGCGCCGATTGGTGATTTCAGCGAAATTCTGCCGGCCTCAAGGTCCATCTCGTGCGGGCTCACTATCTGAAAAATCATGCGCGTGCCAGTCTGGAGGTTAGTGAATTCCACGCGGCTCAGAAGGCATACCCTGTCCTTGGGGAGAAGGTCCGGGTCGATTACGCGTGAATTCTCCAAAACCTTCTGCAGGAAACGGATCCGGCTGATTGTCTTCGCCTGTATCCGCCTTGCTTCACGGTACCCGGCATTGTCGCTCCGGTCCCCCTGGGCGCTGGCCTCTGCAAGGTCTTCCTGCACAGTGGGGTAAACCTCATTGATGAGATGCTTCAATTCGGACGATAATTCGTCGTATCTCTGTTTTGACAGGTATTCCATATGATTATCGGGCTATACAGGGTTTGGGTGTTTCTTCCTCGTATATCTTCTCAAAGAAGGAGCGCAGCAGCTGCTCGTCCTTGATGATTTCCCGCAGCTTGGCAAGCGGCGCTTCGTTGGGAGAACCGGGAATGAGCAGGTGCAGGTAGCCGCCCTCTGCATATTTCTCATGCATGTGCTCCAGCGTCCGCTGCCAGTGGCCTTCCTTGGCAAGTTCCGGATAATGCGACAGGCCGAACTGTATGGTTCTGCGGATGATGGTTTCGGGCACGATCATGCGGTCTGCCTCGGCTACCAGGGCGCCGTAAATACTTCGTGGAGGCGTAGTTGCAGATGCACGATGGTCTTCTGCCGCCTGGGCGATTGTTTCAATCTGCTCAGACGTAAACCAGCGGCGAAGCTGCGCATCGGCCCTAATAATCCGGCCACTCTCAAGATGGTGCGTTTTCCGGTCTACGGAGAGGCCCAGGTCGTGGCAGGCCGCAGCCGCGTAGAGCATATCCGGGTCGATGTCGTAGCGCTTTCCCATTTTCAGGGCCCGCCCGATGACCGCCCGGGCATGGTCCTCCCGGTGCGCCTTGTCAAAGGCGGCATACTGCGGGATAACCTGCGCTTCTATATATGCTACAAGGGATGATGACAATGCTTTCATGACTGCAAATTTACAATTATTCCGTCTCATTCCGACGCGGCAAGCAAAAACTAAACAAGAGAGTTTAAAAATCTGATGGAATATGATAAAAATGACTACATTTGCCATTTAGATATGACAGAAAAAGAGAAAATGCTTGCCGGGCTGGTTTATTCGGCAGTTGATGCCGAGCTCCTCAAAGAGCTTGGTGAGGTAAAGGACATCATTCATCGCTATAATGGATTGCGTCCATCGGCAGTAGAAGAGCGGCTCTCAATCCTGAAAGGGCTTCTTGGGGAGATAGGGGACGATGAGATTATCATCAATCAGCCTTTCTACTGCGACTACGGAAAGCAGATAAGGGTAGGGAAGCGCTTCTTCGCCAATTTCAATTTCACGGTGCTGGATGAGGCTCCGGTCACAGTGGGCGATGACTGTTTCATCGGCCCTAATGTGAGCATTTATACTGCCTGTCATAGTACTGACCCTCATGAGCGCAACAGCCGCCGAGAATGGGCAAGGCCTGTCACTATCGGAAATAATGTATGGATAGGCGGTAGCGTGACCATCCTTCCGGGGGTGCATATCGGCAGCAATACCACAATTGGAGCCGGCTCAGTTGTTGTCAGTGATATTCCGGCAAGCAGTGTAGCCGTAGGAAATCCTGCAAGAGTTATACGTAAGATTGAAGATTAAGTTATTTTGAACTGTTTATGGCTTCTAAGAAAGGAAAGATACTGATTGTTGATGACAACCTTGGCATCCGCCAGGCGCTTAAGATTCTTCTGCCGATGCATTTTGAGGAGGTTGAGGCTATTCCGTCGCCTTCGACGCTGGTTTCCACGCTGGAGCGTTTCCGGCCGGACGTCGTGCTCTTGGATATGAATTTCAACACCAGCATCAATACCGGCAACGAGGGCCTTTACTGGGCCGGGGAAATCAAGAAGATGGTGCCGGAAGTCGAGGTCGTGCTTTTTACTGCGTATGCCGATATCCAGCTTGCGGTTGAAGGAATGAAGCGCGGGGCCTTTGATTTCATCGTGAAGCCATGGGATAATGAAAAGCTGGTGGCCACGCTGACGGCGGCACGAGACAAGGCTCGGAAGGCGATGGGAAGAGATTCTTCTGCGTCTAACCTGAAAAAGACAGGTTCTGATCCGGAGCGTGGCGAAGGAACCATGTTCTGGGGCACGTCCAAGCCGATGGCTGCCATCAAGAGAACCGTAGACAAAATTGCATCAACCGATGCTACGGTACTTATTACCGGCGAAAACGGCACCGGCAAGGATGTCCTTGCCCGTGAGATTCACGCCCTCAGTCTCAGGAGCGGAAATCCCATGGTGGCGGTGGATGCCGGCGCTATCACCGAGACACTTTTTGAGAGTGAACTCTTCGGCCATGTGAAAGGCGCATTCACCGATGCTCATACAGACCATGTAGGCAAGTTCGAGCAGGCCGATGGCGGAACGCTGTTTCTGGATGAGATCGGCAATATTCCGCTGCACCTGCAGGCTAAGCTCTTGCGTGTTATCCAAAACAGAAGCGTGGTGCGCGTTGGAGGAAGCAAGGCGATTCCGGTGAATATCCGTCTTATCTGCGCTACAAATATGGACTTGGCAGAACTCGTGCGTGAGGGCCGGTTCCGCGAGGATTTGTACTACCGCATTAATACTGTGCATATTGTCCTGCCGCCCCTTCGGGAGCGCAAGGAAGACATTGTTCCGCTGGCAGAACGTTTCATCGGCCAGTTTGCAGAAAAATACCATCGGCCAGTGGCAGGACTGGATGATTCGGCTAAGCTTGCCCTCGAGAACGCACGCTGGAGCGGCAACATCCGCGAACTCCAGAACGTAATGGAAAAGGCAGTGATCCTGAGCGAACCTTCTGCCACTCTGAGCGAAGCGAAGAATCTGACGGCGAAGGACTTGGAAATAGATTTCTCCACCCAGCCCGGCTCCGGCCTAAATGGCGCAGGCATTCGTGGCGAGGCCGAGGAATCTCTTGTCCGTGAAGCCGTTGAGCGCTGTAATGGCAACATTTCCGCGGCAGCCAAGATGCTTGGCATAAGCCGGCCCACTATGTATGCCAAAATGAAGAAATACGGCCTATGACCTTTACCGTATGGCATATCATTGGCGCTTGTGTCATCGTCGCAATCTTTGTGGCGGTGATTGCTACGCTCCGGACCAGGCATAAGGATATCAAGAAGGTGGCGTATATGATGGATGCCCTGGAGGATGGAGAACTTAACTTCCGTTTTCAGGACAGCAGTAAATTCAACCGCACCCTGAACCGTATCCGGACCATCTTTGAAAAGCAGCGGCAAGCCCACGAGCAGGATTCCTGGACCAAACTCATACGTGTGCTCACGCACGAAATCATGAATACGGTGTCTCCTATAGCTTCATTGTCCGATGCTCTGTCAAAGTCGATGGATGAGACCGGCCACAGTGAGCTGGACATGAAGGCGGGACTTGATACCATCAGTGACTCCTCCAAGAATCTAATCAAGTTCGTGGAGACTTACCGGCAGCTTTCAGGAGTGGCCAAGCCCGTCCGGAAGGCACTGGATCTGCAGGATCTCATTGACAGCGTAATTGCTCTGAACAGCGAGTTTGCCGCCGGCTCAGGTGCTGTATGCAAATATCGGCCGGAAGAGGAGAATCTGATGATATATGCCGATGAAGGGCAAATCTCACAGATACTTATCAATCTCATTAAAAATGCCCTGCAGGCCGGTGCAAAGCATATCGACATATCGGCAAGTATGGGCAAGGAAGATGAGGTGATTGTACTGGTGGCCAATGACGGTGTGCCTATTCCGCCATCGGCACAGGAGCAGATTTTCATTCCGTTCTATACCACCAAGAAGGAGGGGTCCGGCATCGGCCTGTCACTCGCCCGCCAAATAATGAGGCAGCACAACGGCAGCATAGACCTCGTCAAGAGCGATATTTCTGAAACCATCTTCGAACTTCGTTTCCGTTAATCTGGATTAAGATAATGAGTAAGAAACTTTATATTACGGTATTGCTTGCGTTTCTTGGTCTTGCAGCCAGGGCCCAGGTTTTCATTATCAATGACAATGTTTTCCAGCAGCGGATGAGCGAAATCAAGACAACCGTGCTGGATTCTCTTACCAATGAGCCGGTGGGATTTGCATCGGTTTATGTGATTCCCTCCAAGGATACCACAATCACCAACTTCACCCTCACTGACGCCAAGGGAGAGGCAAAGCTGGACGAGGTCCCATTCGGAAGCTACGTCTTCCACGTGGAGATGATGGGCTATAAACCTTTTATCAAAGAACGGTATTTCAGGGAAAGGAGTGTGGACATTGGTACAATCCGTCTGCAGGTGGATGAACATTTCCTTGACGCGGCAGTGGTTAGTGCTGTAGGAAACCCCATAGTGGTGAAACAGGATACCGTGGAATTCAACGCCTCATCCTTCAGGGTGGGAGCAAATGCCATGCTCAAGGACCTGCTGCAACGTATGCCGGGCATGGAAATAACCGAAGACGGCAAAGTCAAGTTCAACGGCGAGGAAATCGACAAGCTTACAATAGGAGGGCGTACTTTCTTTTTCAACGACCAGAGCACGGCCCTCAATAATCTGCCGGCCGCCGTTGTGGACAAGATCCGCGTGATTGACCGCGAAAGCGAGCAGACACGCGCTTCCGGAATTCAGGACGGTTCCCGCGAGAAAGTTTTGGATGTCGCCCTCAAAAAGGAGTACGAGAAAGGGTGGTTCGGCAATGCCAGTTTCAAGGGCGGTACTACACTCGGGAAGGAGGACGATAACCTACGCGACAACCGCGGCCTGCTATGGAGCGGAAACGCACTGGTGTCGGCCTATACTGAAAAGGACCAGGTAACGGTTATTGCAAACGGACAGAACATCAATGACTCCAATGGCGTGGTTTTCGTCATTGTCAATGATGACGGGGAGCAGACAACATCCAACCAGGGCCTTTCAACAGCTGCCCAGCTTGGTGTGAATGCCAACACTTCCCGCATCAAGGACGTTGAGACCACAGTGAGCGTCAATTACAAATACACGGATACGGAGTCCGGCTCCAGGGCCGACAGAACCACATTTCAGGATGACGGAAACCTCTCCTCGGCGACTGAAAACAGCGGGAGATCATACGGGCACGGGTTGAATGCCAATGCAGAATTCCAGAAAGAGAAGGGCAAGGTCTGGTTCCATGCAAGGCCTTCTTTCAGATACAATAGTTCGAATGCCGTCAGCAGCAGTTCTTCAGAAACATTCCGGGAAGGTGGTTTGCTGAATAGCTCGGAAAATACTTCACAGAACATGTCATCCAACAAATATGTGTCACTGGATTCAGACGTGACCTTCCGTGAACTTTGGGGGAAGAAGAACCGTACCATTCGTCTGGGTGTCGATGCCTCATATAGTGGTACCGATGGTGAGAGCACGGAACTGTCGAATCTTACGACATCGGCAGGAAAGGATGTAAGGATGATGAATTACGCTTCTGACGGTTCCACTTACTGGCTGAACGGGGAGCTCAGCTATTCTGAGCCAATCGGCGAGAAATGGACGCTTTCCACTTCGGCCGATTTCACCTGGCAGCGCAGGGACAACGTCCGCGACGCCTTTGATGCCATGGGGCGGAACGATTATTATTCTTCCGTAAGCAATTCAACATCTCTTGCCCAGGAATACAACCTTACTGCGCAGTACAAATTCGGAGAAAGAAGCTGGATTACCGTTGGAGGAATGCTCTCAGGCGTACTCAACGAGACATTCTCCAAGAGTTACGGCATTGAGACGGTCACCGGTAAAGATGAATGGAACTGGTTTGTTACGCCGAGACTCCGCTTCCAGCACAGCAAAGGAAATGACCGGTTCAATATCAGTGTTTCCGGCTATTCACAGCGTCCTTCCAATTCCAGGATGATTCCGGTGCTGAATATCAGCAACCCTTCCAGCCTGAGCATTGGCAACGTATATCTGAAACCGTATTCCCAGACGTGGTTCAGCGCATCATGGACACGGAATAACAGGGAGAAGTTCTCCACCTTGATGGCATATGTCTACGCGCAGATAGACTACCAGCCCATCGTGTCGACACTCTGGTACGACCCGGACGGTATCTTGTATTCCGTCCCCGTCAATTCGACAAAGCCCGGACTGCGTTCCGCGATATCCGTGAACTACACTACGCCTCTGGATTCCAAGAAACTCTGGACAATGACCCTCGGCGGATCTGCCGGTATTTCTTCATCCACCAGCTATCAGACCCGTTCGACGCTTCCCGCCCTGGACAAGGACAGTTTTGATTATTCAGAGTTTATGGCCGATTTCTGGGGCAATTCAGAAGGGAACCGCTTCTACGGAGGCCTCAGCGGCTTCAATGAGAGCCTTACGCGTTCATTCAATCCTTCTGCAGATTTCTCCGTCAAGTATAATCCGGACCATTGGTCCTTCAGCCTTGGCGTCGGGACCAACGGGCGAATTGCCCGTTATTCCCTCAATCCCCAGGCCAACCTGAACACGCTTGACACCAGGTTTAACGCCAGGGGCTCCTATACTACCAAGCACGAATTCGAACTCGATACCGACATAGCCTACGTTCTTTACAAAGGATATGCAGAAGGATACGGCCAGCCGGAATGGCAGTGGAACGCAGAGCTTTCCAAGAATATCGGCGCGTTCAACCTGAGCGTCAAAGTCAACGACATCCTCAACCAGACACGCAGCCTCACCCACACAGTCACCGCCAACTACGAAGAAGACTCCTACCGCCTCATCATGGGCCGATATATCCTTTTCGGCATCAAATGGAATTTCGGCAAGATGAACGCCGCCCACAGCCAACGCGCCCAAGAGGCTGCGTGGAACATGGTGTTCTAGTCAATTCGTAAAGTGTAAAGCAAAAGTGTAAAGAACTGTAAAGTCCTTTACACTTTTATTTTTCGCACCGCCGATATATTTTACTAATTATCAAACAATTACCACTTTTGGCACAAGGGATGCTTATATTTGGCACGGTTAAACATAAGTATTGACATGAAAAACCTTTTCATTAAGTGTGTAGTTGCAGCCCTGGCGTCCGCAGTGAGTGTGTGCGCCAGCGGCCAGACTACTATGACGCTGCAGGACTGCATGCGCTACGCCATATCGAATTCCACAAAGATCCGCATCCAGCAGGCCGCTATAGGCGATGCGCAGATTGACAGGCGGGATGCGGCGCTGAAGCTGTTCACGCCGCAGATATCGGCACAGACCTATGCGTACTACAATTTCGGCCGAAGCATCGACCCGCAGACGAATACATATTTCAATACCACGTCGTTCCACAACAATTATGGCGTGAGCGCGGGGTACGACCTCTTCGACGGCTTCCAGGCGGTGAACAACTATCGGATTTCCAAGACGGGGATGCTCATTGCCGATTCACAGGAAAAGCAGGTTGAGGCCGATATCTGCCTGGCGGTGATGGAAGCCTACTACAACGTGGTCTATTACAAGCGTCTCTGCGATGTGTATGAGGAGCAGGTGGCTACGGCCGAGCAGGGTCTCGCGAAGGCCCGGCGGCAGGAAGAGCTTGGCCAGAAAGGCCATGCCGACGTTATCCAGATGGAGGCCGACCTTGCCGACCGCCAGTATGACCTGACTAACACTTACAATATGTATCAGGACCAGAAGATGACCCTCTCCGACCTGATGTTCTGGCCGGTGGATGAGCAGCTGAATATCGACACCTCGATGCCTGTGTGGCAGATTGAACCGGTGGCCAGTGAGTCCGTTGTGGACTTTGCCCTGGAGCACAATCCGGGCATCCAGATTGCCTCATGGCAACAGCTCAATGCACAGCGGGAACTAAATACCGCCAAGTGGCAACTGCTGCCGACAATCGGCCTCTATGCAGGCTGGAGCACCAGCTACTATACTTATCAGGGGTCAGAGACGGCAACCTTTGCAAACCAGTTCAAGAACAACGGCGGCGAGTATGTGGAGGTTTCACTCCAGATTCCCATATGGAACCGTCTGAGCAAGCATTCGGCCATTTCCCGCAGGCAGCATGCCCTGGACAAGGCCACGGCTGAACTGGACCAGAAACGCAGGGACGTTGAGAGCGAGGTGCGCCGTGCCATCCAGGACCGCGACGGAAGTGCCACCGCATACCGGCAGGCACAGCGCAAGGCCGAAGTGCAGTCCGAGGCTTACACACTTAACCTCAAGAAACTGGAGCAGGGCCTCATCTCCCCGTTGGAGTTCCAGACCGCGAACAACAACTACCTCAAGGCCCAGGCCGATGAGATGAACAGCCTGTTCAAGTACCTCATCAAGCAGGCAGTTGTCCGCTACTACAATGGTGTTGAATATGTAAATCAGTAAAACTATGGATAAGATCATCGAGAAGAAAACCGGATGGCGCATGGCGTTCACGAAAAAAGCCCTGCCCTGGTGGCTGGGAGCCCTTCTTCTGGCATTTGTGATTTACCTGATTGCGAGGCCGAACAACAAGACCTTGCGCGTGGATAAGGACAGCATCACGGTTTCATCGGCCGTGAAAGGGGAGTTCAACGACTATATCCGTATCAGCGGCCGCGTGCAGCCGATGACTACCATTCAGCTGAGCCCCCAGGAAGGCGGCATTGTGGAGAAAATCCTCATCGAGGAGGGTTCCCCGGTGAAGGCCGGAGATGCCATCCTTATCCTCAATAACGACAACCTGGACCTGCAGATCCTTAACTCCGAGGCCGAACTGGCCGAGAAGGAGAACATCCTCCGCAACACCCAGATTCAGATGGCACAGCAGAAGATAGACGTGCGCCAGAACGTGCTGGAATACGGAATGCAGGTAGACCGTCTGAGGCGAGCATACGAGCAGCAGAAGGCCCTTTACGAGGACAAGCTCATCGCCCGCGAAGAGTATCTGAAGGCCGAAGAAGACTATAAACTGGCTAAGCAGAAGTACGACCTCATGGCCGAGCGCTCCAAGCAGGACAGCCTCTACCGTGGTACCCAGATTGACAGGATGGAAGAGTCCCTGGAAAACATGCAGCTCAACATGCAGATGATCCGGCGGCGCAAGAGCAACCTCATCGTCAAAGCGCCCATCGACGGCGAACTGGGCCTTCTGGACGTGTTGCTGGGCCAGTCCATTGCTTCCGGCACCAAGATAGGCCAGATCAATTCTGTGGGAACGTATAAAGTTGAGGCTCAGATAGATGAGCACTACATTGACCGCGTGGTGTCGGGCCTTTCCGCCACCTTCGAGCGCCAGGGCGAGACCTATTCCACCGTCATCCGCAAGGTCTATCCGGAGGTGCGCGACGGCAAGTTCAAGGCCGATTTCAAGTTCGACGGCGAGCAGCCGGAAAACATCCGCGCCGGACAGACCTACTACCTCAACCTCCAGCTGGGCCAGCCCGAAGAGGCCGTCATCATCCCCCGCGGCACCTTCTACCAGAAAACCGGCGGAAAATGGATATACGTCGTCAACAAAGACGGCAACAAGGCCGTCAAGCGAGAAATCCGCATCGGCCGGCAGAACCCTCAGTACTACGAAGTCCTGGAAGGCCTGGAGCCCGGCGAGAAAGTCATCACTTCCGGCTACGACACGTATGGTGATTCGGACGTGTTGGTATTCTAAACTGTCATTCTGAGCGAAGCGAAGAATCTAAATAATTGATATCATGTACAATACTTACTATACTTACATTATGTCAAGTCTGAATAACACCACAATCTATGTTGGTGTGACTAACGACTTGGAACGAAGAGTGTCTGAACATAAATCCGGTTTGATACCAGGTTTTACCCAAAAGTACAACTGTAAAAAGCTTGTATACTTTGAATCCTTCTCTGATATAGAACAAGCGATAGCCAGAGAAAAACAATTGAAGGGGTGGGTCAGAAAGAAGAAAGATGCTTTGATTGATTCAATGAATCCTGAGAGGAATGATTTGGCTTCAGACTGGAATATAGATTCTTCGCTGCGCTCAGAATGACAGGGAAATGCACAG
>JAFTFV010000013.1 GCA_017458265.1 Bacteroidales bacterium | reverse complement strand
TATTCTTTCCGTATCCTGGCTTCCCTGCTCATCGCAGCTGCAGCCATGACCGCATGCTCCAAAGAAGAGCCCGCAGCCAATGAAGCGACCGAACTGCAGAACGAGCAGGAAGGCTACACACTAACAGTCAAGGCAAATATGAGTGACGATGCCACTACACGTGGTTTGAATCATAACGCAAGTTCTACTAACCCTTCTATCAAGGTGACATGGAATGGTGATGAGAAAGTTTACGTCTGCAAGTCGTCAGGCTCCACAGGCTGGGAACCTATTGGCGAACTGACACCAGCAAAGAGCGATAATGGCTCAACGACACTCACAGGAACGATATCTGAAGCTCCTACTGGTGGTTTGAGATTCTTCCTCAATAGTGTAACTACCGACTATTCTAACCAGAATAACGATTTGTATGGAGAGGGGGGTATCGAGTACCTTGAATCAGCCTATGCTGACCTGTTGTTCAGCGACTAAACCGTTGACGAGGAGGCTAAGACAATCACTGTTAACAAGGGTATTGAATTCCAAAGACGTCAGGCTATCGTTCGCTTCGAACTTGAGGATATGGAGGGCAATTCCTTTAAAGCAAAGACATTGCTTATCCACGATGCACATAGTGTGATGCGTTCTGTAAATGGCGCAGGTGATGGTATCGACGCTCACACTTTCGGTGATGTTACAGTTACCAGCTCAGAAGTTACTGGAGACTATCAGTTCTGGGTAGCACTCTGCCATGTGCTTAGCACCAGCAAGCTGCAGCTGATAGCTACTACTCCTGATGGAGATGTATATGTATAATGCAGGTGGTGTTAAGGAAGTTGGCAAACTTGACGATGGAATTAACGATGGTGGTCTTGTGCATGGTAAATAACGTGAGTTCGACGAATTATAACCAGTTGATTTCCAATTGAATGACACCATTTTCATAGGGCGAGACGCGTTCTACGTCAATCATGGGCTTCTTCGGGAAGAAGGAGTAGGCCGCCAGGCCTGCCATCAAGTTAACCGTGAAGCCGACGACCGACCTGTGCCTGGAGTGTTCAATCTGGGCCATATTCTTGAGTTCATCATTGATGGTCTCGATCAGCGCTCTTTTCCTCAGGAGGAGCTTGTCCGAGATACTCATAATCTGTCCCTTCATGTTATTCTTAAGCTTGGTAATCAATTGAATGCCATCTACAAAGAGTTTGGAGAAGAGATCCTTGCAGATGTATCCCTTATCTCCCACCAGCTTTCCGAATATTTGCTCGATGAAGGACTTGTTCCGGAGAGGCTCTCGGTCGTCGACGTTGCCGGGGGTGACCATGAAGTTCAGCAAGTCTCCCTTCTCGTTGCAAATCAGATGGAGCTTGAAGCCGTAAAACCATCCCATCGAGCACTGCCCGCGCTGGGCGAGACCCTTGAAAACCTTGTGAAGATGGATGCGCTGGTTCCGGCAAACGCGCAGCGCGGTGCTGTCCACGAAGCTGATGCCCGTACAGGCTCCCATGCAGCATTTCTTCACGAACAGGATGAAAGGGATGGCTACCTTCCGCTCCAGTTCAACGAAGCGGTTATAGGAAACGGTATGAGGAAACAGGTCCGCCATATTCTCGCAAACCTCATTCAAGTAAAAGTGTTTCAAACATTTATATCCACACAAGTGGAACAGTATCATTATCGTTATCACCTCAGCATCGGACAGCGTTCCATCCCGATGGTACTTCCTCTTCGACTTGTCCCGCTTGGGTGCGAGTCCGTTAATCTTGATAAATCTGTCATAAACATGGCAGAAGTCATCCGCCATACAGTAAATTTCCGTAATTTTGTCCTTGGCGATCGTCATAGCGAAAGGGTTTGTTTTTGGTTTGTAGCTATTCCAAATTTACAAAAACTTTCGCTATTTTCCTAATAATCAGCTAGTTAAATTTCATCGAATTCACGTTAATTAGATGATATTAGTTGGTTAAAAAAGATGTTATAAGCGTCCGTTGGTTATCGTAAAGATAAGAAAACAAATTATTATTACCAACATTTCATTAAATTTGCATTGATGGAAAAAACTGGTAAGGAAAGAATCGTCTGGTACGACGTAGTGAGGCTTCTGGCCATGTACATACTGGTCTGCTGCCACAGTGCCGATCCCTTCAACTATGCTCTCGAAGGATCTCCGATGATCGCTGACGTCAAATTCTGGGGTGCCCTTTGGGGCAGCATGATGAGGCCGTGCGTACCCCTTTTCGTCATGCTTACTGGAGCCTTGCTGCTCCCCCAGCAGGGGCCCGTGGGGCCGTTCTACAAGAAACGTATTTCCAGGGTGTTCTGGCCCTTCCTGATCTGGTCCGTAATCTATTGCCTTTTCCCGGTCTTCCTGAAACTCCTCGGAGGAGGCCCCCAGACCGTACGGGACTTCATACCCTATGCCGATGAAGACTTCCTTGCCCAGAGTCTCCCGCTGAGTCTCAAGCACATAGCCAAGATACCGCTCAATTTCTCCAGCATGGATGTACACATGTGGTACATCTACCTGATCATCGGCCTGTACCTCTACATCCCGATCTTCTCAGCCTGGGTGGAAAAGGCCAGCCGCAAGGCAAAGAGATGGTTCTTGATCGCCTGGGGAATAACCCTGATCCTCCCCTACTACAACTATTTCATTGACCCTTACCTCTGGGGCTCCTGCGCCTGGAACCAGTTCGGAGCACTCTACTATTTCGCAGGTTTCAACGGATACCTCCTGCTCGGACATTACCTTAAGGACACCGAATGGAGCCTCGGCAAGACTCTCGCCCTCGGCATTCCGATGTTCGCTGCAGGCTATTTCACGACCTTCCTCGGATTCAGGCACATGACCGGAATTCCTGACTTTACCGAACCGATGGCTGAGTTGTTCTGGACCTTCAATTCATTCAACGTGGTCCTGATGGTCATCCCTCTATTCATGATTTGTAAGAAGGTCAAGGTCAACAACGAAAAAGTCAAGGCCATGCTCGCCGACCTTACGAAGTGCGGCTTCGGAATCTACATGATCCACTACCTGCTAATCGTCCCCGGGATTCTCCTGATGCGCGCCATCCACGCCCCGCTCGGAGTCCAGATTCCGCTCGGCGCCCTCTGCGCCCTTGCCGCGTCCTGGACTATCGTCACCCTTGCCCACAGAATCCTGCCTCCCAAGGCAGCGAGGGTCATATTCGGTTGATTTGAACATATTCATAAAACTCCTGACTCGATATGAAGCAATACATTGAAGAAAACAAGGAACGGTTCTACGAAGAGCTGTTTTCCTTGTTGAGGATACCCTCGATAAGCGCCAAGAAGGATCATAAGGAAGACATGCGCCGCTGCGCCGAGAGGCTGGCGGTTCTTCTGATGGAGGCCGGTGCCGACGAGGCCGAGGTCTTCCCGAGCGACGGCAACCCTGTTGTGTTCGGAAAGAAGATCATCGACCCGAAGCTGAAGACCGTCCTGGTCTACGGCCACTACGATGTACAGCCCCCGGAGCCGCTCGAGAAATGGGACACCGATCCTTTCGAGCCCGTGATCAAGAAGGATCCCACCGGACGCGACGCCATCTACGCACGCGGAGCCAACGACGACAAGGGCCAGCTTTTCATGCACATCAAGGCTTTTGAATATCTTCTCCGCTCAGGCAAACTCCGCCACAATGTAAAGTTCATCTTCGAGGGAGAGGAAGAAATCGGCAGTCCTTCCCTGCCGGCCTGGGTCAAGGCCAACAAGAGGTTGCTTAAGTCGGACGTCATCCTGGTCTCCGACACTACCATGATCTCCGAAAAGGTGCCCTCGATCAATTGCGGCATGCGCGGAATGGCCTATCTGGAAGTCACCCTCACCGGGCCGGACAAGGACCTGCACTCGGGTCACTACGGCGGTACCGTCGCCAACCCGATCCAGACCCTGTGCGACATGATCTCCAGCCTTATCGACAAGGACGGCAGGGTCACCGTACCCGGCTTCTATGACGATGTGGTCGAGCTTTCCAAGGCAGACAGGGCCCAGCTTGCCAGGGCTCCCTTCGAGATGCAGGAGTTCATG
>JAFTFV010000012.1 GCA_017458265.1 Bacteroidales bacterium | reverse complement strand
GGTCTCCGGAGAGGTCTGCCGATGCGAACCCCGGCACGAATCCGCTGCCGGAAGCATAGTCCTTGACTGCGCGGGCAATGCCATCGGCAAAGAGATTGTCGATGATTTCGGGGGCGTCGGTGAAGGAGGCGTAGGCGGAGAAGCCTTCCGGGGCCGATATTCCGGCGTCCTGGAGGCGCTCCTTCAGGGTGTACTCCCCTGTCTGGAAGGCATCGGCACCGGGCTTGTCGGAGAAGAGGGTCCAGTGGGAATTAACCGGCTTTGCGGTTGTGTCAACTATCTGGAAGGGTTCGCCGAAAGCGAGGCCCAGGATGCCGGGATAGAGGTTTTTGTCGATTTTCAGGTCCTTGGCGCTGCGGACGAGGATGGCCTGGTGGAGGACGCCGTCGTCGGAGCGGAAATCGGCCCGGGCAATTTCTTTCATCTGGAGGCTGCGGAGCCACTCTTCAGGGGTGAGGCTGCGGCCTTTCTTTTCCTTCAGGGCCTTCTCCAGACGGGAGAGCCTTCCGCGGCCGTCTTCTATGCTGCGGCGGCTCTGAAGGGCGTTTTCATCAACGGGCATTGCCAGTACGGAGGAAACGTTGTATGGCATAACCTCCGGGTAAAGAACCTCCTTTGCCGATGTGCCCTCATACGCCGCGAAATAGCTGGCAGCGGCGTCGCCTTTTACCGAGGTGCCCTTGAGGACGATGCCGCCGTCCTTCAGGACCTCTGCCGAATATGCGCTCCAGGGGGCAAGGTCCTTGGCGAAAGCCGCCTTCTTGCGGTATTTAGGGGTGGAATACTGCTGGAGAAGTTTCCCTGCATGGGAATGGGACAGGAACACCACCATGGGGCCGCCAACCTCAGAGGTGAGTTCCGTCACGGCTGGGTTCAGGACCGATGAGCCTTCCTCCAGATGCCTTGCCGATGCGCCCACGAAGGTTTCGCTGCGGGAGGCGATGAGGAAGTTCTCCTTGACCTGTGTCTTGAGGCCGGCGCTTGTTGCGGCATTGATATAGCCTGCGAGCTTTGCGGAATCGGCCTTGTCTGTCTTTGTGAGGATGAGCGGGACAAGGGCGCCGCTGCTCTCAAGGGCCACGGCGGTGCGGTTTGCGCCCACTGCGGAAAGATAATCCATGACGGCGGGATTCTCTGCCGCGAGGATGGGTTTCAGGAAGCCGGTGGAATCGGCAATGAGATTCCTGGCGGCCCTGGAGCCGTCAAAAACGAAGACGGCAACGGCATCCGAAGGTACGGCACGGAGGACGTCCCAGTCCTCTGAAACGCTTGCAGGCCTGCTACTTGAAGGCTTGCTGTACAGTTTGGAGAGCGCGAACGCTATTCCCGCTACAAGCAGCGCCGCAGCCGCGGCGGCAATCCATGTGGACTTCTTTCCCATAGTTTACAAAGATAGATATTAAATTTTAGTTTTGATTCTTTTTTCTTACTTTTGCCGAAAATTCGCATTTATATACCGTGAAAAAGTTAACCTTATTACTTACTGTTCTCATCCAGGCTGCCGTTCTGCAGGCACAGGACAGGGGCCTTGGCAATCCCAATTCCATCTACATTGAAAAAGGCACATTCTCGGCCGGAATAAACGGCGCCTACCGTAGCTTCAACGCAGCCGACGGCATGTCCATCCTTGGTCTCATTTCAGGCGCCGACGGCAAAGTGTCACTCCTTTCCATGGATGCCCATGCCGACTGGTTCTTCCGGGACAATCTCTCGCTCGTTGCAACGCTGGGGTACTCGAATACCGGCGTTGACAGCAATTCCCTCAAGCTGACGGAACTGCTGGACATGTCAAACAAGCACACAAGGAGCGAAAAGTATTCCGGAAGCATCGGCGTCAGGAAGTACATTCCGCTGTTCAATAGCAAGATTCTGGCAGTCTTCGGAGAAGGCCGCCTTGGCGGATCCCGCGGATACAGCAAGACCTACGCCGTTACGGAAAGGGGCAAGGAGGGTTCCTACACAGACCTTTATTCCGTAAGCCTGGGCGTAATAGCCGGGGCATCGGTTTTCGTAAATGACCGCCTTGCAGTGCAGATTTCGCTGCCGGTTGCAGAAATAGGATACGACTGGGAAAAGCAGACCGAGGCGCAGGTCAAGGAGAGTTCCCTCACCGGACTCACTCTCTCCAAGAAGTCCAACCTGCTTGGTATCGAGATAGGCACTATCTTTTGTTTTTAAATTGGAAAGGACATGAAAACAAAATATCTTCTTGCTCTTGCAGCACCGCTGATGGCATCCTGTGCCGGACACTGGAATGACATCGCCCACGAGGAAGTTGTAGCATCGATTACGGCTTTTGCCGTACAGGAACAGGCAAAATGCACCATCAACGCGCTGGATAAAAACATCGCACTCGTCCTCCCCTATGATGCCGATCCCACGGCCGTCACGGTGAGCGAGTTCGCCATGACGGAAGGAGCCAGGTGCACCCCGGAGATCAAGGTCGGCGACAAGCTGGACGTCTCTTCGCCGATTACCCTCACGCTCACAACCTACGATGACTATGTGTGGACTTTGTCGGCAGTCCAGAAGCCCAAGCCGCTCAGTGACATTTACAACATGAACTTCGACTTGTGGAGCCAGGATTGGGGCATTGACGCCGCCTACGGAGAAGATGCCGACGAGGAACAGAAAGCGGTCTGGGCAACGGGCGGATTACTTCTTTACATATCGATGGGCGGCGCTTCGGTGATGACTAAAGAGACCGAAGCACTGGCCGTCGAAGGCGAAGGAAAGGCTGCCGTAAAGCTTGAGACCATTTATTCCGAGCCTTTGTCACTGCTGGGGAACGGAACCATCTTCACCGGCTCCCTGGTGTCGTTCTCGCCGGAGGAATTCAAGGTCAAATTGGGTACGCCGTACAAAAAGCGCCCGGTGACCATGGACGGTTATGCCCGCTACATACCCAAGACCATCGACCACGCTGCCGGTGATTATGCGGACAAGATGGGCACCCTGGACAACGCGTCCATATTCATCGCCCTTGCCGACTGGGAGTCCCAGTACGAGGTTGCTCCCCCCACAAAGATTCAGGAAGGGACTGAGAGCATCCCCGGCATCATCGGCTACGGAAAAACCATTCTGGACAAGGAGACTGACGGCTATGAGAAGTTCTCCGTAAAGCTAAACTACCTCAGCGACAGAACTCCAACCTTTGCCGTAATCATGGCAAGCTCCAGTGACCTTGGCGACTACGGCACCGGCGCCGCCGGCTCCGTCCTCTACCTGGACGAACTCGGATTTACGTACGAGTAGATTGCTGCCTGTTACATCGACAGCACGTTGAGGACGGTGCGGAGTTCGTCGTTGATGGGTTTGTTCATCTTCACGGCCCTAGAGATGGGGACGTAGACGATTTCGTCGTTCTTTATGCCCACCATGACATTGCGCTGGCCTTCCAGAAGGGCCTCAATGGCCGCGTAACCCAGGCGGGATGCGAGGATGCGGTCATAGGCCGTGGGCATGCCGCCGCGCTGGAGATGTCCGAGGATGGTCACCCTGGCATCGAACTGGGGGTATTCCTTCTTGATACGATCGGCATAATACATTGCCCCGCCGACGCCGTCTTTCTGGGCTTCGCTCACGAGGACGATGGCGCTGTTCTTGCTCTTGCGCTTGCCTCTTTCGATGAATTCGGCCAGCTGGTCCACGTCGGTAGCGCTTTCGGGGATGATGGCGGCCTCGGCTCCGGAGGCGATGGCGCTGTTCTGGGCGAGGAAGCCGGCGTCGCGTCCCATCACCTCGATGAAGAAGATCCTGTCGTGGCTGTTGGCGGTGTCCCTAATCTTATCGACACACTGGACAATGGTGTTCAGCGCAGAATCATAGCCGATGGTGGAGTCTGTCCCGTAAAGGTCGTTGTCGATGGTTCCGGGAAGGCCGATGATGGGAATGTCGTACTCCCTTGCGAAGAGCTGCGCGCCCGTGAGAGAGCCGTTTCCGCCGATGACGACGAGAGCGTCAATCCCGGCTTCGACCATATTGGCGTATGCCACCTTGCGTCCTTCGGGTTCAAGGAAGGCCTTGCTGCGGGCGGTCTTGAGGATGGTTCCGCCGCGCTGGATGGTGTTGGAAACCGACGAAGACGTAAACTTTACGAATTCCTTGTCGATGAGTCCCTGATATCCGCGCATGATGCCGATGACGTTCATGTCATTGTAACGTGCGGCGCGGGTGACGGCACGTATGGCCGCGTTCATTCCCGGAGCATCTCCCCCCGACGTGAGGATGCCGATAGTCTTTATCTCTCTTTCCATGTCAGTTATTATATCAATAGTAGCGCTTCACCAGTTTGTGGACGTAGTAGGCGAAGAATAGTTTTTCCGGGAAAGAAGGCTTCAGGAAGACAGGGCGCATCATGACGTCGATGGCGGCGAACTTGCCTGCAATGGCGTCGAACTCCGAATGGTCTTCCTTGCCGGTGTATGCCTTCGCAAAGGCATCCCAGTACCGGTGGAACTGCTCCAGGGTCATGTGGAAGATGTTCTGCACCTGCTTCATGGGCGCATACACCTGGCATATCTGGAACAGATGGCCGATATCGAACATAGGGTCCCCGTATGCGAACCTGCCAAGGTCTATCCAATAGCACTTGCCCTCTGACATGATGACGTTTCCGGGCTGGAAGTCACCGTGCGAGCATGTAGTGCACTCCGGAACCGTCTCCAGAAATGCGCGTATCTTCTGCCTGTCCTTCCTGCCGATATAAGTTGCAATCTCGGTCCCTTTCAGTGCCTGTTCACGGCGGCTGGGGAAGAACTCCGTATCACAGGGAGTAGCAAAGAACTCCTTGCCCAGCTTTGCAAGAAGCTGCGCCATCTCCTCCGTGCGCTCCGGCTCGTCATGACAGATGCGGGAGAGGGATTTCTTCTTCCGGATGAGCTGGGAAATGGCGCCGTAGGCCCCTCCCACACGCACTATCTCGTACATCTTGGGCGTTGGAAGCCCCAGAGCCTCAACGGCCTTCGATACATCAAACTCCTTCTTGACGCTTTCAAGATCATTGCTGCGGCCGTTGTTCACCTTGAGCATCCACTCAGGGTGCTCAGGATTCACGTAAGTCTTTCCATTGCCGCCCTCCCCCACCTGGCTCCAGCCAGCCAAATCTATTTGCCGATAGTCTGTCATAACTTTGCTTTTTGCAAAGATAATGATTTTTAAGACAAAGATTTCTCGACTTCGCTCGAAATGACAAGGCGGGTCAACGGAACAATTCGAAGTACATATTATCGCGTGGATTTGTATTTCGCGGACGGATTGGGCTGGATATGTGGTGGAATACGGCGGCGAAGTACAAATAACGCTTTCTTATTGTACTTCGCGAATTGGCAGTGACCGGTGGCGTTATTATTGCAGCAAAAAAAGTGTCAGCGTTTCTGACGAGGCGAACGGTTCGCGGAGCGGGAATGGCGGAGTTAGATGTGAAGAGAGTATGAGAAAGACAGTGCATCTTTGTCTTTCGTCTCACGACGAAGTAATGTACAGAAGTGAAGAGGACCTGGTGATTGGTTTCAACTGCCTTGCGCTGGCGGTACTCGAAACCGAATCCAGACTGCTTGCAGAGGGGTTCATGACAACGCACAACCACAAGCTTGTCCAGACAGACTGCAGTGATGAGCTTGTACGGAAAGAGAGGTATGCATATACCCGTTATTTCAACTCAAAATACAAACGTAAAGGACGTCTTGGCGAGAAAAAACCCTTCTTACTTGATGTAGAAGGAGTCTTTCACACGCAGACTGCAGCAAATTATGTAATCAAGCAGGGCCTTCATCACGGGCTTGCCTCAACTCCGTTTGAGTATGCACACTGTTCTGCAAATGCTTTTTTCAGGAATGAGCTCGGAAAGTCATTCACGCCGGAACTGCTCCCGGAGTGTTCAAGATACAACTATCTCCCCCACTGCTGCAAACTGCCTGTGCAATACCGTATGGCAAGTAACGGTCTCATCCTGCGTGAAGATATAATTGACACCGCTTATGTGGAAGAGATTTACATCACCCCGCGTAATTACCTGTACCAGATGAACCGGCTGACGGACGAGAGGATGGTAAACGAGCAGGTCAAGGAGAATGGACTTCCTCCGGTAACGCTGGAAAGGATAGAAAAAGGAGTACAAGGATTCGACGTCAGAAGCGCACTTATCTTCGAACAAGGCCGCGTAGACAGGAAAGTACTCTCCGACATAGAACTCTGCCGCATAATCGATGAATCATATTTGCCACGCTTTCTGGAAAACGGTACCATCTACGACCTGCCGACAGAGAAGAGACAAAGCCTTGGGAACACGCTTTGGACAGACTGCAAGCACGCTTTTGACAGATACCGGACGTCTCCGCTCAGTGGAAGGAAGACAGATGCCGGACAGATAAGACGGTGCCTTGCCATATAACTTACCGCGAAATACAAAAACCATAACGATTTTGTACTTCGCGGTAGATATCAAGTCCCAAACGGTCCTAAATGCTCATCGAAGTACAAAAACAGCCGGCAATTTGTACTTCGCGGAAACGGGCCTAGAGCGCGGACACCAGGAGGAACCAGTCGGAGGCGGTTTTCACGTCGGCTTTGGACCAGCAGGAGCCAAAGCTGTAGGAGACGCTTTCTCCGGACTTGACGGTCTTGAGGAGGAGGGCGTGGTCAAGATCTTCGCTGGCGAAGACCTTCTCTGCGCCGGGGAGCACCAGGGCTACGCCCAGCATGCCGTCTTCTTCCTCGAGGCTCTGGTCAGACGCCTTCTCCCAGATGGCGTAGCGGTCGGGGGCGCTCAGCACCTGCTCTACGGTCTGCTGGGCGCTGTGAAGCTTGATGCCTGCCGCGACGGTGAGTTCATCGGCACCGGTGAAGGTGTAGGTGTCCTCGACGGCGGTGAAGTAGGTGTCGGCCTCGACGGTGACTTTCTTGTCAAGGGTTACAAGGACGCCAGGAGCGGCTTCCCACTGCGGATAATGGAGGGCGAAAACCGCCTTGGAGGGTGTCTGCTCAAGGATTTCGTAACAGCGGTAGTTGGTTGCGGGCCAGCACAGTTTGCCGTCGATAAGCGGGACTGATGCACCGCCGCCAAGGGACACGGCTACCTTGTAGCAGTCCTTGCCGCCGTGGTTGTGGTGATAGTATTCGGGATCCTGCATGGCGCCGGCGTACCACTCATCGGCAACGAGTTTTCCGGGAAGCTTTACCCAGATGTCCACGCCGGGAGAAGTGGGGTTGCCCTCAAGGGCCTTGCCGTAGAAGCGGCCGGCGATGAGGTTGTTCTCGAAGACGAAGTCGTCGGCACGTTCGGGAACGAAGCGGGCCATGGCTTTCTGCTCCTCGCTGGAAGAGCAGGCCGCCATCGCAAGGACGGCGGCTGCAAGTAGAAGTATACGTTTCATTATCTGAGGTCTGTTGTTTTACAGCCGTCCATGTCGCCGTAGTCGTCGTTTTCACCGCACATGCCCCAGATGAAGGTGTAGTTGCGGGTGGCGCAGGCGCTGTGGATGCTCCACTGGGGAGAAATGACGGCCTGTTCGTTGTGCATCCAGATGTGGCGGGTTTCCTGGGGTTCTCCCATGAAGTGGCACACGGCGGCGTCTTCAGGGAGTTCGAAGTAGAAGTAGACTTCCATGCGGCGGTCGTGGGTGTGGGCGGGCATGGTGTTCCAGGTGCTTCCGGGAGCAAGCTCGGTCATACCCATCTGAAGCTGGCAGCAAGGAACCACTTCCTTCACAAGAAGGCGGTTGATAGTCCTCTCGTTGGACTCTTCCAGGGAGCCGAGGTGCATCACCACGGCGTCCTTCTTGGAAACCTGCTTGATGCCCGTTTCGCGGTGAGCGGTGGCTGAGTTGAAGTAGAACTTTGCAGGATTGGCAGGGTCAAGGCTCCTGAAAGAGACGTGACGGTTGCCCTTGCCGATATAGATGGCCTCCTTGAAAGGAATGGTGAACTCCTCGTCGCCAACCTTCACGATACCGGTGCCACCCACGTTAATGATGCCGATTTCACGGCGCTGGGTGAAATAATCGGCACGGAGGATGTCCGGGGCGGTGAGAACGAGTTCTTCCTTCACGGGAACGGCGCCGCCGGCGATGATGCGGTCGAACATGGAGTAGACCATGTTGATCTCATCGGCCACCATGACGTTCTCTACAAGGTATTCCTTGCGGATGCGTTCTGTATCGTAGTGTTTTGCGTCGACATTGCTGGATGCCTGACGCACTGTGCAGTTGATTTTGGACATAGGTATTAGATTTCTCGACTTCGCTCGAAATGACAATTATGGCTATTCAGGCTGTTTTCCGATGTAAGCGAGGATACCGCCGTCGACGTAGAGGATATGGCCGTTCACGGCGTCGGAGGCGTGGGAGGCGAGGAATACTGCCGGGCCGCCCAGTTCTTCCGGTTCAAGCCAGCGGCCTGCGGGGGTCTTGGCGCAGATGAACTTGTCGAAGGGGTGACGGCTGCCGTCGGGCTGGATTTCGCGGAGCGGTGCAGTCTGGGGCGTTGCGATGTAGCCGGGGCCGATGCCGTTGCACTGGATGTTGTAGGAGCCGTACTCGGAGCAGATGTTCCTGGTGAGCATCTTGAGGCCGCCCTTTGCAGCTGCGTATGCCGATACGGTCTCACGGCCGAGCTCCGACATCATCGAGCAGATGTTGATGATCTTGCCTTCTTTGCGTTCCATCATCTCGGGAAGGACGGCGCTGGAAACTATGAAAGGAGCCACGAGGTCTACGTCGATGACCTGCTGGAACTCGCTGCGCTTCATCTCGTGCATGGGAATGCGCTTGATGATGCCGGCGTTGTTCACGAGGATGTCAATCTGACCTACCTCGGCATGGATTTTCTCTACGGTTTCCTTAACGGCAACCTCGTTGGTGACGTCGCAGACATAGCCCTTGACATTGGTGATGCCTGCTTCTTTGTAGTTGTTGAGACCGCGCTCGAGAGCCGCCTCGTTGATGTCATTGAAAATGATGTTCTTGATGCCTGCTGCAACGAATGCCTTGGCAATGTTGAAGCCGATTCCGTAGGAAGCGCCGGTAATCCAGGCGTTCTTGCCTTCGAGAGAGAAAAGATTTGCCATAGTTAGTTATTAGAATTTTGTCTGATGCAAATTTACAAACGATTGGAGGAATTATCAACCTCGTGTCTTTAATTTGTTACAAATTGAACCGACTACAATTTCTCCAGCCAGCTTTGAAGCGCCCCGTACAGCTCCTGCCTGTATGATTTTATACTGTCCGGGTCTGTGCTGGTACGGAATCCGAATCCGTGGGGGCCTTTGGGGAAAACGACCATTTCAGAAGGCACGCCGTGGGCCTTGAGGGCCTCATCGTAGCGGATGCTGTTCTCCTGGGGGACGACGTCGTCCGTTGCGCAGAGGGTGATGAAGGTGGTGGGAGTATCGGCAGTGACCTGCTTTTCAAGGGAGAAGCGCTCTACCAGAGAAGGGTCGCTGACGGCCTCGTGCAGGAGGTTGTTCTTGGAGCCTTTGTGGGTTATCTCATCGGCCATGGAGATGACCGGGTAGAAGAGGATGGAGAAGTCCGGGCGGGTGGCCTTGTCCGTGAAAAGGGTGGATGCGCTTGCCGCAAGGTGACCGCCGGCAGAAAAGCCCATTATGCCGATCTGCTTCATCCTGAAGTTTTCCCGGCAGTAGCGGAGGGCGGCCTGGGCATCGGCAAGGGGGATGTTATAATGGCCGTTAGGCATGCGGTATTTGAGGACGCAGGCGGCGAAACCGCGCTCACAAAGCCAGCGGGCGGCCCTTTCGCCTTCATATTTCATAGAAACGCCCGCATAGCCGCCTCCGGGGCAGACAACCACCATCTTTCCGTTGCCCTTTTCAGGGATGTAGAAAGTCATCTGAGGCTCGGAGACGTCGTAGATGAAGCCATCGGCCCCGCGCTTTCTTTCCTTGCCGGCAAGGCCGTTGTCCTCATCGGCAGGGAGGGCTACGGTGTAGACGTTCTTGAGGGCCGCCGGAAGCTGACTGCGGCGCCAGAGGGCCTCGAGGAAGTAATAATCGGCATAGGTGAGAGGGACGTCAACCTCGGAGCCCGCCTTGAAATGGCCGGTGCTGTGCCTCAGGAGGAAGCCGCCGCACTCCCCTGCCTTGCAGAGGTATTTGCTGCTGCAGAGCTCCCGGAGGATAGCCTCACCCTGTGCGCGGTATTCCTCGGCCATGGGGGCATTATGCGTAAGCGTGCAAAGCTCCAGGAAGGCCGATGCCATGATAGCCGCGGCCGATGCATCGTCCTGCTGCTCAGGAGCGTCGAAATCCCAGTTGGGGACGGGACGGTCCTTGAGCTTGGGCATGAGGAAGGCGGCGATGTGCTCTGCCTCGTCCAGGAATTCCATGAGGCCGGTTTCGCGGAACATCATGGTGTAGCCGTAAAGGCCCCATGCCTGGCCGCGGGACCAGGAGGACTCATCGGCATAGCCCTGCGCCGTCTGCTTCTTTATGATGGTGCCGTCGTGGGGGTTGTAGTTGACCACATGGTAGCAGGAATAGTCGGGGCGGAAGTGGTTCTTTGCCGTGGTGCGGGCGTGGACTATTGCTATCTCCTTCCACTGCGGCACCTCGAACAGCTTCGAAGCATAGGTGAGAAGCTCCAGGTTCATCATGTTGTCGATGATGACGGGATAGCTGTCCTCATCCCAGTTCCAGCTCTTGATGGTGCCGGTCACAGGCGAAAAGCGCGCTGCAAGCTTCTCTGCTGCCGCCCTTATTGTCTTGAGGTAGAGGCTGTCGCCGGTTTCCTTCCAGGCATGCCCTGCCGATGACATGACCTGGAAACCGAGGTCATGCTCCCCGTTGAGTTCCTCAACGTCAAGGATTTTAGCCGTCTGCCTAATAGCCAGTTCCCTGGTATCCCCGCCAAGCTTGTACGTGTACCATGCGGTTCCGGGAAAGAATCCGCTGCACCACCAGTGAAGGTCCGAAGTCACAAGCGCGCCGTCCTTGAAGGTCCTGGGCATGGTAGCGTCAGTGAGCCCGCTCTCCATGATGGCGCACTGCTCCGCCGCCAGGGATGCGATTTTTGATGAGTCGATTGGCTTTTGCGTGCAGGCTGTCATGGCTGCAAGAAAGAAGATAACTAGCTTTTTCATATTCTTTGCAATATAGCAAAAAAAAATGAGACGTCAAGAATCAGTAGTGCACATATTATCATGCCAACAGCCAGTAGGAAATAATGAACATATATTCTGCATTCTATTGTCAGGCAAAATATTTACAGTATATTTGCTGAGGAAGATATTAATTATGGAAACGAGAAAATTCAAGCTGGTTCCTTCGATTAACAGGGTTGGCGGGGTTAATCCCAGCATCCCCAGGCCAGTCATTGTAAGTAGAGGATTGAATAAGAAGCTGAGTCATGACCGTGTCATTGCCCGGCCCATGCGCACATATTCACGTCCCATTAGTGCTGGAGAACCCATCAACTGGGACGAAGTGTATCGTTGATGCCCAGTAAAATTATAAGCAACAAGAAGATAAAAGGGGTCACTGCATATAGCAACAGCTGATGACTTGGCAAGCAATGGAGGGCCCCCAATGGTGGACCCTCCATGAATCGAATGGCTGATAGGAAGCGGTTCCTAAGAACCGACGATTGGCGCTAACTCTTGCGAGTTATGCTTTTGGCGATCTTCTTTGCCGCCACCAGGACTTTTGAGATGGTCCTGACCTTTTCCACTGATGTCTTTTGCTTTCGCTCCAGACTCACGGAAAACGAATGTGTGGTTTTAAAAATGATCATTAGCTTAAGATGTTGATAAGCAAGATTATAAAAACAGACCATTGGAAAGATTAGCAGTGCTACATCATCCGATTCTTACTGTCCTGAAAAAACAAGAGTACTACGAATAGTACTCTGTTTTTGTTATCGTGCCCTTTCTCAAGGGGCCATCTTAAGCTTTTGCAAAAGTAGTATTTATTTTTGATATTTCATACATTAGTCAACAAAAAATGGGAGGAGGTAGAACTATCAATTGACCACGTTGTCAGCCAGATATGCTCAGGATGCATTATTTCGCGCCGACGCGGCAGGGGTTTCTGCCAAAACACCGTGTTTCGTTGCTGCGTTGGCAGCCAGAACAATGTCCAGCGCACCTTTTTCCGCCGACGCGGACGTGCATGTCATAGCATACGGCTGAACACCATCTGCATGCATACAGTTTATGGACGTAGCCGGCACTAAAGCACAGTTTCTGCTGTGGAATGGCAAAAGTGAGCTTTAAGCTGGGGCAAAGTGAAGGGCTAAAGCACGCTTTTGGCAGCGCAAGGGCGAATACGTGCTTTAACGGAGCTTTGTCGTAGCAGGAATTGGCCTGATTATCAGAGCACACAGGGTTTTGGACTTGATTCCTTATAGTCACTGCTGTTGATGTGGCAAGCGAATATCTCTTTCAAGGCACAAGGGGCCGTGAAACGTAAATGCTTATTAATGACGACATTACGTGAAATGCTTTCCGGAATAACACGGAAAGCGTTTTACGTAAGTTCTTAACTATAAGGACGTTGCATTTCACGGTTGGTATTTTAGCAGTGGCGGGGTGAGCCGGACAAGCCGTGAGGCCGTTTTGCAAAAGAGGGAGAAAATTCATATCTTGCATGGTTGTAAATGAAACGGACATGAAAGATTTTATCTACTACGCTCCCACTGAGGTGGTTTTCGGAAAGTGCTCGGAAGAGCAGGTTGCATCCCTGGTGAAGAAATACGGCGGGCACAAGGTGCTCGTACACTACGGCGGCGGAAGTGCCGTGCGCTCAGGCCTGCTGGACAAGATTTGCGGTATCCTCAAGGAAGGCGGCATAGAGGCCGTGCTCCTTGGCGGAGTGGTTCCCAACCCGCGCCTTTCCAAAGTGCATGAAGGCATAGAACTGTGCCGCAGGGAGGGCGTTGATTTCATACTTTCCATAGGAGGAGGGTCGGTGATTGATTCGGCCAAAGCCATAGCCTGCGGTGTACTCTATGAAGGCGAGGTATGGGATTTCTACGAAGGAAAGGCCGATGCCGCCGCATACCTTCCCATGGGCTGCGTGCTCACAATCCCCGCCGCAGGAAGCGAAATGAGCGACAGCAGCGTAATCACCAACGAAGACGGAGACATCAAAACCGGCTACTCCAACAACCTGAGCCGCCAGAAGTTTGCCATCATGAACCCGGAGCGCACCTATACCCTGCCGCCTTACCAGACCGCGGCAGGCGTCACGGACATCATGATGCACACCATGGAACGCTACTTCTCCCATGACGACGACATGACCCTCACGGATGCCGTGGCAGAAGCGCTCCTATGCACCATGAAGGACAGCATATTCACTGTCCTCAAGGACCCCAGGAACTACAGGGCCCGCGCCCAGATAATGTGGGGCGGCTCCATCGCCCACAACGACCTCACCGGCTGCGGCACCACCGGCGACTGGGCCACCCATCAGCTGGAACATGAGCTGAGCGCCATGTTCGACGCCACCCACGGTGCGGGACTCGCCGCCATCTGGCCCAGTTGGGCACGCTATGTCTACAGGGAAAACGTCGGCCGGTTCGTACGCTTTGCCGTAAACGTCATGGGCATCCGCAACGACTATACAGACCCGGAAGGCACGGCCCTCAAGGGCATTGAAGCCATGGAACGCTTCTACCACGCCATCGGCATGCCCACCAGCATCCAGGAGCTCATCGGCAAAGACATCACCGAGGCCGAAATAGAAGAGATGGTGGAAAAATGCACCCACGGCTACACCTGCACCCAGGGCCGGTTCAAAGTCCTCAGCGCCGACGACATCCGCCGCATCTACCTCATGGCCGCCGGACTTATGTAAATCTTTTGCAATGACAGATATCACTCCGGAATACCTCAGGCCAAGACTCCTTGGAAGGGAAAACGACTCCCACAAGCACGACTACGGCAGACTCCTTGTGGTTGCCGGATGCGAGACCATGCCCGGTGCTGCCCTTCTTGCAACCGGTGCCGCGCTGCGTTCCGGCTGCGGTCTCGTGACGCTCCACTCCACCACAAGGACGCTTCTGGCGGCAGCTGTGAAATACCCTTCCGCCATACTCTCAGAAGACCCCGGGAGCCATTTCAGCACCCTGCCGGAGAAGCTGGAGCGCTATTCGGCAATAGCCGTAGGGCCGGGCCTGGGAGTGTCCCCGGGAATCATCAACGCCCTTATGGACCTCCTCGGCGAAGCGTGCGACCTCCATATTCCCGCCGTACTTGATGCCGATGCCCTGAACATGCTGGCCATCCTTGCCGACTGGCACGAACTCATCCCTCCAGGATCGATACTCACGCCCCACAAGGGAGAGCTCAAGAGGCTCCTCCCCTGCCGGAATGACGCCGAACGGGAAAGCCTTGCATGGGAACTCTGTGCCGAAACCGGCTGCCACATAGTGATGAAAGGCTACCGCTCCCGCATCTTCTGCCCCGGCGGAGAATGCCTCGTTAACACCACCGGAAACCCCGGCATGGCAAAGGGCGGCAGCGGGGACGTACTCACAGGCATCATCGGCGGGCTTCTCGCAAGAGGCTACAGCGCATGTGACGCGGCCGCCCTGGGCGTCTGGATTCACGGCTATGCCGGAGACACGCTTACACAAGACAACACTGCCGAAGCCTATGACAGCCAGGACCTTATATCACACCTCCGTGACGGGTTCTGCAGACTCTACGAAGAATAACTGAGACGTCTATAATCGGATACATCCGCGTCCTGAAAGTGGCGCCAAGGCATCACTCCCCGGCAAGGGACTGCCAGGCGCTGACGGCGAGGCGGTAGGAGATTTGGGAGGAGACAAGGCTCTCACGGGCGGTGGAGACTTCGAGGGCGCAGCGCATGAGCTGTGTGGCAGTAGCCTCACCGGCGGTGTACATTAAGCGCATGCGGTCAAGGCGGGCCTCTGCATTACCCACAGTCTCTTCACAGACTGCTATCTGCTCCCATGAGGTATCTACGTCCAGCCTGAGTTTGTTCTCGAGGAGCGAGAGTTTCTTAAGGAGATACTCTCTCTCCTCCTTCGCATCCTGTACCTTGTATCCAAGACGTTTTGAACGGTATGCGGCCTTGCCAAGGTCTGTAATGGGCACCTGCACCATGGCGAAGACCAGCCCGTTGGAGGAGGCGTCGCGGGGAAGCGACAGGGCGCTGTAGCTGTATGCCGCGCCCACCGCAACCTGCGGCAGGAGTTCTCCTACGGCCATTTTCTTCTCAAGGGCTGCAGCCTTCTCCTGCATCTGAAGAAGCCGGGCCTGGGGCACGGAAGCCAGGTCGAAGCCATCGGCAAAAACCGAAGACGGCTCCGGCAGTTCTCCGGGAGTGTCGGAGAGTACCAGAGACGGAAGCTCGAGATATGAGTACTCGTAGCCTATCTCGTCCAGAAGGTCCATCTTCAGAAGGCTCAGACCGCCGGTAAGTTTCGTGAGCCCGGCCTTGAGCTCGGAGCGTTTGAGGCGCAGCTCTAAAAGGTCGGCCTCAAGGGCAAGTCCGGCACGGACGGCCGTGGAAAGGTCCTTGTCAAGGGCATCCAGAACCTCGGCTGTTTCAAGGAGTATCTTCTGCTTCTGCTGGAGGGATACTAT
>JAFTFV010000002.1 GCA_017458265.1 Bacteroidales bacterium | reverse complement strand
CGAGAAGAGAGGCTTCAGTGCCACCGTCCAGGTCGGCCAATTCGTCGCCTCTGAGGTGGAACTGTCCCATCTTTGGAAATGCGACCGCAAGACCGTTTCCAGAGTCCTGGACCAGATGAACCAGGTGGGGCTGATCTCAACCGTCCAGACGAACCGGACGAGCATCCATACCCTACCTTGCGTGGGATCATGGATCTTCGATGGAGTGACGGTCAAGAACAGTTTCTTCAAGAGACTGTCGGAACGCTAGGAATCAAGCCGGATGCCCCGTCTTGGTCGATGTCCGTCCGTTCTCTTCCTTTCCCTTATCTCCACCCGGAAGCGGATTTCCCCACCGATGGCGAATCCTTCCTCGCTAGGGAGTCAATCCTGCTACTGGAGCATCAGGCTATTGAACGAAGGGAAAGTGAAGACTGGATAAGAGAATCCGAATGGATCCAGCCATCCGACCAGGGCGAGCCGCAGGCCTGGCTGCACGTTTAACATCGGGAGGCTAAGTATGCTAATCCCTGGCTCTCCGGCCGTCAGAGCCGGAGAAGTGCCGCGATTCAATCGCGACACTGACAAGCGAGAAATGCCAATGTCGTACGGTTTCGCTCACGCTTGCCGTTCTCCAATGGCTTCTCTCATGCTCCCAGGCTCGCATTCTTGGCTGACCAACAAAGTTTGTCAGAATGAAGAAGAAAGTTACCAAACCTAAGCCCAGGCGCACCCTGCACCTGGACACACGTGTCACTCAGAACGAGAGTGACATCATCAAGCGGAAGGCCGAGGAATGCAGCCTGACCGTCAGCGACTATATGCGTAGATGCGCCCTGGGGCACAGTCCCAGAAAGCATCTTACGGACAGGGAAATCGAGGCCTATATGAACCTCCGGGAGATGAGACAGCATTTCGTGGGCATCACCAACGCGCTCAAAGGAAAGTCCAAGCAAGAGAAGCTGGAGATCTTTGGGGACGTGACCTTCATGAGGAAGTGGGTTCGGGCTGTCACGACGGTCCTCAAATACTGGGACAACCTATTGAAGAAGATGAAAGACTGACCATAATTCCCACCTGACATGATAGCAATAGCAACAACCGTTTCGTACGGGGGCAATTACCTCCGCTACTCAACAAGAAAGGAAGATGCCGAGATCGTCAAGATACACAAGTTGCCGGAAGGGTTGTCGGCGACCACCATGTGGGAGATGATGGAGGCTACCCAGCTGAAATTCCGCGCAAAACTGAACCGGCACCGCCCTCTGGTCAACACACTGATCAAGATCGAAGTCTCCCCTTCCATTGAAGAAACCGCTGGCTGGACTCAGAAGGACTGGGAGAAGCTTGTGGACGATTACCTCCGGGCGTTCGATTCCGTTGACCTCTCCGGGAAGACGAAGCGAGCCAGCGCCAAGTCCACGAACGTCCGGAACAGCCAGTATGTCGTCATGCTCCATTTCGACAGCGACAGCGGTATTCCACACCTTCACATCACCGCCAATAGAATCGACCTAGACGGAAACGTCAATGACGACCATTGCATCCACGAACGGGCCATGGAAGCGGCCGACAGGATCAATGTTGAAAGAGGCTGGAAACTGCCCGAAGAGATCCGCGAAAGTCACATCAATCTCCTGTCTTTCTATTGCAAGGCCGTGCTGGAAGAGATGAAAACCTTCAGCTGGGAAGAATATGCCTCCCTGCTCAAACAACGCGGTCACGAGATTGAATTCCGGCGTGACAGCAACGGCGAGGTTACCGGCTATACCCTCTTTTGGGGCCATTCCCGTTACAAGTCCTCCCTGCTCGGAACGAACAGGAACCTTACCCCTTCTCGGATCTTCGATACCTGGAATGAACTCCATCCGGAGAAGGACTTCCAGTTTAAGCCGGTCCGCCAGGATGAAACACCCCAGGTTGTCGCACCCAAGACGAGAAAGATTCCGCAGCCAAAGCAGGAAGAGAAGAAGCCGGCCAAGCCGATCGCCCCGGCCAAGGTCCGTCAGACGATCACCGTCGGGTACAGGGAATACCCGGTCGTAATCCCCGAAACGGTGTTTGATTTCTTCCGGCAGAACGCAGCCGTTCCGGAGAATGCGGCCAATACGACGCCGGAGCATATCTTCCAGACGGCCGTCCTTCTTTTCGCTGGTTACGTCGATGGCGCTACGACCATCGCCGACAACTGCGGCGGTGCCGGCAGTTCCGCTACCAATGATTGGGGGAAGAAGAAGCCCGACGAGGACGATATGGCCTTTGCAAAACGCTGCCTGGCGCGTGCCCAGCAGTTTCATGTACGCCCTCCCAGAAGAGGATGGCACAGATAACCCTTAACCGATTCGGATATGAACACATCACACCCTAAATCGTCTGGTTTTGATGATGATATCGATGTCAAGTTTGACAACATGAACGCCCGGGCAGAGCTTCTGGAGGATACCGCGAAACTGGATCAATACCTTGAACACGTTGACGGCAAGCTCTACAGGGCCGAAGAGCTTATGAAGGAATCGTATAAAATGATAACGAGAATAGAGAGCGCCACAGGAGCACTGGAAAGAAGCGCCAACAAGATCAAACCAGCCTTGAATTCGCTTGCAGATAATATCTCTAAGGACAAGAGGTTCAAGTTCACCGCGCAGCTCAGCGATAAGTCCATTGAGTCCATAAGGGCCGAACACGGGGAATTCATCAAGGAAGAGGAAGAACTCCTGAAGGGACATCGTGCAGCCCTAAAGAAGTCCTTCTCCGAGTCGGTTGCTGAAGAGAAGCAGGCCTTTGAAAACCACAAAATTGAGATGGAACGGACGAAAGAGTATGGTCAGGGGGTATGGTTTTCTCAAAAAGCCTGGAACTGGATATTCGGCATACTGCTGGTATGTGGTATCTGGTTCGTCGCCTCGGTGACAGTGTTTATATTGGTGATTGTACAGAGCTAATGTAGCGACATTTGTCATGCCTTAAGGCAGCAAGTAAACCATTAAAAGACAGATGATTATGAACACAAAGACCACCATCGCAGACCTCACCAAGAAGATGAACGCAGCAAAGGCCGAGCTCCAGAGAGAACGTGCCAACAAAGACCGCATCCTCCGGCCTTTCGCCCACAAGAGACTCACCGATGACTTCGACTTCCCGGACGAGTACTACCAGAGCGCAAAGCGCATCAGCAATCTCATGGACTTCGGGGGCAAGTGCCAGAAGGCCATCGACCTCCTCAAGGCCATCGAGAACAACGAGTTCGGATTCTAAAAAGAGGGAGGACGAGACCATGACCGCAGCAGAGACCGCACTTCGCAGATTCCTTGAGAACGAGACCGAGGACTGCACCATAGACCTCGCAGCCGAGTACGCCAACGAGCACATCGCCTTCTGCATCCGGGGAGGCCTCCCGGTTCACTCCGTGTTCATCGGGGCGGAGGGAGACCTCTACTTCTACCACAGGATGCACGGCACACGCCAAGCCAAGGGCTACATGAGGCCCACCGAGCAGGAAATAATCAGCCTCATCCGCTACGTCAACCTCGAGCTGGTCGGCTGGGAAATAGAAAAGTATTGAGCCATGATGTACTGCCACATGATAGAGGAAATCGAGCAGGAGCGGCAGGAGTACACCTCCAAGCAACGCCAGCTCATCAGGGAGGGAGTCTACGAAAACATCCTCGCCATCGTGAACACCAAGATTGCCATGTGCAACCGCTTCCTTGCCCTGCTCAAGAGCTTCGAGGAGCAGGAAATGGCCCTCGAAGCCGAGAACGAAATGATTAAAAACCAGAAATAGTATGGTACAGAGAAGAATGCCCCACGGTGTCAAGGTAGGCGACACCATCAGAATCACCCGCATGGCCGACCAGAACGGAAAGGACTGGCAAGCCACCCGCTACAACGGCAGGGAGGGTGTTGTGGAACTGATTGACGGCATCGGCCAGCTCCACGGCACGTGGGGAGGGCTTGCCGTGATTCCCGGAGAGGACGAATTCATCGTCATCAAACGAGCCGAATCTTTAAGGCTCCGTCTGTCTTTTTAGTTGCTTTCCTTCGGGAAAAAAAGACGGGAGCCCTTCGTCTGCACTCCCGGTTATTCGCTAACGAATCAAGCGGTTGTAGGCTCTTCATCGGTTGCAATTCTCGGAGTAATGAAAAGAATAACGTTACCCAACTTTTAAACATTTTCATTTTAAAATGATTTTTCTTAAATTTGTAGATTAAAATGAATTTTCACTCATTAAGAGTCATTAAAAATAAGAATCGATATGCAATAGTTCGTGAGTTTTATAGTATTTACGCCACGGCGCGAACGCCGTAGAATAAGAGTTCTTTGAAATCAGTGTTATTTAATCGCAAGTTCGCGTG
>JAFTFV010000011.1 GCA_017458265.1 Bacteroidales bacterium | reverse complement strand
TTGAGGTGGCATGGCGGCAATAACACTGGTAACTGCCGCAAAAATATCAAATTATATCGTGCACACCCAAAAAGCTTTGTAAGTAGTTAAAAATAATATAGTTATAAACGTTTAACCGTCCCTTAACGGGACATTAGTGATCGGTTTTATTTAAATAATATCCATTTATGCGTTAAAGGTACTACAACATCCCCATCGGCACCGGTACAATTCCTTTAAACCTTACGGACAGTTCATTTAAAGATATCGCAGGGGCCTTCCAATTCTGGAAATATCAGTAACATTGAGCGCCGCCATCCTTTTTGCGGGCACAATGACCAGATTCAAATAAAATTGCTATCTTTGCAGCGAATTAATTCAGAACGATATGAATTTAAGAGACATCAAGAAAGACATCGAGTATGTTATCGGTGCATTCGTGGATGACTGCACCCTCTTCCTCGACATCCATGCCGGCAAGAATGCCGACGAAATTGCAGACCTTATTGACAGCGCCGTAGATCTCTACAATGCTCTCAGGGACAAGATTATCTCTGCTCCCAAGGATGCGAAGAAGGCATATTATACAGATATCCGCAAGGAACTGCTTGAATCCACAGACGCGCTGTATGACAAACTCAGCGCAGCCGTAAAGAAAGGCCTGGGCGAATAAGTCCAAGCCGCACATAACAACAACGGTCCATCCTTGAAAACAGCTGTTTTTGAGGATGGACTGTCATTATAAGGGGGTGTCGTCCTTAAAAATGGCGGTTTTTAAGGACGGGAACCATTAAAACTTGAATTGGTATCCAATGCAGAGGCTGAGCCGGAAGGTGTCCACCCAGCCTGTGGTCTCGGTGAACAGCCTCACTCCCTTCTCCTCCCAGTTGGAAGGGCCGTTGGTGTCGATTTCATAGTCCGTGCAGTAATCGGCAAGGATTCCAAAGGTGAAATTGTGCTTCTTGGAGGGGGCCCAGTCGGTTCCTATGTTGAAGCGGTACCTGTTGTTATAGACGTGGGTGTATCCCGTGTGGGTGTAGGTGTAGTACGCCCTGTCCTTGTTGGTGTACTGGAGGTTGCCGGAAACCTCGCCCCAGGGGTCGTTGAGGGCGGTCCTGACCTCGAAGAAGGCGAAGGGCTCCCAATCGGCAAAACCCTTGTACTTGACGCCGATGCGTGATTTCAGGGCAAGGGCGTTGGGGTTCGTCTGGTAGACGTTGAGGCTGTCTCCGGTCCTGTGGGTGAACTGGAGTTTTTCCTTGAGGGAGAACTGCAGGTCTCCTACCCTGTAATGACCGGTAGCGCTCACAAACAGGCGGTGGCGGGGATTGTTGAACCCGGTGAACTCGTCGCTTACTTTCCATGGATTGATAAGGGTATACCCTCCTCCCACCTTGAGGTACTTGTTCACTTTGTAGGAGAGATCGAGCGTCGTGCGAAGGTTGTCAAGCGTCCCGTCCCCGACGCGAAGCTCCTCTTCAACGCCAAGGTGAAGGCCTTTCTGAATCTTGTAGTCGGCCCCTATTGATGTTCTGGCGCCGAATTCCTGTGCCCAGGCCGCAACCGGGAGCAGCAGGGCGGCAATAAGTGCTATTCTTCTCATCCTACATAATCTTTTGCCCTGGTGATGGTGTTCACGGAATTGGCTTCACCCTTTCCCAGGCGGTAATACACTTTGATGAAGGCGGAGTCCTTGAGGAAGTCCACATGGCCTATCTCCACGTTGTCCACTTTCACGCCGAGCCTCTTCTCCAGGTCTTCGATAAGTTCGGAGCGCTTTTCCGGGACGATAAGTTCGATCCTGTCGTAGAGCACCAACTTTGTTGTGGTGTGCTTTACCAGGCTCTCGCTCTCCAGCACCCAGACAAGGAGTACTATGATGGCGTTAACAAGGGCCATTACGCCAACATTTCCCCAGCTCAGGATATAGTGGGGGCTGGTGGCAAGGTCTGCAATCTGATACAGCGGGGCAAGGCCGTTCACGGCAGCCAGGGCGATGATGACGAAAAGGTAGGTCATTTCCCTGATGGGAACGGTCTCGGTCCTGTAACGGATTACCCCGAAAATGGCGAACAGACCAAGCGTAAGGCCCACTCCAACCTCCACGTTCCCCATGATGTAAAGCAGCGTGAGCATTGCCGATGAGAACACCATGAAGGTGAAATAGTAGTCACGCCTTTTACTCTTTTTGTAATAGAAGAAGTGCACCAGTATCCAGCATACCAGGAGGTTGATGGCGAAACGGATTCCAAGTTCGCCGATCTTCTGGGCTGTTGTCATCATGGCGTCCGTGATGGTCTGGACGTCGTAGAGGAGGTCGTCTCCGGCGTCCACGTTGCCGAAGGATGCAAGGTCGTCCTGCACGAAGCGGAAGATGTTATTCAATATCATAAGTGTGTAGTTTTTTGCCGATGGTTTTTTCTATTGCCCTAACCTTGAGGTTGAACCTTCCCGGGCGCGCTTCCGGGTCTGTGAGAGTGAGCGCGACGCAGTATTTGCTCACGCGTGTGGGTTTGACCCTGCGGTCCAGCAGTATGCCCTTCATTTGCGAGGCGGCGCGCCCGTCCTGCTTGAGCTCGATGATCACGGTGTCTTCCAGCGAAGCTCCCTTGTGCGTCCTGTAATTCTCGAAGTTCAGCGCGGTGTCGATGGTGAGCCTTTCGGTCATCGCGTGGTTCACCAGGGTTATGCGACGGAATTTTGTGGCAAGGACAGGGGAGACGTCGGCCACGGTGAACCAGGAGTGCTTTGCGAGGTAGCTGACGGCAGCGTCGTCGGCCTTGAAGTCCATAAGCTCGCCGATGGGGATTTCCGTTCTTTTCTTCTTGGTTCGGCCCTTGTTGTTCTTGCGCTTGATTTCCAGGAAGGCCTGGCCGCTTTCGAGATAGGCGCGGGTCCTTACTTTCTGGCGCACCAGGTGCTTGTTGCGGTGGTCATAGTACATGCGAAGCGCCGGCGTATCGTAATAAACTGAGTTGTAGCCGCTTATCTTTTTACCGTCAATCGAGAGGGCCCGATAGCCGGATGCCGCAGCGTCTTCAAGTATCTTCACCAGGGTTGCCTCGCTCGTGAGATACTTGGAGTCGATGCGGTTCATGAGCTTTACCGCATCCATCTCCTCGAGAGTTACGCCCCCAAGCGCTTCGAGAGCCTTGTCAAACGATATGTGGCTACTGTCCGGCATCTTGCGCGATGTACTCGTAATGCTTTACCGAAATAAGCTTTCCCTTGGCGTTGTAAGTGTACTGCACCTTCTTGCGGGCGAATTCGTTGTACTCGAAGGTCTTGTATGTCTGCAGGCGGTTCTTGCCGTCGTACACGTACTCCTTGGAGACTTTCTCACCGGCCCCGTACTCAAAGCGCTTGCGCCATTTCTGTCCTTCGGAATTGTACTCGATTTCCTCGATTTTCTTGCCCTCGGGACTGTAGGAAGTGACATGGTCAAGGACCTTGTTGCCGCCCTTGGGATCGGTGTTCCACTCCTTGATGACAAGGTTTTTCTTGTTGATTTTTTTCTGCGCTTCCTGCGCCCCTGCTGCGGGAATGAGCAGCAGGGATGCAAGTGCAAGTATCAGTATCCTTTTCATAGCCGTAAAGTTACAAATAATCGTTGAATTACCAGCGCCCGCCACCACCGGGGCCGCCACCTTGGTTGCCTCCGCCGCCGGGACCGCCGCCCTGATTGCCGCCGCCGGAGTAGTTGCTAAGGCTTACCGCCGTGCCGCCGGAGATGCCGGATGTGGCCCAGATGCCGTTGCAGTAGGTGGTAGAGCCTACGCTTACTCCCTTATAGCCGCTGGAAAGCGAGGGAGCACTTACCGAGAACGAAGATATGCCGGAAGGAGCCTTGAAGGCGGCAATGAAGGAACTGCCGTTGTAGAGAGCGTTCCAGGAGCCAGCGGTGCCGCTCATGGTATATACGGTCTGTGAAGCAGAGTAGCCGCTTTCCAGGCCGCCGTATGCAACTACGGTCGCTCCGCTGTTGATGTACAGTTTGTAGCCGCCTTCGGTATTGGCGTCAAGTGCGACTTCGGGGCTGCCGGCAGTGGTGACGGCAAATACGTAGCCTCCGGACAGGGTCAGATTGCCGTTGGCATCGATGGAGTCGCCCTTTGTGGTATAAGTGTAAACATATCCGCCGGAGATGGTAAGGTTGCCGTAGCTGTTGATGGCGTCATCGGCACTGGAGGTGGAATAAATCTCGCCTCCGGAGATGGTGAGTGTTCCTTTGGTCTCGATTGTTTCGCTCTTAGAGCAGTTGGCAATGATGGTTCCTCCGCTTATTTTGAGGTTGCCGCCATAGACGTAGCTGTTGCCGGATTTCTCCTTGTATCCAATCTTGATGGCCTTTGTGGAAACATCGCCGGTGGTGTGCTCGCTGCCGGTGGTGGTAACCTTCAGGGTACCTCCGGTCATGTAACTGTCGGAGATGGCAGTGCTGTTGTCCTCGACGTAGCTGTAGCTGCCGGCACGGATGCCCTTGCCGCCGGTACCGGAGTTGGTAATGGTCACGGTGCCGCCGGTCATGCCGAAGTAATTGTCGGCCTTGATGCCGGCAGTGCCTTTGTATTCGGCATCTTCAGAATCGTAAGCGGCAGAACCCGTGATGGTTATGTTGTGGGTTCCACCCTCTACCAGAACGTAATCCTCGGAGGTGATGCCCTTTTTCTTTGATGCGGCCGAAGAGATATTCGTAGTTCCGCTTGAGAGCTGTACGTATTCCTTGCCCCTGATACCGTGGCCGGCAGTTGTGCTGCTTGAGGTGAGCTTGAGGGTAGGGCAGTCCATGATGCGGACGTAATCGTCGGAAGCGATGCAGGACTTTTCCTGCTTGTTCTTTGCCTCAACGGTGAGGATCCCGCTTCCGGAGAAGATAAGCTGTCCTTCAGAGAAGAATACCGCTTTCATGTCCTCGTTGCTGGCGCTGTATGCTGCCGATGAACTGTCGTACAGGTAGTTGCTGCCCTCCACCATAACGAAGGTGCGTTTACCGCTTTGGTTGTTGATGGCGGCGCCGTAAGGGTTGGTGATGGAAACTCCGGAAAGCAGGATGGCCTGTTTCTTCGAGGAATACAGCTTGAAAGAGCCGCTGGTGGTGGTTCCGGTGAGTTTATAGACGATGTTTTCGTCATTTCCGGTATTGTTCACGGTAACATCGGCACCGCTTACCGAGGCATAGCCGTAATAGTCCCCCTCCACAGTTGCGGTGGTTCCGGAATACGTGACCGTAATCATGCGGGTGAAAGTGGTGTTGGAGATGTCGTCGTCGGAGGAGGTGTCGCCTGTGGAGTCATAGGTGTAAGTGCCTGCGCCGGTGTCTGTTCCGCTTGCAACCGTAAGAGAATATGCCGCAGAAGCCGCCTTGTAGATATCTGTACCGTCGAATATTGCCGATATGGTGGTGGAGCCGACCGCTACGAGAGTGATGTTTCCGTCGGAGCTTATCGTGGCTACGCTTTCGTTGCTTGAAGTGTAGCTGACGCTAAGTCCTTCGGGGTCCGTGGTCAGGGTGGGGAAGGTGTTTTCCTCTTCGAGTATGGCCTTGAAGGTGCTTTCGCTCCAGGAAAGAGTGACTGTCTGCTTTACTACCTTAAGGGTGTAGGCGGCACTGCCGGCGGCAAAGGTGTCATCGGCCTCTGTCTGGGCTATGATGGTTGTGGATCCCGCCGCGACCAGTGTTATATTGCCGTCAGAGTCTATGGTGGCCACGGAAGTGTCACTAGAGGAATAGCTGACCGTGAGGCTGTTGGGATTGGTAAGAGTGGGATAGGTGTTGTCCGCCGATCCAAGAGTTGCGGAGTAAGTTTCTGCGCTCCAGGATAATCCCGCCTTCACCAGATCCCCCTCGATGGTGAGGGTGTAGGATGCCGAAGACGCCTCGTATGCATCGTTGGCCGCGGCCGTGGCCGTGATGGTGACGTCGCCTTCTTCAACCAGGGTGATGGCTCCGGTGGATGCGTTTATGGATGCTACAAGGGAGTTGCTGGATGAATAGGTGATGGTCTGGCTTCCGGGGTTGTTAAGTGTGGGATAAACGGGGTTGTCATCGTCTATGTTAACAGTGCAAGTGCTTGCGCTCCAGGAGATTCCGTCCTCTGATTTGTAAACCGTGAGGGCGAAGGAGGCGCTTGAGGCGCTGTACTTTGACGTCGCCTCCGAAGATGCCGTAATTGCCGTGGTACCGGCTGCGACAAGTGTGATGTTGCCGTTGTTGTCGATAGTTGCGACATCCGTGGAAGATGATGAGTAGCTTACGCTCACGCCATAGTCGTTGCTCAGCTTGGGGAATGAGTTGGAACTGCTTCCAATTGTTGCCTCTGCCGATGCCGAACTCCATTCGAGCTCCGGATCGGTGAGGGTTACCGTGGAGTCTGCCCCGTCAAGGATGTCCTCCTTGGCGCAGGCGCCTGCCAGTAGTAGCATGGCCGCTAAGTACAATATCTTTTTCATGGTGCAGGGTTTTTATGGTTTACCATCCCCAGCCGCCGGGACCGCCGCCGGGCATACCGCCGCCCATGCCGCTGCCGCTGCTGTATGATGTGATTGTGACTTGAGAACCGCCGCTGGCAGAGCCGCCGAAGATGCCCATTCCGTTGAACTCGGCGGTGCCGCCTTCGGGTGTTACGCCGGTATATACGGTGGGTTTGGAAGCAGCGGATACCACAAGACCAGAGCCGCCGCTGGAGGGAGACTTGAAGCACCAGGTCTCGCCATCGGCATTGAGGGCGTACCAGTTGTTCTTGCTCCAGGAGGTGCTGTAGCAGGCCTGGCTCAGGACAGAGCCGCTTTCAAGGCCGCCAATCGCGAATATGATACCGCCGTTTACGTAGAGCTTGTAGCCGCCTTCGGTGTTGGCGTCGACGGCCACTTCGGGGCTGCCGCTGCCAACGGCATAGACCACGCCGCCTTCAATGTAGCAGTTTCCGTTGGTGTCGATGCCGTCGTTGCCGGTGGAATATGCACATACGTGACCGCCGGTTATGGCCATGTTGCCTTTGGAGTTTATTGCGTCGTCGCCCGACTGTGCGTAGACGGTCCCGCCTGTAATCTGGATTTCGGCCTTGGACTCAATTGCCTCGTGGTTTTTGGCATAGGCATATATGTCGCCGCCGCTGATGTAGATGTTTCCGTCAATCTTGATGCCTTTGGCGCTCTTGCTGCTGTCTGAGGAGGAGCTGCTGCCTCCCCAGCCGCCGGGACGTCCGCTGCCGGAGGAGCTTCCATAGTTGCTGCCGGTAACGGTTACGGAGACCTTTCCGCCCTGGAAATATGCCGGGCCGTCGCAGCTGATGCCCTTTCCGCCCGCGCCGGAGTTCGTGACGGTAAGGGTGCCGGCGTTCATGACGAAGAACTGATCGGCCTTGATTCCGGCGCTGGACTTGTATTCTGCGTCGTCGCTGTCATAGGCGGTGCCGCCGGTGACCTTGATGGTGGTGTTTCCGCCGTTGAAAACGACGAGGGAGTCCGAGCTCATGCCCTTTTTCATGGCGGCGCTCGCCTCGGCCGTAATGGTGCCGCCGGTGACCATTATGAAATCCTTGCCGCGGATTCCGTGGCCTGCCGATGAGCTCACATTCACTGTCTGGGAGCCCAGAAAGTGGATGTAGTCGTCGGAAGTGAGGCCCGATTTTCCCTTGGCGGTGATGGTGAGTGTGCCTTCTCCGCTGAAGACGAGCTGGCCTTCGGAGAAGAAGGCGGCCTTTTCGTCCTCCTCTTCAGGAGTGTTGTAGGAGGAGCCGTCGGCAAGGGTGTTTGTGCCGTTGACTATTACGAAACAGCGTTTTTTGCCCTGGTTGTTGATGGCGGCGCCGCCGGGGTTGGCGATGGATACGCCGTCCAGGACAAGGGCCTGCTTGTTGTTGGAATAAATCTTGAGGTAACCGTTTGTGGTGGAGCCGGACAGCACGTACTTCACCTTTTCGGTGGTTGAGGTGTTGTTTATGGTGACGGCATTGCCGCTGATGCTCACGATGCCGTTCTCGTCGCCGCTCACGGAGGCGCCGCCACTGTCAGAGAATGTGATGGTGATGGTGCGTGCAAATTCAGTATTGGCAATGAGATCTTCTTCGTCACTCTCTGTCTCTACGGTAGTGCTTCCGGAAACCCCGGAAGTGGAGGACTGTTCACTTGTTGTCGTATCCCAGATGTTCTCTTTCGAGCACCCGCACGCAACGGCCATTACGCACAGGGCAAACAATTCTATCTTCTTCATAACGGTCAAGGTTAAAAAATACACTTGCATCCAAAAATACCAAAAATCCGGCCCGCAGAGATTCCCTCTTTGCCATTTTCAACGAATCGCCGATTTTTTTCAGCGAATCGCCGATTTTGATAAAGGTTGGTCTTTATGTGACCAACCTTTATCATTGCTATGGCCACTCACCGCCACAGCTTGTGTGTTTCCCGATAAAGGTTGGCGCCCTCAAATCCAACCTTTATCAAATTGGCTGTGAATTATTTGCAAAAACGGAACGGAAGCCTTATTTTTGTCATACCAGAGTTGACATCAGGCTGCGTTAACAACAGTTTGTATGCTTATGCTCTGTTTTTTCTTTATTGGTCCGGTTCGTTCCGGATGTAAATCAACAACCGCCGGCATATGAAACGAGTGGTTGTACGTATTCTCCCGGAGGGCAGTTCTGCCCGGGTCTTTCCGTTTCACGTTTCCATCAAGGGCTTGGAAACGGCCGTCCTGTGCCGTGATGATGAAGATTATGACACAATGGTTAAGGTACTGTGCGTCAGTGCCAGAAGGACAAACGTAATCATGGTCATCTATGCGGTGGTCTCCAATCACTCTCACGCGGCCATCCTTGCCCGTTCACAGGCAGATGCGGATGCATTCTGCAGGGATATCAAGAAAGTGTATTCTATGCGTTTCCAACGCAAGTATGGGGTTAAGAACATTCTTCACAGAGTAGAATGCAAGGCTCTTTTCATCGACAGTGACTGGTATGTGCGGAACGCCCTTGCATACATCCCCAGAAATGCTTTGGACAATGGTTGCAATATCAATGATTACGAGTGGTCCGGGTACAGGGTAATGTTTTCCGGGCATAAAGACCATGGGAAGTATCGGCGTGTGGCAGACCTGACTCAGCGGGAACGCATTGCCATAATGCATACAGGGGATGATCTTAGGGACGTTCCATGGCTGCTTGATGGGAAAAACCGTCTGGTTCCATGGAGTTTTTGTGATACTGAGTATCTGGAACAGGCATTCGAGAACGACCAGACCTTCTTTCTGAAGACTATCGGCGGTCAAAACTCCTCAGATCTTAGATATCAACTGGAGGAAAAACCATATGTACTGCTCTCTGACGGCGATTTCATGAAACTCGCAGAGGAGACGTGCCTGAGATGGTTCAATCATGGATTGACAGAACTGAGTATCGACAAGAAAATCAGGGTGATGCCCTACCTGTATCATACCTGCAAAACTACTGTTCCGCAATTGTCACGGATCTTCGGCCTGCAAAGAGAACAGGTGGAAAGGATAGTCAAAAAGAAACAGGGCGTGTACTGAGCCAATGACGGAAGCCCGGTCGATAAAGTTCCCCCACGGGGAGGGTAATCCCGTCGACGGTAACTGACGAAGCGGAAGCCTCCTGTATGTGCCTTAAAGCCACGATATAGGATCGATGGATTCTCATAAAACGGTCTGCAGGCAGGTCCTCGGCCAGTTTTTTCATACTGTACAGCAGGACTGCAGGCTCCGGTTTTCCGGCAAGATGTATCTTTACATACTCGCTCATGCTTTCGACGTACAGGATATCATCGAGCTGGAGCGCTATTGTCTTTGCTCCGGACTTGATGTAGAATGGTTTCCTGGCAGGAGCAGCATTGCGCATTTCCGCAATCATTGACACCTTATCAACAGAGCGGCGGAATTCCTCCAGGCTGAACGGTTTCAGAAGATAGTCGACGGCATCGACCCTGAACCCTTCAAGGGCGAACTCGGCATAGGCGGTAGTGAAGACAATCAGCGGAGGATTTTCCAGCGAGCGCACGAAATCCAAGCCGGAGATGTCCGGCATGTTTATGTCCACGAAAAGGACATCGGCCTGTTTAAGGTAAGCTCTTGCCGCCGTTACAGATGTGCAGGAAGCCACAACTTCAACAGACGGAATCTTGGAAGCGTATATCTCCAGCTGACGCAGTGCCAGGGGCTCGTCGTCAAGAAAAACAGCCTTTAACATGATGACGGTATTATAAGTAGTATCTCGTACGCGCGCTCTGATTCCTCAATTTGCAGAGTATAATTGCCTTCATACTGCAAATCAAGGCGTTTTCTGACATTTTCAAGTCCGAGTCCGTGCCGGGCATTTTCCTGTGAAGGATGCCGGCTGTTGTCACAGCGGAAGATAATCTTGTCATTCTCCATCATGACCTCGATATGCACGTAAGAATCGGATTCGTAACTTATTCCGTGCTTGAAGGCATTCTCTGCGAATGACGCCATCACCAGCGGAGGCACCATGGCCGTACCGCCGGATTCCGGGGCGGCGAGCCGGATATCTACCGATTCCGGGTAACGCAGTTTCATCAACGAAACGTAGTGCCTGAGGAAATCCAGTTCCTTGGAGAGCGGGATAACTGGGGCATTCCCGTCATAGAGAACGATGCGCATCAGTTTCGAGAACTCCTCGATTCCCGTTTTTGCCGCTTCCGGATCAACATCCACAAGAGCATGGATATTGTTGAGGGTATTCATGAAAAAGTGCGGGTTGATCTGATACCGGAGCGCCTCCAGTTGACGGGCAAGGTTCTCTGCGCGCATTGCCTCCAGCCTTCGTCTGGTCCTTATACTCTGGAAGAAGGACTTCAGGCCGATATCCGCCAGAATGACCAGAATGCCAATCAAAAAGAGCAGCATCTCAGGTTTAATGGGCCTGCCAGGCTCCATCGGGGCATCTATGGGCGGCCTGCCACCCATCATTCCGGGATCAAACATCGGGGCTTCGTGGCGTCGCGGGCCGAAATTGAAGCAAAAGAACCCAAAAACGGCCAGTAACAACGCGACACTCAGGAAATACAAGGCGAAACGCCGTTTTTCCAGCAGGCGGAAAGCAGCAAAGTGATGGCTCAGAAAAAGAATCAGAAAAGGTAGCATTGTCAGCCATGTTCCGGTCACCTCACGGAATTCGAAAGCATGGTCTCTTCCGGACACATAATAGTATCCGAACAAAACCGGCACTGCAGCAAAGACGGCTGCCCATATCAATGTGGTTAATGCTATTTCCTGCTTTTTGAGACTATCCATGTCTGCAAAAATACACATTTTTATGAATTTGGTGATAAAGGTTGGATTTGAGGGCGCCAACCTTTATCGGGAAACACACAAGCCGTGGCGGTGAGTAGCCATAGCAATGATAAAGGTTGGTCACATAAAAACCAACCTTTATCAAAACAGGTATGTATGACGGGACTATTTCCCGGCCAGGTGGCACTCCCAGGCCCAGGCGGCCTTAAGGGTCTCCTCGATGGTGCGGGTGGCGTGCCAGCCCATTTCGTTGTTTGCCTTCGTGGGGTCTGCCCAGATGGCGGTGACGTCACCGGGGCGGCGGGGTGCGAACTTCCAGTTGAGCTTGACTCCGTTCACTTTCTCGAAGGCGTTGACCAGTTCCATGACGCTCACAGGGCGGCCGGTGCCGACGTTGAAGACTTCGCACTCTTCCTTCATCTTGCCTTCTACCATGCGTGTGACTGCGTATACGTGTGCCTTGGCAAGGTCCACGATGTCGATATAGTCCCTCTGGCAGGTACCGTCCGGGGTGGGGTAGTCGTTTCCGAAAATTGACAGGCATTCCCTCTTGCCGATAGCTGTCTGTGTGATGAAGGGAACAAGGTTGTTGGGAACTCCGCGGGGAAGTTCGCCGATGAGTGCGCTGGGGTGTGCTCCGATGGGGTTGAAGTACCTGAGGAGGATGCCTTTCAGTTTTCCGCCGGATGCCTTTACGGTGTCCCTGAGGATGTCTTCGCACATGGTCTTGGTGTTGCCGTAAGGAGAAGTGGCGGGCTTTCTGGGGGTGTCTTCGGTGACGGGAACGGCATCGGGCTCTCCATATACGGTTGCCGATGAGGAGAACAGCACGTTCACGTTGCCCTTCTCCTGAGCGGCCTCAAGGACGCTGAGGAAGCTCTGGAGGTTGTTCCTGTAATACATGAGCGGCTTTGCCACAGATTCTCCAACGGCCTTGTATGCCGCAAAATGGATGACGGCATCGATCGGATACTTGGCAAAAAGGGCTTTTACGGCAGCCTCGTCGCAGAAATCAACAATCTCAAGTGGGAGGTCTTCACGGCCGGTGATCTTCTTCACGCCCTCGAAGCAGGTGCGGTCACAGTTTGAGAAATTGTCGGCCACTACAACGTCATATCCGGCCTGGAGAAGTTCTACGCTTACATGGCTGCCGATGAATCCGGCGCCACCGGATACCAAAACTGTCTTTTTGCTCATGGTTTCTTGGTTTTAGCTTGTTCTTTCTTGATATATTTCTGGAGGAGCCTGTACTCCTTCTGTGCTTTCTTTTCCAGTTTCTTCAAGGCCTTGAGCTTACGGGCGCGCTGCTTTTCCAGCTTCTTCTGCGCCTTTGCTGCCTGTTTCTCCTCGTAGATGCGGTCCTGTTCGGCCCACTTGGCTTCGCGGGCGGCCTGCTTTTCTGCCTTGCGGCGGGCCTTCTCCTCTGCCTTGCGCTGCTTTTCTGCCGCCTTTTGCGCCTTGGGATCAAGTGCAGGGGCAGAAACGGCGGTGCTGTCCGTGCGGGCAGACAGGCTGTCGGCAGGAGCAGGCAGGGTTTCCGGCAAGCCCGTTGCGAGCGTGTCCGCCGGGGCCGATGTGGAATCGGCGGGGACAGAGAGAGAATCGGCACGGGCAAGGAGGAGGGAATCGGCACGGGCGCGGTCTGTTGAGTCCTTTATGCGCTGGGCTTCACGTGAGCGTGCGACCTTCAGGGAATCGCGCATGGCGATGTCCTTGTATATTTTCTTGATATGGCCGGGGAAGTAGTCGTTAGTGTGGTTGAACTGCGCATGCGGCCTTGCCAGGTATGATATCCTTTCGCTGGGGCGTGTTTTGAGCGCTGTAACGTCGAGAGGGGAGGCCGGCCTCTTTTCCGGCTCCCAGCGGAAGCCCTTCAGCTGCTTCTCGTCACCGGGCAGCTGGACTGCCGGGTAGCCGTCGTTCTTTGGGTTCTCATAGTAGTACATGCGCTCTATGTTGCCTTCCTTGAACGTGGCGTAAATCATCTTGGATTCCACCTTGTTAACGGTGGCCAGGGCATTGTTCTCTACCAGGAAGAATATGGATGCGGCGCCGCCAAGGGCATCGAAACGTGTCAGGGCCGATGTGGAATCGAAGTAGGCGACCATCTCGGCACCTCTTATCTGGTCATAGCTTATGGAGTCTTCCTGGATGGTTATGAAGGCGTTGGAAAGGAGGTGGGCCTTTTCTGCCCGCTTGTTGCGGATGACCATCATGATGCTGTCTGCCGCGTACTGGCGGTTGCCTTCATTGTAGAAAATGGGGTCCCTGTACAGCCTGACAAGGGAATCCAGGTCTGTGTAGGCCAGGGAGTCACTGGCCATCTGCATGTCCTTGCGGAACATCTTCACGTTGCCTGAGCCCCAGATGAAATTCACCTTGGTGGTATCCTTGGGCGGTTCGGGTGCTGTGACCAGAGTGTCTGCAGGTGCAGGCAGGTCCAGGGTGTCCGCCGGGGCGGGCATCGCCAGCGTGTCGGCAGGAGCGGCCAGGGTGTCGGCAGGGGCGGAAAGCGTGTCTGCAGGAGCCGGAGGCGTTTCAGGGGCGGCCGGCTTTTCCGGCATGGCGGGCTTTTCAGGGCCGGGGGCGCTGTCGGCAGCGGGCTTTTTCCCTGCAGGGCGCTCCGGAGGGCGGTTGGGGTCGTTCTTGGCGGCTTCTTCGGCAGCCTTTGCGGCGGCCTCGGCGGCCTTTTTCCGGTATTCAGATACGGGGTCTCCGGAGAGGTCCTTGAGACGCTGCTCAGAGGATTTCACGGTGCCTTCGGGGATGTCGCACATGGGGATGGCCCGGTAGCGGAGGATATCGGCACCAACGTAGAGGGAGTCCGTGACGCCCTTCTCTTCGGTTACGGACATTATGGCCGGGTCCCTGGTCATCACTATCTGGTTCAGGGAATCCGTGTATTCAAAGCGGCCGGCAAGGGCGAAGACGTTTCGCGTGGTGTCCATAAGCTCCACGTTGCCAAGCATTTCAACGTCGTTGAGGGCGCGGTGGTAGTACATGGAATCGGCCCAGGCTTCCTGGTCTTCGGTGAGGATGTGCACCTTGCGGCGGAAGAAGAACAGCTCCTTTTCCCTTTCGTAGCGTCCGTCGTTGGCAGAGAGCATCTTGTCGTCCTGCCACATGTCCGTGCCGAAACCGAACCAGGCTGTGGAAATGTCGGTCCTGTACTCCAGGCGGGAGGTCTTGACGAAGGTGGTGTCAAGGTACATGTTCACATTGTCGTTGAACACGAAAAGACGGGCCTTGGAGTCGTAGGTTCCGTACTGGCTTTCTATTACCTGTCCGTCCTTGTCCCGCATGGCGGCGCCGCCCTGGAAGATAGCCACGGAGTCCTTGGTGTTGTAGTCAAGGTAGCGGGTTCGTAGGGTGTTCTTGTCGTCATCTTCCAGCTGGACCAGGTCTCCGCGGAACTTGGCCATGTTGTCGTCAACCACGTACTGGAGCGTTGCGCTGGTGAGCTTGGTGCGGTCCTGTATGATGCGCACATGGCCCACGGCGTCGATGATGTTGGTGTTGACGTTCCAGAGGGCCGTGTCGCAGAGGAGCCAGGTGTTGTTGTGGAAGAAACGGGCGGGGCCCACAACCTTTCGGTAACTCTGGCCGTTTTGGTCGATGAGCTGGGCGCTCTTGGCGCTCACAAGGCGTACACGGTCTGCATCCTGGGCCCTCATGGGGAGGGTGAGAACCAGGAGAAACAGAAGGATATGAAGGGCCTTCCGCAACGGTTACTTACGCTTGTTCCATGCCTCGCGGGAGAATTCGCATTCCCTGAACATGGGGTCGATGACTATGTATGTTTCCTTGATCTTGTCCTCGAGGAAAGCGTCGATGGCTTCGATCTGCTTGGCGTTGGTGACCTTATCCAGAATCTGGGTGTAGTCCTTCTCGAACGTGGCGGTGTGTGCCGGGATGATTTTGTCTACGCGGATGATCTTGTAGACGAGGTTTCCGCTGCGGCCCTGCTGGTAGCCTTCGTTGTCAAGGGATTCGACGGGCTCGGAGATTTCGCCTTCCTTCAGGTCCTTGATGGCGGCATAGTCGGCAGGTTTCATCTGGTCGATGTCGAAGTAGGAGCTGCCGGTTGCGGGGTCTGCCATCTGGCCGCCGTTGGTGCGGCTTGCAGGGTCTTCCGAGAAGAAGCGGGCTGCCATTTCGAAGGTGATTTCCTTCTCCTGGATCTTGGTCTTGAGGCTGTCCAGGCGGGAGAAGGCCTTTTCGCGGTCATCGGCAGTGTACTGGGGTTTGAGGAGGATGTGGCGGGCATTGAACATGTCGCCTTTCTTCTCCAGGACCTCGATGATGTGGAAGCCGTCGGGGGTTTCGACTATCTGGGAGATGACGCCGGGCCTCAGGGCCATGGCAGCATCGGAGAAGGCGGGCCAGAAGATGGACTTGGAGGCCATGCCAAGCTCACCGCCGCGGCGGGCGCTGCCGGGATCTTCGGAGTAGATGCGGGCCAGGGTGGCGAAGCGTTCTCCGTTCATGATTCTCTCACGCAGGGAGAGGAGTTTCTCCTTCACGGCAACTGCGGCGGCTTCGCGGTCGGGGTAGATGCAGATCTGGCTCAGCTGATACTTCTGGGGAACCACGGGGAGGTCTTCCTTGGCGGTGGTGTCCATATAGGTCTTTACGTCGTAGGGTGTGACCTCGGGAATCTTGTCGGCAACCTGGAAGCGTTCCTGTTCGGTAAGGCTCTGCTCCTCAAGTGCTTTCTTCCACTCCTGACGGAGCTTGTAGAGGGGCTTGCCAAAGTATTTTTCCATTTCCTCGTCGCCGCCCAGCTGGGTGCGGAACCAGTCGATTCGCTGGGTCATGTTGCCTTCCACCATGTCTGAATTTACGGTGAGGGAGTCAATGCGGGCCTTCATGAGGAAGATCTTGGATTCCATCATGGCTTCGAGCACTTCGCAGCGGGCGTCGCGGTCCGAGCCCATGCCGTATGCGCGGCGCTGCTGGACCTCTGATTCCAGGTCTGAAAGGAGGATGGTTTCTCCGCCCACGGTGGCGACGGTCTTGTCGATGATGCCGTTGTACTTCTGGGCGCTCAGGGTGACGCTTGCAGCAAGCAGGGCTGCCGTTATGCTAAGGATACGCTTCATATCAGTAGGTTACAAATTTATTGCTCTTCACGGCATCTTCGAGGAGTTCGCTTTCCAGGGATGCTTCCAGGGCGTGTTTCCTGGAGCTCAGGATTATGTCTTTGATGCGTTCGGAGCAGTATTCCAGGGGGGCAGTCTTCCCCGCCGGGACCATTTCAACTATGTAGGCAAGGTGAAGGATTCCGCTGTCGTCTTCAACCTCGGCAAAGCTGTTCTTGATGGAGCCAAGGAGGGTCCTGTAGTCTGTGCCGATTTCCTGCGCCAGGGTGATGGCGTCCATCCAGGTGTCGGAGGCGTCGCCATATTTGATGGCGGCGGTGAGGGAGAGGCTGTCGGCAGTCATGAGGTCTACGGCGCCTTCTTCCGAGGCGATTTTTTTCCGGAGGGTCTTGAGGCTGCGGGAATCGGCAGGGATGACAAGGTAGCGGGATTTGATGACAGGGCGGTCCAGCTTGAACTTGTCCGGATTGGCCTTGTAGTAGGCTTCTATCTCGTCGTCGGTGACGAGGGTGTCAAGGCGCTGGTTGATGTATTTCTGCTGGTAGCGGTACGTGAGGAGTGAGCGGCGGTACTGCTCCAGCTCTTCGGTGAGGTCTTTCTCCTTGACGGAGAGCTGCTTTTCGGCCATGTCCAGCATGATGAGCTCTTCGGCCCAGGCCTTGATGTAGCGCTGGGCGAGGCCGGTGCTGTCTTCGGGGGAGACGCCGGAGGGGATGAACTTCTCCAGCTCAGAACGGTGCAGGCGGTGTTTTCCCACACGGGCGATGACTTCTCCGTGGGCAAGTACGGCGCCGGTGTCGGACAGTTCGCGAACCATCTTGCAAGATACCCCGGCAAGGGCAATCAGCACTATTAGAAGCCATCTTTTCATAAATCCTACAAATATAGTAAATTATTCCGGAATCTCTTCCGCTATCGTGCTCAGTAACGTCTCCAGGGCTTTTCTTACCCTTGAAGTGGATGCGGTGGCACCGTTTACGAGGACACTTACTGTTGCAACAGGCGTGCCGCTGCCGTCAAGAAGGTAGCCGCTGTAGCAGAGGACGCCCTCCATGGAGCCGCTCTTGAGACGGTAGCGGGAGGCGGCCGGCTTGCCCTTGAGGAGGGTTTCGAGCGTGCCTTCGCCGGGGGTGGGGATGGAGCTCAGGAAGGAGTCGAAAGCGGGGCTGGAGGCCATTGCGGCAAGGAAATCGGCAAAGAAGCGGGCGCTGACGGCGTTCCTTCTGGAGAGGCCGCTGCCGTCCATGACGGTAATGACTTCCGGGTTGAGCCCCAGGTCTTTCAGGGCCGATTTTTCCGCCACCCTCGCGCTGTCGTAGACCGCATAGCCGGTGGCTTCTTCGCCCATGGTGCGGAAGATGGCCTCGGCAAAGAAATTGTCGCTGTCGAGGTTGGTCTGGCGGGCAATTTCGCCAAGCCGCTCTGACTGTCCCGCGCCGATGATTTCGGGCTCTCCGGCCTTTTCCCTGGGGACGAACTCCTCCGTGCGGATGTAGCCGCTGCGGTCGATGTCGGCAGCCCCGCCGGTTACGGTTATGCCAATGTTTTTAAGATAGTTGCAGAAGTACCAGGCGCAGGTGAGGGCGCCGAACTTGTTGGCGAAGTGCTCCGTTTTTGGGGCGCGGTCAAGGGCGAAGGTGCCGCGGAGTTCGGCATAGGGGGCAAGGTCCGTGGTATAGAGGTAGAGGCTGTTGCCGGTGCCTTCCGGACCTGTCGTGCCAAGGTTGGTGTTGTGCATCCAGGGCGTCTCCGGGTAGGACTGCATGGCCTGTACGGGCTCTCCTACGGCACTTCCGGCTGCAACCTGCAGGTCTATGCTGTTCTCGTAAAAGCACAGCGCTCCCGCCCCGGTCCCATAGTATGTGCCGATGTCCTCATACGTCCAGTCTCCGAACTCGAGATAGCCCTCCCAGGCCCTTGAATCGCCGATTATGCGGCCGTTGATGCCCTTGATGCCTGCCTTGTTCAGAAGCAGCCACCAGCCGTGGAAATGGGCCGGGGTTATCTGAGGTCCGGAGCCCCATCCCACCGTGGGATCGCCGCCGCCTACGATGTAAAGGTCGCCATTGAGCGTGCCGTCTTCAATGGTTCCGGTATAGCCGATGGACGTCTTGAAGCGGTAATCGGCCCCAAGGCGGTGGAGGGCGGTCCCGGTTGTGATGAGCTTGGTGTTGGAGGCGGGAGTGAGGCGGGTTGTGGCATTGTATTCCGCTATGACGGCTCCTTGAAGGTCCTTGACGGAAATGCCGACAGCCGCGCCGCTCAGCGCCGGATTCTGCTTCACTATGCTGCCAATCCTCTGCTGCAGACGGTTCTGTGCGTTTGCCGATGCCGCCAGAAGCAGGGCTATAGCTATGATTGTTTTTCTCATATTCGGGGCTTTACCATGCAAAAATACTGCTAATTCTGCATAAAAGTTCAAAAAAATCTTGCCAATCCGAAAAAAAGCAGTACATTTGCAGTCCCAAATCGGGAATTATTGAGATATGGTGTAATGGTAGCACTACAGATTCTGGCTCTGTCAGTGAGGGTTCGAGTCCTTCTATCTCAACAAAAATCAGCCTCTTGCAAGCTGGTTTTTATTTTGAAAACACGGTATGGCGGGGTAGCTCAGCTGGTTAGAGCGTCGGATTCATAATCCGGAGGTCGTGGGATCGTGACCCACTCCCGCTACGAAAAATTTCCGTGGAAATTTTTCTCCGCCTTAACTGACGAGGGGCAGGCCCCTCGAGCACCCATGGCGGGCTTGCAGCGCAACGAAGACAGCTTGTCATTTCGAGCGAAGTCGAGAAATCTCAACATAAGTCTTGATTGACTACGTTCAATCTTCCAGACTAAACTCTCTATATACCCGTCACAACATGTTGTGATGGTTTTTTGTTTATATGGGGCGTAGGAAGACGGACTGTGTGTAGATGGTAAAGTAGATTTCCGCCAAAGTGGATTTGAAAAAGGGGCCAGCGGAAGGCCGTTTCAAAGGTAAGTAAGTCTCGTTGGTTTTCAAAGTTTTTTGAAGATATTTTGCGTTTCTT
>JAFTFV010000010.1 GCA_017458265.1 Bacteroidales bacterium | reverse complement strand
TGGTTGATCTATAGGCTCGGGTATAAATCCCCGCTCGAGTATCGAGAAGAATACGAGAGAAAGGTGGCGTAAGCCAGCCAAACTCTATGAAAAACTTCTCAGGGGTAAGCCACGGCGGCTGGGGCAGAATGCCCCATTGAGCCGGATGTTGAAAATAAAATGAAAAAATGCTCGGTTTTTACCGGCTAAAACAATGGGGGTCCCGTCACCGGCGCCACGGAATGACCAAATGTCATCCATCGGGAATCCTGTTTCCTTGAACTGCGTGGCCACTTCTTCGCCCACCTGGAAACTGTCCGGACCGATGCCGGGACCGATAACCGCTTTCGTGTCGGCCGGGTTGCACTTGAAGACTTGCGCCATCGCAGCGATAGTTCCTTGAGCGATGTGCAGGACGGTTCCTTTCCAGCCTGCATGGACGGCGGCGATAACCCTTTTCACCGGGTCGTAAAGCAGTATCGGTACGCAATCGGCCGTGCGGACTCCGATGGCAACGCCGGGAAGTTTGGTGATAAATGCATCGTAACCCTCCAACTCTTCCCGCGTCATGCCAGACCTTTTGATAATGGCGACGCGGCTGCCGTGGACCTGATGGCCCTGCGTCACTTCATAGGGAAGGACGGCATCCCGCTGTGTGGAAAAAGCTTCCACACCAGCCCCCAGGTCATATTTTAGCAGTCCGTCGAACATGACCTCAAATTTAGTCATTTTCCCCGACATGCTCAAACCGGACCGCGGTTTCCCTACGCTTTCTTTACGAACTTGGCAGCATCCGGATAACGCTCAAGATAGCTTTCCAACAAGGAATCGATAATCTCGTACATTTTTGGATTGTCCTGGATACCTGCGTTGTTCATCCATAGCCCCAGCAGGCAAATCCGGGTATGCAGGTCACCGGGGATGGAAACCGTCCGACGGGTGGCATCCTGCTTTTCCTTTTTCACCGCTTGTTCCTTCTTGGGCTGGGGTGCCACTGTCTCTTCCTGGAAATTCTCGTCCAGTCCCAGCACTCTCTTGAAATCGTCCAGTTGTGTCATGGTTTTATTCGTTTACTCGTTTACGCATTTACTCAATTACTCAAATGCTCATTTGTGCTTTTGCTCATTTGCTCACTTACGCAAATACAGGATTACTCAATTACGCTTTTGTAGATTTACGCATTTGTAATTCCGCGCAAATGTAACTATAATTTTGCATATCGTAAACAATAATTTTGCATTAGTAAGAAATATTTTGCTATCTTTGCAACGCAGACCAAAGGGGTGAAACCGTTTGACCTTAGGGGCAAACTGCGAGATGGGCGTTCGTATTACATCCGAACGCGAGGCCCGGTCCCCGGTCCCATCTCGTGCGCCTGCGGCGGGCATTGCTCGCTCCGGAGTCGCTCGCTTTGGGCTGCGCCCATAAAGTGTTAGAGGAGATAGAACTGTGAGTAAGGTAAGAAAACACGTCATTTCACTGAGGCTCTCGGACAACGAGTTCGAGAAACTCAATGCCCAGATGCTCCTGGAGGGGTATCGCAACAAGTCCAAGTATATCAGGGAGACCCTTCTGGTCAAACGGATCCAGCGGCGGAATTTCCACCGCACGGAAGCGAACTTCACCAAACAACTGGCCCTTCTGAAGGCGGAGATTGTCCGTATCGGCAACAACTATAATCAAAAGGTAAAGGCGCTGAACACGCTGGCAAAACTCCGTGACAAGAGCGGCCGGCCTGTCGTGACGGCGGGGATGGTCCGTACGGATCTGGCGGATATGAAGGCCATGATGAATGAGATTCTAGAAAAGGTCCGACTCGTAGAGGAGGACGTTCAATAACATTTCAAACTTAATCAAAACCGTTATGCAAATCATTTTCATTACCGGTAATCTGGCAGCAGATTGCGAGATTGTCAAAGGGAAGGACGATGCCGAGTTCGTCCGCTTCAACGTGGCTGTGAACGATGCCAAGGCTGGCAGCGATGAAAAGCCCACGTACTACAACTGTCGTATGGCCAAAACCGGCCTGGCAGACTACCTCAAGAAAGGGCGTTATGTGTCCGTGAGCGGAAGACTCAAAGTGTCAACCAACGTAAAGGATGACAAGACCTTTGTGAACCTGGACGTGTGGGTGTCGAACATTGATCTGGCTCCAGCGGGCAAGGACTGAATCCTCAGGGAATTCACCATTGACTTTCAGTCCCTGCAATGGTAGTCAAAATCAAACCGCCGGCACCAAGTTGCAGCTCGGCCGTGCAGTACAATGAGAGGAAGGTCGCCGAGGGTAAAGCCGAGGCGGTCTTCTCCTCTAAGATTGCAGACCCGAAGAAGCCGATGGAAACCTTCTCCGAGTATGAGCGCGGCAGCCGTCGCTGTGAAAAGATGTCCTTTCACGCTTCCATCAATCCCGCGAAGGCAGACAATATGACGCAGGAAAAGGTTATCGCTTTCACAAAGGAACTAATGGAGCGCCTGGGATACGGCGACCAACCATATATAATATACAGGCACGATGACATTGGCCGGATCCATTATCATCTGGTATCAGTGCGAGTGGATAAGGACGGAAGGAAGATACCTGAACGGCAGGAAGGGCGGCGATGCAATGAAATCATGAAGGAACTGGAGCAGAAGTATGGATTTACCGTCGGCCTGGCGGACAAACCTGAGAAGGAGACGAAAGCGGAAGGGGCTAAGCCGGAAGAGACCAAGGACATGGGTGAAGCCAAGGAGAAAGATGACGGTCCCAAGAAAGTGGACTATCAGCGTTTCGACCCTGTCCGGGGCGAGTACATGAAGCAGATGGAGGAACTGGTGGCCCAGGCGATGAAATACTACTTCATCACCACGGAGCAGTTCAAGATGCTGATGCGCGAGTTCGGCGTGGAAGTGGGACACGCCAAGGTTGGGCGGAAAATCTATCTGACCTTTACCGGCATCGATCCGAAGACGCAGCACAAATGCACGGCGCCCATTATCGGCAAGGACCTGAATGCCGCTTCACTGGAGGATGTGCGCCAGCGTGCGATGGATTGTAGGAAAGAGCTGCGCACGAAGGAGGGCAAACGGGCGGCGAATCTGGCCCGGGTGGCATTGGAGCACGGAACGTCGGAACTGCACACCAGAAGAATCCTCCGAAAGTTCAATATCGGTCTGAAACTTTCCAAGTCTAAGGACGGGAAAATCTTTGGAGTGACGCTTATCGACCACCAGACACGGTGCGTATTCAAGGTAAGCGACCTTCACGGCATCAGTGCTGCGGAGTTCGAGAAGGCCAGGGCAGAGAAATGGCCTCCGGAGGAAGGAAAGAAAGAGGAAAACGCTGAAAAAGAAAAAAGCGCTGCAGAGGAGGCGGCCGACCTCTTCGTGGCGGCGCTGGGTGCGGAAAGGAGCCGCCGGGGTGAGGATGAGGCAATAATGAAAAAGGGGCGAAGGGGACCCAATTGATATGGATGCAAAGACAAAACCGATGTATTCGATGTTCCTGCTGCTGTCGGGCGGGATTCTGGCGCTGATACTTTACTACTATGCGTATCCCTTCTGGACAGCGGTGGGACTGCGTTCCGGAATGACGGATTCACTGATGCTGGATGTGCACCGGTCAGGGGTATTCCGGTCTCAGCTGTCAGTAAAGTTCGTCTGTCTGTTTTTTACCACGTTGTCGGTGGTAGTGCGGAGCGGCAGTTCCAAGCAGTCATCCTGGCTGGAGATTCTGCTGCCGCTTCTGGCCGGGCTGCTGCTGTTCTTTGGTGCTCAGCTCTGCGGCAACGGCTGGCTCTATGTGTTCCTGACGCTGGCCGGTTATGTGATGTATCTGGTGGGAGCCATCCTGCTGGGGAGGATGGTGCGGAGTTTCGATGCCCATCTTCCCGAGTATTGGGACACGTTCGAACAATGCAGGGAGCTAATTGAGAACGAGTACAGTGTCAATATTCCTATGACCTACCAGTATGAGGGAAAACTCCATAACGGCTATATCAATTGCGTGGCTCCGCAGCGCGGATGTATGGTCATCGGCACCCCCGGTTCCGGTAAGACGGCCAGTATCTACGCCGCCTTCATCCGGCATATGATGCAGAAGGGCTACGCGATGTTTGTCTACGACTACAAGTATCCCAGCCTGACCCGTCTGGTGATGAACGAGCTGCTGGACAACTACGGCTGCTATGACATCAAGCCCAAGCTCTATATCGTCAATTTCGATGACCCGTTGCACTCGCACCGCTTCAATCCCATCCATCCCAGATATCTGACCGACCCCGTGGATGCCACGGAGATTGCAGAAGTCATACTGAAAAACGCCAACCGGGAGAATGCTAAGGGGGACGATTTCTTCTCGCTGTCGGCCCGGTGCTATGTGGACCTTCTCATCTGGTTCCTGAAGATTTACGACGGTGGCCGCTACTGCACCTTCCCGCATCTGATTGAACTCATGGGGCAGGATTACCGCTCTGTATTTGAGATTCTGAAGAAGTTCGACGAGCTGGAAGTCAAGCGCAACACCTTTGCCGATGCCATCAAGGACCAGGCGTTCGAACAACTGCAGGGCCAGATAGCTTCGGCCCGCGTTCCGCTGAACCGATTTGCCTCGAAAACCCTCTACTGGACGCTTTCTGGGGATGATTTCTCGCTGGATATCAACAACCCGGACCAGCCAAAAATCATCTGTGTGGGCAACAATCCCAGGCGCCAGAGCGTGTATGGAACTACGCTGGCAATGCTGATGAGCCAGCTTTTCAAGATTATCAATGTGCCCGGGAAACGCCATTCGGCCGTTCTCATCGACGAACTGCCCACCATCTATCTGAAGGGGCTGGACAACCTTATCAATACCGCGCGCGAGAACAAGGTGGCCGTAGTCATCGGCGCTCAGGACAAGTCTCAGCTGGTCAAAGACTATGACCAGAAGGAGTCCGAAGTAATCTTCAACACGGTAGGTAACGTGTTTTCAGGAGCCGTGAAAGGAAAGACGGCCGAGATGCTGAGTAAGTCGTTCGGCAAGGTGGAAAGAGAAATGCGCTCCTACCAGGAGGGCGCATCCAGTGACCATGTCACGTACTCATACCAATTGAGGGACGTGCTGCCACCGAATAAGATTGAAGCCCTGTCACAGGGCTCCTTTTGCGGCTATGTAGCCGATACTTTCAACCAGAAGGTCAATCCGAAAATCTTCTGCGGGGAGGTAAAGGCATGCGGGAAACCCAAGCATAATGAGCAGATTCCACAAATCCTCCGGATGACGCCGGAACAGATGGAGATGGAAGTGGAGAAGAACTACCGGAAGATCCGCCTGGACATCTTGAACCTGCTCTTCAAGGAGCAGAACAACCCGGCTTAGTCTTCGTCCTTCTCGACCTTTTCCCAACTCCAGACGAACTTGTAACCGGCTGCTGCGGCCATCTCTTCCATATCCTTCATGGAGCAGTTGTCACGCACGAAACGTGTGCTTATGCCCTGACGGGACAGGCCCAGACGGTCGGCCAAATTAGCGATGGAAATGCCTTCCTGAAAGAGATACATCAGTACCGGCGCCAGGCGCTTGCCGCGCTTGGGCCCATACTGGATGGGCATCTTGCGCTGATAATTGGGGCGCTTCTTGACTTCTTTCTCCTGCACGGGAGCGGCTTCCGTTTCAACTTTCTTGGCCATATACTTGCAAATTTCAAATAAAATGTCTTATCTTTGCGTAAACAATTTGTTTACTCTTGTAAAATTATTTTTGTCTTAATCCGACTATCAGTCGAACATGGACGCAATCGCTTTTACAAAGGTACGCAAATTTTTGACAAAATACGATATTTTGCGACAAAATTCGACAAACTTTTGCTGAAATGTTCCAGAAGGAGATATACAACTATCCCATTGATAAGGTAATGGAAGCCTTGGGGTGCCGCAAGGGACCGGGGCGGGATATGTGGTTCTCGCCGCTACGGGAAGAATCCGAAGCCTCCTTCCATATCGATAGGAGCAAGAACCTCTGGTATGACCACGGCACCGGGGACGGAGGGAGCATCATCAAGCTGATCATGATGGTAAAGCACTGCGGCTGCCGAGAGGCGGAGAACTATGTCAAGGCCCTTGACCCGTCGGCTGTCCCTGCCCAGCAGACCAGCTATCGGCCAAATGCTGCCACAGCCACGGGCAGCAAATGCGAAATCAGAAGGGTCCGTGATATCAGGAGCGATTATCTGAAAAACTATCTCTCATCCCGGAAGATTCCACTGGAGCTGGCCCGAAAACACCTCAAGGAGATTATCGTCTATAATCCGCAGAAGGGCTTGAACTTCACGCTGGTGGGAATTCCGAACAATGCCGGAGCCTGGGCTATGTCTGCACCCAGCGGCTATAAGTCCACCAACAAGGCCGATGTTACCACTATAAGTAATGAGGGGACGTTCAGTCAGAAACCGGGCGCGAAAAGCGTTGTCGTCTTCGAAGGTTTCTGGGATTTTCTTTCCTGGCAGGTGATGCAGGGCAGCACCAGGCCCTCCTGTGATGTGGTAGTGCTGAATTCCGTTAACAACCTCAGGAAAGCTATGGACTATATCGGCAAACACGACATAATAACCGGCTTCCTGGACAACGACGAGGCCGGTCAGAAGTGTCAGTCTGCACTGGAGAGGGCTTTCCCGGGCAGGGTTACCGATATGTCCGACTTGTACGGCAAGTACAAGGACCTCAATGAAATGCTCCAGGACTCCCGGGGCTATACCGCTGAAATGAAACTTACACCAAGCATATGACACCGAGTGAGCGAAACGATATTGCCCGCCAGCTGGAGAGGCTGGCCGACGAAGTGAAAGATTTGAAGATGGGACTGAGCGCCCACAAGCCCGTATATACCAACGCCGAGCTGATGAAACTGCTGGACACGTCCACCGCCACCATCAAGAAATGGCGTGACGCCGGCCTGCTGGGTTATTCACAGGTGGGAGACACCTATTTCTATAGCAAAGAGGATGTCGAGGCATTTCTCCTCGGCATCCATCATAAAGCTACGGCAATCACCATTAAACCTAGAGGTCGCGGATAAATTTAGTCTCGGACTCCACAGTTTCTTTCAGGAACTGCGCATAGGTCCGCTGCGTAGATGCAATCGTGGAATGTCCCAGTAGCTTGCTGAGTAGGAAGATATTCATTCCATTGTTGATGCACATAACGGCGAAACTATGTCTGGCAACGTGCATGGTGAGCGGGAAATCGAAACGAAGTGTCATCCTGGCCACATTCAGGGACGTATTGAAAGTCTTGTCCTTGGAATTGCGGTCCATGAACAGCCTTTTTTGATCCGTGAGGTCGTAGTCCTCCGGAAGGAGGTCAAAGACAAACTTGTCATTCCTCCCTTTTTCCTTCCAGCGTTCCAATATCTCTATAGCAGATTTCCCGAGAGGTGGTAGGACGTCAGGAAGCCGCTTGGTTTTGAACTGGACTTTCTTGATTACCTTCGCATCCCAGTCAATATGTTTCCATTCAAGGGTCAGAATGTCTGACAGACGAAGCCCGCAAGCATAATAGGCAAAAAACCACATGTCCAGAATCTCCTTGGAACGAGGATTCTTGCACTTCTCGTAGTAATCCTTGAGCTGAACAATCTGCTCCGGGGTAAGAAAACGCACTTTTTCTAATACCGTTTCCTCCATATCCGGGCGATACTCTGTTTCTCTTGTATCCAGATAGTTCTCGGCGACGGGACCGTATGTTCCTTGATCGAGGATACCGTTTGTAATGGCGGCCTTTATAGCCACATAGAGAGGGACGAGCGCCTTGTTGATGGCCTCTTTGTTGTTGTTCTTACGCACGGTAAAACGGTACTGGACATATTCGTCAAAAACATCCTGCCTGAGGTCTTTCAGTGCGAACTTGGGCGTTTTGCGCCAGTGAACAAGGAATGTTTCAAACTGCTCAATCAACTTTTGCTTGTTGTACCAGAGCGAATATCCGTACTCCTTCTTGCCATAGTTCAAATCGTTGACCCGGTGGGCATACTCCACGAAGTTGGTTTTTTTGTTGACCACCTGGGTGGGAGATTCGTCCGGCAAATCGCCCTCGTTCACAGGATCTCCGCCGTTCAGAATGAAGTTAAGCACAGTTTTGTTCATCTCGCCCTCATAAGCAAGAAGTTTGTTGTCAATCTCGCATTTGAGATTTTGCAGCTGGGCGTTGATTCTTGCCGAATCAGGGTAGGATGGTTTTACGCAGCAGCGGGCTTCATCCCATGCCGAAGGTGGGATTGCAATTCCCGTAGAACGTTTAAGATAGGTTCCCCAGAAGTACCGGAGATGAATAACGGTTTCGCCTTTTGTGTTGACCCGGTTCAGGACGACGAATTTTCCTGAGGGAATTCTTGGTTTTACTGAACCCATAGTGCTGTCTTTTTAAGTTAACGTTACTATTCCTCTTACAAAATTGTGTTAAGTTTTGTGTTAAGTATTGTGTTAACTTTCGTTTCGACAGGATGCGACAGAATGCGATAAAATGAGGATGGGCAGCATTCGCTAAAATGGCACCCATCCGAGTTAATTCTCTGTATTTCAGTTAGTTAAGCCCCTAATATTCTTCCTCATTCCACATAAAATCTTCCTTGGTGGGATAATCGGGCCAGATGTCTTCGATGGATTCGTAGATTTCGGTGTCGTCGTCAAGTTCTTCGAGGTTTTCGATTACTTCCTCGGGGGCGCAGGAGCGGGTGGCGTAATCTATGAGCTCATCCTTGGTTGCGGGCCACGGTGCGTCGTCCAGGCTGCTGGCAAGTTCAAGTGTCCAAAACATATATCGTGCGTTTTATAGTTAATAATCAGTGTTTTAAGCTTTACTTATTCCGTTTGGGGCTGCAAAGATAGATAAAAAAATGATATAATGAATATTTTTCACTAATTTTGCATCCCAAAACTTTGAAATTATTTGCAACAAATTACAGGCCATGGCATATCATTAGTGTCCACTAAAAATTTATATATAGGTCTTTGAAAATATTGATAGTTAGATAGTTAGGAGGTGTTTGAGGGGCGAACGGTTTTCAATCGTAACTTTGTCTGTAAATCAGATAGTTATGCATAATCAGTCGTTCGTTTTTGCTCAATTAGCTTCGCACCTTAACAGGAGCAAGTTTAATCGCATCGTTGCTAAGTATCAGGGTGACAGCTACATAAAGGTCTTCTCATGTTGGAATCAGCTCAAAGTCCTTATGTTCGGTCAACTCTCCCGACGTGAAAGTTTACGCGATTTGATCGTGGCGGTGGAGGCCCATAGCGGCAAGGCTAAGTTCCTCGGTTTCGGGGACTCCGTGACGCGTAGCAACTTGGCAAAAGCGAACCAGAACCGAGACTGCCGCATCTTCGAAGAGTATGCTTTCTACATGATGGAACTCGCTCGTAATCTGAACGATACGAAGATATTCAACCTCGGTGGAACGGTCTATGCCTTCGATTCCACAACCGTCGAACTTTGCCTCGCAGTCTTCTGCTGGGCGAAGTTCCGCAAGAAGAAAGGCGGGATAAAAATCCATACTCTCTACGATGTCGAGGCTCAGGTGCCGGCGTTTTTCCATATAACGACTGCGTCCGTCCATGACTCCCAGGCGATGAAGGAGATACCGGTTGAGTCCGGTTCCTACTACATCTTTGACCGTGCGTACAACTTCTTTGCGCAGCTCTACAGGTTCCATTGTGCAGGTGCTTTCTTCGTGGTGAGAGCCAAGAAGAACCTCCAGTACAAGGCGGTCAAATGGAAGAGAAGGATGCCCCAAAACGTATTGTCTGACTCCATCATCGAGCTTACTACGTACAAGAGTCACAACGACTATCCGGCGCAACTCCGGCGTGTTGAGTACTACGATGAGGAGCAGGACAGATACTTCGTTTTCTTGACTAATGCAATGGATATCACCGCTTTAGAAGTAGCGCTCCTTTACAAGAACCGTTGGTCCGTGGAGCTGTTCTTCAAATGGGTGAAGCAGCATCTGAAGATCAAGAAGTTCTGGGGAGACTCCGAAAACGCAGTCCGCATTCAGATCTACACAGCGATCATCTCATACTGTCTGGTAGCCGTTGTTCACCACAAACTGAAGCTTCAGATGTCGGTCTACAACACGCTCCAGGTTCTTGGAATCTCGCTCACGGATACGACACCTCTTGAAGACCTCTTCAACAAATCTAACCTCAATATTGACAAAGAACTTGACGGGTTCTATGAACCCACGTTGTTTGATGTTTAACTTTTAAATCCGTCCACAACTTTTAGTGGACAGCAATGATGGCATATAAGAAGATAGAGCAATATGACGAAGAGACCACAAAAGAGCTCCAGAAACACGTAAAAGCCATACTGGAACTGCTTGGTGAAGACCCGGAGAGAGAAGGACTGATAAAGACCCCTGAAAGAGTTGCCAAGGCCTGGCAGTTCCTTACCCAGGGCTATTTCCAGGACGGAGAGGCCATCGTTAAGAGCGCCGTATTCAACGAGCCCTACAATCACATGGTCATAGTCAAGGACATTGAGCTTTTCTCGCTCTGTGAGCACCACATGCTCCCCTTCATCGGCAAGGTCCATGTTGCATATATTCCCAACGGGGAGATTACCGGCCTCAGCAAAATTGCCCGCGTAGTAGAGACTTACGCCCGCCGTCTCCAGGTCCAGGAACGCCTCACGGAGCAGATTCGTGACTGCATCCAGAATTCCCTCCATCCCCTTGGCGTAGCTGTCGTCATCGAAGCCATGCACACCTGCATGTCAATGCGTGGTGTCCAGAAATCCAACGCCATTACAACCACCAGCGCATTCTCCGGAATTTTCCTCAAAAGCCAGAAAACCAGGAACGAATTCCTGGAACTCATAGGCCGATAAACGATAAAGGTTGGTTTTTATCATACCAACCTTCATCAACAGAACGTACAGAACGCAGAAATGCGATAAAGGTTGGCTCCATAAAAGCCAACCTTTATCAATTTACTTCAAATATGCGTCCTGAACCACTTTCTGACTTCTGGCGATGAAATCGGCCAGGGCTTTGCCCTTTAGCATTCCATTACCAAGGAGGGCAAGGTCCACTATCTGATGGAGAATCTCATTGCCGGCAGCGAAGGATTCCACATCGGCACGGTGGGCTTTGCGCACGGCCTCACGGGCTTCGCGTGCCTTGGTCTTCTCTTCCTCGGAGGCGTCAGAGGGGGCTTCGGCAGGAAGTTCTGCCTGAGGGGCGACATCGGCAAGCTTGGCTTCCCAGATCTTGGAGACCAGAGGGTTCTCCATGTTCACGGTGATATTGTAGCTCTCCGGCATGGAACCGTAGAAATTCATTCCGCCGCCAAGGGCGCTCATTTCGCGGTAACGGCGCATAAACTCATTCTGGGTAATCAGAATCGGGGCAGATGAAGCACCAAGGTTCTCCCCTACTACATAATAGTCATTGCCTGCGGGAAGAACAGCCTTGAAGAGATTCTCAAGGTCATACCTCTCATCTTCCTTCATTTCAGGCTTGATCCTGTCCTCCTTGGGGATGAGATTCTCTACGGCGTCCGAGTCAACGCGGGCAAAGCGGATGTCGGTGAGTTTCTGCTCCAGGAGATTCACATAATGGGCATCCAGTTCGCAGTCCATGAGAAGGACATCGTAGCCCTTGTCCTTTGCGGCCTGGATGTATGAATACTGATCTTCGGCCTTGGTGGCGTAAAGGTATACGAGTTTCTTGTCCTTGTCTGTCTGGGCACTTTCAACAGCTGTCTTATACTCATCGAAGCTGAAGTACTTCCCGTCCACATTCTTGAGGAGCGCGAACTTGAGGGCCCTTTCGCAGAACTTTTCGTCGGAAAGCATGCCGTACTCAATGAAGAGCTTGAGATTGTCCCACTTCTCTTCCAGCTGCGCCCTTTGTTCCTTGAAGATGCTTTCCAGGCGGTCTGCGACCTTCTTTGTGATGTAGGTGGAAATCTTCTTCACTGAGGCATCGCTCTGGAGATAACTCCTGGATACATTCAGCGGAATATCCGGGGAATCAATCACACCGTGAAGCAGCGTCATGAAGTCCGGAACGATGTTGTCTACATGATCCGTAACGAACATCTGGTTGCAGTAAAGTGAAATCTTGTTCCTCTCAACTGCAACGCGGTCCTTGAGCTTGGGGAAATAGAGGATACCCGTAAGATTGAACGGATAGTCCACGTTCAGGTGAATCCAGAACAAAGGCTCTTCGTTCATGGGGAACAGGGTACGGTAGAAGGACTTGTAATCTTCGTCCTTGAGTTCTGACGGAGCCTTGGTCCAAAGAGGCTCGACGGAGTTGATGACCTTGTCCTTGTCTGTATCCACATATTTGCCGTCCTTCCATTCCTGCTCCTTGCCGAAGATAATCGGCACAGGCATGAACTTGCAGTATTTCTGGAGAAGGCCTTCGATACGGGATTTCTCTGCGTATTCCTTGGAATCGTCGTCAAGATAAAGGGTGATGACTGTGCCGCGTGAGGCCTTTTCGCAAGGCTCCATGGTATATTCAGGAGAACCGTCGCAGGTCCATTTCACCGCCTTTGCACCTTCTTTCCAGGACAGCGTCTCGATAGTCACCTTCTTTGAGACCATGAAAGCGCTGTAAAAACCAAGGCCGAAGTGGCCGATGATATTGCCGATTTGATCCTTATACTTCTCCAGGAACTCCCCTGCCGATGAGAAAGCAATCTGGTTGATGTATTTGTCAACCTCCTCTTCAGTCATGCCGATGCCTTCATCGGCAATTGTGAGTGTGTTCTCCTTTGTGTCAAGGCCGATGGTTACCTTCAGGTCCCCGATTTCCTCCTTGAGGTCTCCCGAGGCGGCAAGAGCCTTGAGTTTCTGCGTTGCATCAACTGCATTTGCCACAAGTTCCCTGAGGAATATTTCATGGTCTGAATAGAGGAACTGCTTGATTACCGGAAAAATGTTTTCGGTTGTTACGCCGATCTGTCCTTTGTTTGCCATATATCTTTTGTTTTAGTATCAAATAAGCCGGTCCTTCTGCAGGACCGGCTTTTGATAAGTCAAATCTCAAGCCAATGGCTCTTATGCTGACAAATTGGCAGATTACTTGTAAAGGAAGCGGCGGATGGACATCTTAGGAGTCTTTTCGAAAGGCTTGTCCATGAGCTCAACCTTTGCAATCTGGCTGTATGAGGGGAACTGGCGGTTTGCACCCAGACGGATGTTTTCCGGAATCTCTGCCTTGGCCTCGGGGTCAAGGAGGGACTTGGCTATTGCCTGCTCATCAAGGAACACAAGGGCAACAAGTTTGCCGCCACGGTCCACGACCACAGACTCCATCACATAGGGCTGGTTGTTCACGACGGCTTCAAGCTCTTCGGGATAGATGTTCTGTCCGGAAGGGCCGAGAATCATGTTCTTGGAGCGGCCGCGGATGAAGATGTTGCCATCGGCATCGATGATACCGAGGTCTCCGGTACGGAGCCAGCCATCCTCCGTAAAGGCGTTGGCCGTTGCCTCCGGGTTCTTATAATAGCCGATAGTGATATTCTCTCCCTTGGCCTGGATCTCGCCTACAACGTGCTGAGGGTCATCGGAGTCGATGCGGACCTGGGCAACGTCTACGGCCTTTCCGCAGCTTCCGGCCACGTACTTGGTCCAGTGTTCGTATGCAAGCAGAGGGCAGGCCTCTGTCATGCCATATCCCACCAGATAAGGGAACTTGATCTTCTTGAAGAGGCGCTCCACCTCAGGATTGAGGGCGGCACCACCCATGATGAATTCCTGCACGTTGCCGCCGAATGCCTGTACAAGCCCGTCCTTTACCTTATTGTAGATGATATTGTTGATACCGGGAATCTTTGTAAGGAACTTGATGAGAGGCTTGTCAAGAGTGGGCTTCACCTTGCTCTTGTAAATCTTTTCCATCACCAGAGGCACGGTGATAAGGAGATAAGGCTTCACTTCGGCAAATGCCTTGAGAAGGGCAGCCGGAGTGGGGGCCTTTGCCATCCAGTAGATGGAGGTACCGTTGCACAGAGGATAGAGGAATTCAATCACGAGGCCGTACATGTGGGCCATCGGGAGCATGGAAACCATCTTGTCTCCTGCAGGGACATGGCGCTGGCTGTAATCCACATTGGCGCTGAAATTCCTGTAAGTGAGCATTACGCCCTTGGGATCTCCTGTTGAGCCTGAGGTATAGTTGATGGTGGAAAGATCGTCCCAGTTGTCAGTAGGGAAGACGACATCCTCGGGGCCGAAGCCATTGGGATATTTCTCTGCAAAGAGTTTGTCCAGATTGTCAACAGCATCCTGGATTTTGGCGTCACGGCAAAGGAGAACTTTCCAGTTGTCGACATCAAACACCACTTTCAGTGCCGGCATCTTTTCGGGATCCATCTTGGCCCAGCGTGCCGCATTGGTAAAGAGCGCGATACTATCCGAATGGTTGACGAGTCCCATGACGCTTTCAGGAGTGAAGTCTGCGAGGATAGGGACGATAACGGTTTCATACGTGTTAACGGCAAGATATGCGAAGCCCCATCGGGCGCCGTTATTTGCACAAAGGGCAATCTTGTCGCCTTTCTTGAAGCCTGCTTTTTCGAAAACTATATGGAAGCGGGCAATATCAGTAGCCATCTGGGCATAAGTGAAAGAATCACCGCCGATGGTATTCAGTGCGGGTTTGTCCCAAAACTTGCGGGTTGCGTCCTGCAGCCTCTTGAGATAATGCGGATAATTGGACATAGCTGTTTCAGTTTAGTACATCCACAAATATAGTAATTTTTTTGAAAATGATTATCTTTGCACCGTTATGAGACTACCGGCAGAATGGGAAAAGCAAGGCTGTGTGCAGCTCACATGGCCTCACAGGGATTCACTTTGGTATGAAGTGGAAAAAGTTCAGCAGTGTTACACAAAAATTGCAGAGGCAATTCTAAGGTATGAGCCGCTGGTAATAGTTGGAAGGTCAGAGGCCGAATGCCGCCGTGACCTTGCCCGCTGCGCTGAGAAGCTTGGCCTTTCACTGGATCTCGACGCAATCCGCTATGCAGAATGCGAAATAAACGACACCTGGGCCAGGGACCATGGCGGAATATCTGTCATCGGGGCCGATGGCAGCAAACACGTTCTGGACTTCGTTTTCAACGGCTGGGGGCTCAAGTTCGCCTCAGACCTTGACAATCAAATCACACGCAGAATGTTCTCCAAGGGCATTTTTGCCCACGACGTAAATCTCGTGGACATGAGGCCGTATGTCCTTGAAGGAGGCAGCATAGACACGGACGGCGAAGGAACACTTCTAACCACCACGGAATGCCTCACTTCCCTTAACAGGAATGAGTATCTGTCTAAAGAAGAGATTGAGAATCATCTCTCAAAAGCATTTGGTCTCAAGCGCATACTATGGCTTGACCATGGTACCATAGCGGGCGACGACACCGACAGCCACGTTGACATCCTGGCCCGTTTTTGCAGCCGTGATACCATTGCGTACACCTGCTGCGAAGACCCCTCCGACGAGAATTACGCACCATTGAAAGCCATGGAAGAGCAGCTCCGGTCCTTCCGGACCCTTGACGGGAAACCATACAAACTGGTGCCGCTGCCGCTACCCGACGCAATGTATCTTGACGGCTACCGCCTTCCCGGTTCATACGCCAATTTCCTTATCATCAACGGCGCTGTTCTGGTCCCGGGGTCCGGTTCGGCCAAGGATGATATCGTAAAAGAAACGCTCCAGAAGGTATTCCCGGAGCGTAAGGTGGAAGCTATAGACTGCAGGCCGCTTCTTTCAGGCCACGGCGGGCTTCACTGCATAACCATGAACTATCCGGAAGGCTACTTGGCGTAGCGCTTGAGCAGATTATCATAGGCATCAATGCGGCGGTCCCTGAGGAACGGCCAGCCACGGCGTACGTATTCACACTGTTCAAGGTCAAGCTCTACTACATGAACGCCTTCCTCAGACTTCTCAAACTCTGTTAAAAGTTCTCCCTGGGCTCCTGTTATAAATGAATGGCCCCAGAAATCGATGCCAGTAGAGTGGCCTGTAGGATCCGGTTCCACACCGGTGCGGTTTGCGGTTATGACAGGGAGCCCGTTGGCCACGGCGTGTCCTCTCTGGACAAGTTGCCAGGCCTGTCTCTGCTGCACCTGTTCCCAGTCGGGATCTGTGGGCACACCGCCGATGGCAGTAGGATAGATGAGCATTTCCGCCCCGCTCAGAGCCATAAGACGGGCTGCTTCCGGATACCACTGATCCCAGCATACCAGAACGCCTAATGTACCCACGGATGTTCTGATGGGCTCGAAGCCAAGGTCGCCGGGAGTGAAGTAGAACTTCTCGTAAAAGAGAGGGTCGTCCGGGATGTGCATCTTGCGGTATTTGCCGGCTATCGTCCCATCCTTTTCAAGAACGACTGCTGTATTATGATAAATACCGGGAGCGCGGCGCTCGAACAGCGAGAGCACCAGCACTATACCCAGTTCCTTTGCAAGCGCGCCGAAGCGCTCTGTAGAAGGCCCGGGGATGGGTTCGGCCAGATCGCAGAGCTTTGCATTCTCTTCCTGACAGAAGTACAGGCTGTTGTGAAGTTCTTGAAGGACAACGAGTTCTGCGCCGCTATCTGCAGCTGTTCTTATATTGGCTTCAAGTTTCTTGATATTGTCCTGAGTGGAGGAAGTGCAGCTTTGCTGTACGAGTCCTACTTTCAACTTTCTCATTTGTACCTTGTAAACTGTTTGAGTTCTGTGTCGGCCTTGACTTTGTCTATGATGGCACACACAAGACGGAATGTCCTGGAATCTTTGGTATAACTTGCCGGTGTGATGAAATTAGCCCTGCCCTGGCGGAGGAGTTTGCGGGCGTTTTCCTTCTTACCCGGACGGGAAGGGTCGAAAACGGCAATTGCGTTGCCTCCGAACATATTCACAAGCTTCATGGAAGGGACGTCAGTCTCTCCGTCGCCGAAGTATATCATATTGGTAAATGGTATGCGCTTGGCGTCATCGGCAAGGGATTCGTTCACCTTTACGGCGTCGCGGGATGAAAAGATGCCTTTCTGGATTTTGAAAAGATACTGCGTCTTGGCCGTGTAGTCTACTGCAATGCCGGGCCATTCTGCTTCTCCGTTCTCGTCATATATGAAACTGCCGGCAAATATGTGCTTGAATTCCCTGGCGATGGGAGAACCTTCGATGATCTCCGTAAGGCCGGAAGAATTGATGTAGTGTTCTACAATTACTCCGTGGGCTTTGCCGTATTCCTTTACGTTGCGGAACCAGTCACGGACGCCATCGTAAAGCTTGATATCTGCACCATATTTTTTGAAATCTTCTCTCGTGAGCTTGATGCCGTTCTTTCTGGCCTCATCGAACATGAGTTTCATGTATGCCAGGATGTTGGAGGCGTCCTGCCCCTTAGCTATTCCGTCGCTTTTGGACCAGAACTCTTCCGGAGTCTGGCCGATTGCCTGGATAAAGCCAAACTCCTGCATATTGCCGGGGGAAAGAGTCCCGTCAAAGTCGTAAATAAGTGCAACTATTGGTTTTCTTCTCATAACGCTGCAAAGATAGTAAAAAAAAAGCACCTCCCGAAGGAGATGCTTTTAAATGTAATCTTGAGTTAAATTACTTAACCTCGATGGTAACTACGCGGTTCTTAGCTGCGCTGTCGAAAGGCTGTACGGTTGCACCGTGAGCTGCGCTCTCGATGTTTTCTTCAGCTGCGCCTGCCTTCTTGAGGAGGTCGACAACAGTCTTGACACGCTGCTCGGAGAGCTGCTGGTTGCGCTTTGCGGAACCGGTCTGCTTGTCTGCGTAACCGTTGACGGAGAGCTTGGTGTTCTCGTTGACAACGTTCTTGGTGAAGTACTCGAAGTGAGCCTTTTCACGTGCGCTGAGGGTAGCGCTGCCGCAGTCGAAGTAGAGGGTGACAGGGGCGCCGGCGGCTGCATCAACTGCAGTGAAGGTGCCATTGTCGTAGAGGTAGGTCTGGCCATTTACGAGCTGGCGGAGAGGAGCGACCTCGTTCTCGAGGGCTGCGATCTTGTCCTTAAGTTCGGCGTTTTCCTTCTCAAGCTCTGCAACCTTACCGCTGAGGTCTTCATACTGCTCGGTGGTGAAAGGAACAGGGATGATAGCAGGAACTACGCTGCTGTGACGCTGGAAACCCTGCTTTCCAAGCTTATAAGCTACACCCCAAGTGAGTGAAAGAGGGAAAGAAATCTGTGCAGGGAAACCGGCACCAGAGTCATTCCAGTTATAACCATCCTTATCTGCAACGGCAAGAACGCGACCTTCGATAATCATATCGAGTTTCTCATTGCCAAGGAAAGCATACTTCTTTGCGATGAGACCTGCACCCAGTGCCCAACCGGGATTTGCTTTTGCTCCGTCGCCGGGAACATCAACAAGGCTGAGACCGGCTGAAGGATAAGCGAGCCAACTCCACTTGCGAGTCTCTACATAACCATCAATAAGAGTGCTGAGATCAAAGAGAACATCAAGACCTACGAAATGCTGAACCTTCTTATAAATATCAAAGGGCTTCAAGGTAGACTGGTTTGTCAAGCCATGATAAGAAAGACGAAGACCATATTCAGGAGTAAGCATCTTACCGCCATAAATGTCAAGGCCAAGACCAGGGAAGGTGAACCACTTAATGTCACTACCATTTCCAGTGTTAAAACCAGAGTTCAGACCGATACCACCGCCGACAAACCAGTTGTCGCCAAAGGCGTTGGTTTCATAGGGACCACGAACGACGTTGCCGTTCTCGTCACGATTTCCATTCTCCTGAGCGAAAGCGTTCACGGAGAAGAGGAGGCTTGCTGCAGCAAGAACTCCGAAGATTGTTTTCATACTTTTCATAATTGAGTATAATGTTTTTTAGTTTTGCCTTTTAGTCACTACAAGCGCAAAAGTACACATTATTTTTCACACTACCAAACTTATTTGAAAAATTTTTAATATTTATTCCATACTTTGAGGTATTCTTCAAGCGCCCACATCTCGTCACGGTAACGCGCTGCGGCCGTGAAATCAAGATCTGCTGCTGCCTTCTGCATCTTCCGGCGCGATTCAGCAGCGGATTTTTCTACCTGTTCGCGTGACATAGAACGAATTACAGGGTCCTGGAGGACTGCGGCAAGGTCTGCCGCAATGTAGCCGTCCACATACGCCGATTTATTCTCCCTCACGGCATCATGTCCAAGTCCAACGGAAATGTCTCCGGAGCCAAGTTCGCTTGCGCTCGGAACGTATGTAGGGTCCGATACGGAATCCCTGGCGCTCACGTGACCGGTAACGCTGTTCTTCAGCACCGGATTCAGGAAACCGCTGATATGCGAAGTGTCTTCCTTGGACGTTACAAGCTCGCTCACAAGTATGTTGGAGCGTACCTGCACCTGGGTGGGTGTTATGCCGTGCACCTGGTTGTATTCCTGCTGCTTTGCACGGCGGCGGGCCGTCTCACGGATTGTCTCATCCATCGAGCGGGTTACGGTATCGGCATACATGATAACGAGGCCGTTCACGTTGCGGGCGGCACGGCCGGCTGTCTGGGTAAGGGCCCTGCCGCTGCGCAGGAAGCCTTCCTTGTCGGCATCAAGGATGGCAACAAGGGACACCGTAGGTATATCGAGGCCTTCGCGAAGAAGGTTTACGCCGATGAGCACATCGAAGAGGCCGTTCTTGAAATCCTCGATGATTTCCACGCGTTCGGCCGTGTCAACGTCTGAATGTATATATCGGCAGCGCACTCCCATCTTTGTGAAGTAACTGTCAAGTTCTTCGGCCATGCGCTTTGTGAGCGTAGTGACGAGCACCCGCTCATCCTTTGAAGCACGGACTCGTATCTCTTCCATGAGGTCATCCACCTGATTCTTGGTGGGACGCACCTCGATGGGTGGGTCAAGAAGGCCGGTTGGCCTCACTATCTGCTCCACGACAAGGCCTTCGCTCTTTTCGAGTTCATAATCGGCAGGGGTGGCACTGACGTAGACCTTCTGGCCGGTCACGGCCTCGAATTCATCGAAGGTCAGAGGCCTGTTGTCACTTGCCGCAGGAAGACGGAAACCGTATTCCACCAGGGTCTCCTTGCGGGAATGGTCTCCGCCGAACATGGCCCTGATTTGAGGGAGCGTCACATGGCTTTCGTCGATGAAGCACAAGAAATCCTTGGGAAAATAATCGATAAGGGTGAAAGGCCTCTCCCCTGGCTTGCGGCCGTCAAAATAGCGGGAATAATTCTCCACGCCGGGGCAGTAGCCCATCTCCTTGATCATCTCCATATCGTACTCCACCCTCTGTTTCAGACGTTTGGCCTCAAGGAACTTGCCGATGGACTCGAAATACTCCACCTGCTTTATAAGGTCGTCCTGAATCTGCATCACCGCCTTTGCACCCTTTTCCTTAGAGGTTATGAAGTTCTTGGCCGGATACAGATCGATTTTCTCCAGCCTCTCGAAAATAGCTCCTGTCACGGGGTCTATAAGCGCTATTCCGTCAACCTCGTCACCGAAAAACTCGATGCGCACGGCATAATCGGCACCGCCAAGGAAAATGTCGACTGTATCCCCGCGCACGCGGAAACTGCCTCGTTTGAAGTCGGCCTCAGTCCTGTAATAGAGGGCATCCACCAGCTTGTACAGCAGCCTGGTCATTGACATGGCCTGGCCTTTCTGCACCGTAACCGTCTGGTCGTGAAAATCTTCCGGATTGCCGATTCCGTAAAGGCAGGACACCGACGAAATCACTATCACGTCCCTCCTCCCGGACATAAGTGCCGATGCCGCACTGACCCTGAGTTCGTCTATCTTGTCGTTGATGGATAGATCTTTCTCGATATAGGTGTCAGTCGTGGGAATGTAAGCTTCCGGCTGGTAATAATCATAATAGGAGACGAAATACTCAACAGCATTGTCGGGAAAAAACGCTTTGAATTCGCCGTATAGCTGCGCCGCAAGGGTCTTGTTATGGCTCAAAATAAGCGCCGGACGCTGCAGGCGCTCGATTACGTTTGCCATGGTAAAAGTCTTGCCGCTGCCGGTCACGCCAAGGAGCGTGACGTCGTTCACACCCTGGCTAAGAGCCTTCACAAGGCCGTCAATGGCTTCCGGCTGGTCTCCGGAGGGCTTATACTGCGAGTTTATCCTGAAATTCATATTCTTGACACTTTCACCACATGCCTTGCAGCGCGCAGCTGTGAAACCACCTTGTCCAGTTCAAGATTGGACGGGACTGAAATCTTCAGGGACATCTCCCATGTGCCGCTGCGCCTGTTTTCATTCACCGCAAAGCTTCTGATTGATGCTTTGAACTGACCGATAACTTCCAGTATCCTTGCCGATGCGCTTTCTTCATCGGCAATGACCTTGAGGGTAACCTGGAAATTACCGGAGGAGGAATCGGCCCAGCGCACCTTCTGGATGCGGTACGGGAACATTTCCAGAAGCCTTGAAGCGTTGGGACATGTGATTCTGTGAATCTTGATGCCGTCCGTCCTTGTCACAAAGCCGAACACGTCGTCTCCGAATACAGGATTGCAGCAACGGGCCATCTTGTAGTCGATGCCCTTGACGTCGCGGGCATTAAGGACAAGGATATCGTCCTTGGATTCGAAACTTCGGGATGCCTTTGCAGCGGCCTGGGCGGCCTCTGCCGCTTCGATGGATTCGGCGCGGCGCTGAGCCTCTGACAGGATGAAGTCCTTCACCGTATTGACGTCAAGGGACTCCTCCCCTATTGCCGCATAGAAGTTTGTGAGCGTTGCATACCCGTACTTCTTGCGGAATTCGGTGAGCATATCGTCCGGAAGCTCCAGTTTCCAGTTTCTCAGGCGCCTTTCAAGCAGTTCCCTGCCATCTGCCGCGCGAGACTGTTCCTGGGTAGCCAGTGCCTGCTTTACCTTTGAACGGGCCTTCGAGGATACCACCCAGCCAAGCCAGTCCTGATTGGGGCGCTGGTTCTTGGAGGTAAGAATCTCCACAACGTCTCCGGTCTGGAGCTTTTCCCTGATGGAGACCGCCTTGCCATTCACCTTTGCGCCTACGCAGTGCGCGCCGATATTGGTATGTATCCCGAAGGCGAAATCCAGCACTGAAGAGCCCGCAGCAAGGATTCTGAGCTCTCCTGATGGCGTAAAGACGAATATCTCCTTGGATGGCGGCTGAGGGAGGTCTTCACTGCTGCCTGACCCAGGATGCTCCAGTGCATAACGCACGGAGCCCAGCCATGCCGCCATGGTCTCTTCCCGGCGGATGCCTTTATAGGACCAGTGGGATGCAAAGCCGTTTTCAGCGATGTCATCCATCCTCTTTGTGCGGATCTGAACCTCCAGATAAGCTCCCTCCCTGTTCTTGACAGTGATGTGGAGACTTTCGTAGCCGTTTGGCTTGGGATTGGAAATCCAATCCCTGAGGCGCCTGGTATCAGGTTCATACTCTTCCGTAACGAAGGAATACACCTGCCAGCACAAATCCTTCTCCAGCTTATGGTCTTCGCCGTCACAGTCTATGATAAAACGGATGGCAAAAACGTCATATACACCCTCAAACGGCACTTTCTGCTTTTCCATCTTGGCCCATATCGAATATGCGGCCTTGGTGCGGATTTTCAGTTTATACTTGATTCCGGCTGCATCCAGTTTGGATTTGAGGGGCTCAATGAACTCTGCCATGAGTTTTTCCCTGTCCTTCTCTGTTGCCTTGAGCTTGTTCGTAATTAGACGGTATTTTTCCGGCTCTGCATAGGACAGGTATATATCCTCCATCTCCCGCTTCATATTGTACAGGCCAAGCTGATGGGCAAGCGGGATATAGAGCATCAGAGTCTCAAGCTGCTTGCGTTCGCGGTCGGCCTTGGGAAAAATCTTGAGGGAGCGCATTATTTCCAGGCGGTCTGCAAGTTTGAGCACCGTTACGCGGGGGTCTGCAGAATACTGGATGATGAGTTTCTTGTAGTTCTCTGCCTCAAGGCGGGTATCCTTGGGCTTGATGGTGGAAATGTTGTTAAGGCCGTCCACAAGAGTGCAGATGGTATCCCCCCAGACAGACGGCTCGACCATAAAACCGGCCATGCGGCTTGCCTCGTGCAGATACACGGCTGCAGTGCACTCGTCAGGAAGGCCGATTTCCTCACTGACTATGCGCACGACTGCATCCGGATGCCCGATGAAAGGGGTTCCGTCATATCGCGTGAAATCCTTGAGCGCATCCAGGGCGCAGGCCCTGGCTTTTTCGGTGAGGGTGGTCTCCATTTATCTGTTTTTCTGACGTTCAGTAAGCGCTTTCTGGAAGGCGCGTGCATTCAGAAGATGTTCCGCATAGGTTGCGGCAAAACGGTGGGAACCGTTGAAAGAGGGATCGGCACAGAAGAAGATGTAATTGTGCGATGCCGGATGCAGTACGGCCTCAAGGCAGCTCTTGGGAGGACAAGATATCGGTCCCGGAGGAAGGCCGTAATTTCTGTATGTGTTGTAAGGCGAATCCACCTGGAGATGGACCTTGAGTATGCGGCTCAGGGTATAGCCATAGCAATAGGCGATGGTAGGATCTGCCTGGAGCTTCATTCCGGTGTGAAGGCGGTTCAGGTAAACGCCTGCAATGGTGGGCTGCTCCGGCACATAACGGGTTTCGCCGTCTACTATTGAAGCGAGCGTGATTGCCTCATTGCGAGTAAGCCCCTGTTTCTTTGCAGCAGCCAGGCGTTCGGGCGTCCACCATGCATCGGCCTCTTTTGTGAGGCGGTCAAATATAGCCCTCGGGGCCGATGTCCACTTCATCTGGTAGGAATCCGGGATGATGCGGGTAAAGAGCATCGCGGTGTCAAGGCCAAAAGAGCCAAGCGAATCCGCGCAGAAGGACGCGATTGATGCGGAATCGGCAAGCATCTGGCTGCCGATTTTCCTTGCAAGCGCCCTGTATGTGCGGATGCTGCCGGAAAGAGTGAGCATGACAGGAGTCTGCCAGCCTCCATGAATCATGCGGGAAACATACATGCTTGTGCATGTAGAATCGATCGTGTAGTGCCCCGGTGCAATCTCGTTGACAGTTGACATGGCACGCCTGAGACTGCGCGGCTTCTTCACGCAGCCGCTTGCGAGGATGCTGTCCGTTACCTCACCTACATCCATTCCGGGATATACAAAAAGGTCTGCGGTTCCCTTGAAATTGGGGACCTTGCGGTCATAAAAAACCCCATAACCGACGATGGCGCCCGCAAGGAGCGCCACCATAAGAATTCCAACAAGGACTTTCTTCATTTTCCTAGCGCAATTTTATTACGTCTCCTTCGAGGAGTGAAGCGTTTGCATCGAGTTTGTTGAGTGTCCTGATGGCGCTTTCCTTTACGGCAAAACGCTGGCAGATATCATGCAGATTCTCGCCGTCCTCGGAAACGATATACATCTCAAGGCCCTTGGGAGCCTTCTTTTTCTTTGCTTCCAGGTAGACGATGTCTCCGGGCTTCACTACAGCACCCTTTTTCACCTCGTTGAAACGGAGAATCTCAAAAAGGAAAAGGTTGTGCTCCTTTGCAATGGATTTGTAAGTGTCATTCTCCCCTGCATACACGAAAGCAACGTCATTGAGGGAATACATGACACGGCTCAGGGAGAAGCGGAATTCCTCCTGGACGGGGGCAGGACCGGTACTGCTGCCTGTTCTCACTGCGACAGGCTCTTCAAGCTTGCTTGGAGATGCAGGCAGGGAGGACAGTTCCTCGTTTGTAAGGAAGTCGAAGCGGGAGAGGTCGTACTCTTCGATGGTGCGGATGAGCTTTGATGCATAGGAAGGGTCTGTTGCATAACCTGCCTGCTTGAGGCCGAAAGCCCAGCCTTTGTAGTCACGTCTGTCAAGGTCGAAGAGGAATTTGTAGCGGTCACGGTAGCGGAGGAAATCCGAATGGTCGCGGAAACTCTCTTCGGGAGTGTCGTAGGTGCGGAAACATTCGTTTTTCCTGTCATCGTCCATTTTCATGGTACCGCCTTTCCAGGAATTGTGGCATTTTATGCCAAAGTGGTTGTTCCCGTTCACAGCAAGAGTGGAAAGGCCGGATCCGGACTCGATGATGCCCTGGGCAAGCGTGATACTTGCAGGCACACCGGTGCGCTGCATTTCTGCAACGGCGATGTCTGAATACGTGTAAATATATCTTTCCTGGGGGGTGTTGCCCCTTGGCTTCTGCTGGGCCGTACTTGCAACGGCCAGGGTGCAGAGGACCGCCAGCGCTATGATTCTAACCTTCCTCATTGTTTTAACCTTTAACAATTTTCAAAGTTAGAAATAATTTTTCAAATTTCGTAGACATCGCCGTCATCGGCCAAAAAAGTTTCTGGGAAAATGCTGCGGCATTCTTCCTCAAAAACCTTACGGGGAACGTCCCTGGAAGTGAAATGGCCCACAATGAGTTTCTTCACCCCGGCTTTGACGGCAAGCTGTGCGGCATCATGGGTTGTCGAGTGCCCGCGCTTGCGGCCTTCATCGGCAAACTCCAGCGGGTAAGTTGTCTCATGATAGAGGAGGTCCACTCCCCTTACCCAGTCGGCCTCCTCAGGGAAGGGTGCAGTGTCTGAGCAGTATGCATAGCTGCGCGGGACATACGGCTTGTAAGCTGCGGCAGAAACGGGGATGACGGTTCCGTCGGCCCGGACAACGTCCTCCCCTCTTTTGAGGGTGCCGATTTCCGTAAGCGACAGCCCGTACTCCTCCAGGCATTCCTTCCTTATATTATACAATGGTTCTTTTTCACGGAACAGGAAACCGAACGTGTCGATGCCGTGGTTCAGCGGGAATGCAAGCACCTCGGTGGATTTCGTCTCAAGGACGGTCTCCGGGGATTTCATCTTCAGAGGCGTGAACCTTATTTCGAATGGGATGCCGTCTCCGTAGTAGCTAAGGAAGAACTTGAGGATGGGGCCGAAATTATTGGGAGCGAAGATGTTCAGCGGAGTCTGCCTGCCTTTCATGCCAAGAGTTGACAGCAGGCCGAAAATGCCGAAGACGTGGTCTCCGTGAATATGGGAGATGAAAACGGAATCCAGTTTCATCATGGGCACATGCTCCTGTACAAAGCGATACTGGGTGCCCTCTCCGCAATCAATAAGGAACAAGCGCCCGTGCACTTGAAGTGCCTGGGCGCTTTGATTCCGCTCCTTTACGGGCATGGCAGATGCCGTGCCCAGTAAAGTAAGCTTAAAAATGTTTGGGTTATTACTCACCCTTTTCGAGTTTGTCCTTGAGTGCAGCAAGAGCGGAGATGTCACCAAGGGTGGTCTTCTCTACGGAAGTCTGAACCTTCTTGATGGCCTTCTTTGCGCTTTCAACCTCGGCATTCTCACGGGCGGCCTTTGCCTCCTGATAAGTACGGAGATGGGAAACGCGGATGCTGCGGGTGCTGCGGCGGAGATCGGTAACCTTTACAGGGAGAACCTCACCTGCAACTGCGGCCTTGCCGTCTTCCTTGACCATTTCACGGGCGAAGGCTGTTGCCTCGGTGCCGTCGGGAAGGGTAACGGTGACGTTCTTGTCGTTTGCTGCGGTAACGGTAGCATCGACAACTGTGCCGACAGGATACTTGGCCTCGAGTTCATCCCAAGGGTTGGGAGTGAGCTGCTTGTGACCGAGGGAAAGCTTGTGGGAGTTCTCGTCGAAGTCAAGGATGACAACGTCGATGACGTCACCGCTCTGGACCATCTCTGAAGGATGCTTGATCTTGTTCCAGGAGAGGTCGGAGATGTGGATGAGACCCTCAACACCGTCTTCGAGTTCTGCGAACACGCCGAAGTTGGTGATGTTGCGTACGGTAGCCTTGTGCTGGCTTCCTACAGGGTACTTCTCACGGATGGAATCCCAAGGATTGACAGTGAGCTGCTTGATGCCGAGGGACATCTTGCGGGCTTCGCGGTCGAGGGTGAGGATAACGGCCTGAACCTCGTCACCCATCTTGAGGAATTCCTGTGCGCTGTGGAGACGGGGGCTCCAGCTCATTTCGCTCACATGTACGAGACCCTCAACACCGGGCTCTACCTCTACGAATGCACCGTAGTCTGCAACTGCAACCACCTTGCCGGTAACAGTATCACCAACCTTGAGGTCAGGGGAGAGAGCCTCCCAAGGATGGGGAGTAAGCTGCTTGAGACCGAGGGCGATGCGCTTCTGCTGCTCGTTGAAGTCGAGGACGACGACGTTGATCTTCTGATCAAGGGCGACAACTTCTTCCGGATGGGAGATGCGGCCCCAACTGAGGTCTGTGATGTGGATGAGACCGTCCACGCCGCCGAGGTCAACGAATACACCGTAGTTGGTGATGTTCTTGACAACGCCTTCGAGAACCTGACCCTTCTCCAGACGGGAGATGAGGTCTGCCCTCTTGAGTTCCTGCTCTGCCTCGAGGAGAGCCTTGTGGGAAACAACCACGTTCTTGAATTCCTGATTGATCTTGACAATCTTGAAATCCATTGTAGTGTCTACGAACACATCGTAGTCACGGATGGGCTTGATGTCGATCTGGGAGCCGGGGAGGAAGGCCTCGATACCGAACACGTCCACGATCATACCGCCCTTGGTGCGGGTCTTTACATAACCCTTGACGATCTCACCGCTTTCGTAGGCGGCATTGACCATATCCCAGGATTTGAGCTGGCGGGCCTTGCGGTGGGAGATGACGAGCTGTCCCTTGCGGTCTTCTGCAGACTCGACGAGAACCTCTACCTTGTCACCTACCTTGAGGTCCGGATTGTAACGGAACTCGGGTGCGGAAATGACACCTTCGCTCTTTGCGCCGATGTTGACGACAACTTCGCGCTTGTTGATGGAGGTAACTACACCTTCAACAACCTCATTTTCAGTGACCTTGGAGAGGGTCTGCTCGTACTGGGCGATGGTTTCATCCCTCTTGGATGCCTCTACGCCTTCGTTTTCAAAGGCTTCCCAGTCAAAATCCTCGGGTGCTACTGAAGCATTGAGTGCTTTCTTGATTTCTTCTGACATAGTTTAACTTTTTAGTAACTAGTAGTTTAACATTATTTCTTGAGCCTTTCCCGCGCATACGCAAATGCGCGCTTCGGGAAAAAAGCGCGCAAATATAGTGATTATTATTTGATTATGCAAATTAAAGCAGTTTCTTCCTGCGGAACAGTATCCAGACCAGAATGCAGCTGAGGGCCATGAGGCCGATGATGATGACCCAGTTCCAGAAATTGGCATTGGGCGCATCAGCTGCGATTATCGGCAGGCGCACGTTCATGCCGTAAAAACCGGCTATGAGGGTTGGAGGCATTAGGAAAACCGACACCACGGCCAGAATCTTCATGATCTTGTTCTGCTCCAGGTTGATAAGACCCACTACGGTATCCTGAAGATACTCAAGACGCTCGAAGCAGAAGTTCGTGTGGCTCAGAAGTGATGAAATATCCTGCAGGAGAACGTTAAGGCGGTTCTCCAGGGAGCGCGGGACCTTGGTGGAGCGCATCAGGTTGGAGATGAGGCGCTGCTTGTCGACGACGTTCTCGCGCACCACCATGGTGTTTTCCTGCATCTGGGAAATATCGATGAGGAGTTCCTGGTCGATGTCTTCCTGGTCGTTGATCTGCTTTGCATACTGGGAAATCTCCTTGGAGAGGAGCTCGATCATATCGGCATCGAGGTCGACACGCTGGTCCAATATGCTGGCGAAGACGCTGAAACCGGAGGGATACTGCCTGGGATTGACCTGCATCCTTCGCTGAAGGTCTGTGAAAGAGCGGAGCGGCACCTCGCGGAGGGTTGTGAGGGTTCTGTCCACAATCGTGAAGGAAACGGCCTGCTCGCCATATTCTTCCGGACCGGGAGTAAGGAAGTTGGTGTTCGCGAAAATGGCATCATCCGTTTCAAAGTAACGGGATGAAGACTCGATTTCCTCTGCCTGCGCACGGCTCTGTATTTCGGTTCCCAGGAAGCCTTCCACAAGACGTTTCTCGTCGCCCGTAGGCTGGACAAGGTCTATCCACACCACGTCTTCGAGACGCAGCGTGGAGAAGATCTTCTGATCCTGTGAGAGGATTATCTTCCCGTCTTTTCTGTAGAAAACACTGAGCATACCAAAGCGCAAAAGTAAGAAAAAATCCCGAAATTACAAGTCGACAGCCTTATTCTTCGTACTCAGTAGGGTCAAATCCTTCAAGCGCTTCCCTTCTTTCCGTACATGTACCGCATTTGCCGCAGTGCTTTTCACCGCCCTTGTAGCAGGAATAAGTGAGCGAATAGTCAATTCCAAGAGCTTTGCCGCGGAGGGCTATGTCCCGTTTTGTGATATTGCAGTATGGAGAAAGAAGCTTGACGCCGTTGTAGGTGCCTGCCTCAACCGCCTTTCCGAATGCATCCACAAACTCGGGACGGCAGTCAGGATAGATGGCATGGTCTCCGCCGTGATTTGCCATCATCACAGCATCGAGGCCGCGGCTTTCCGCAAGCCCGGCAGCAACCGCAAGCATGATTCCGTTGCGAAAAGGAACCACTGTCGACTGCATGTTGCTGTCGTCATAACTGCCTTCGGGTATATCGTCCCCACCCTTTAACAAGCTGCTCCTGAAATACTTCTGCATAAAATCCAGAGGAATCACAAGATGCTCGATTCCAAGCCGCCTGCAATTTTCCGAGGCGCACGCTATTTCCCGCTCATTGTGCTTTGAGCCATAGTCAAAACTCACTGCCAGAGCAATACTCTCCCTGTATTCATAAAGGAGAGTGGTGCTGTCAAGCCCTCCGGAATATATCAGAACTGCTTTCATAGAGAATCTACAACTAAACGCGCCGATGCGACTGCCTCTACCACAGTCTTGGGGCCAAGGCGGAAATCGCCGGCAACATAAACATTGTCAAAGCCGGAGACAAGACCGTTTTCAGCAACTATCGGCCAGCGGTCTTCTCCAAAGACGGCACCTTCCAGAAGGCCGAATTCCGGTTTTTCTGAAATTGCCGTAATAAGGCTGTCACATTCAACAAAATGGTCTGTTCCGTCAATAATGCGGGTTACTACCCTGCCGCCGTCTTCGGGGACGACATTCTCGCATTTGCGGAAGACTACTCCGCCCTGACGCACCTCAACGGGGGCCTCGAACACAGCAAACTGAACGCCCTCGGAACGGGCCTCTTCCACCTCAAGAGGGTTTGCAGGCATGTTTTCGAAGGTCTTGCGGTAGTAAACCCAGGTCTCGGCACCCTGGCGGTGAGCAGTACGGCATGCGTCCATGGCCACGTTTCCGCCGCCGATGACGATTGCTTTCCTGCCGATATTGAACTTTTCCGGATCCTTCAGGAAATCAAGCGCCTGGATGGCTGACTCCTCACCCGGGATACGCAGTGTCGCGGGCTTTTCAGCACCGGCACATACAATGACAGTATCATACGCGGCAGAGAGATCCTTTACAGACTTTACGTGCTCTCCGAACTTGAACTCAATCCCTGGAACATTAAGGATGCGCTCATATTCGTCAACAAGGGACCTGTCCAGCCTGAATGCCGGAATACCATACCGAAGGACGCCTCCAAGGCGCTCATTTGCATCGATGAGCACTATTGATGCGCCTTTTTCATACAGCCACACGGCTGCAGCTATACCGGCAGGGCCGGCACCGACAATTGCAATGCGCCTGCCTTCGAGTTCGGAAGAACGCCTTTCCAGCACCACTTTGCGAAGGTACTGCCCGGAAATCTCCTGCTCGACGCTGTACCAGCGGACAGGTGCCTGCTTCACATTGAGGACGCAGTGGCCAAAGCAGAACTGCTTCCAGTCACATACGAGGGATGTGATTGAAGACAAGGGGTTGTTCTCAAACAACATAGCACCGGCTTCTTCAAGCCGGCCTTCACGGTAAAGGGCCATGCATTCCGGAACGGGAGTATGGACAGGACAGCCCTGAAGGGCGCATTTCGGTTTTTTGCAAAGGAGGCAGCGAAGGGCCTCGGAATGGTTATCAGTCATGGTTTGAATATCTGTCTGTTTACTATTGACCTTCCAAGAGTGAGGGAATCGGCATATTCAAGGGCATCCCCGAAGCCGAGACCGCGGGCAAGCGATGAAACCAGGACTCCGCTGGATTCAATCTGCCGGTAAATGTAAAACGCGGTGGTCTCCCCTTCCACGTCACCGGGAAGAGCTAGGATGACCTCTCGTGCCTGCGGAACCCGTGCTGTCAGTTCACTTATAGTGAGGTCTGAAGGGCCGGTTCCGGCAATTGGGGAGATGATACCGCCAAGTACGTGATATACACCATGATACTGTCCTGTGGCTTCTATACTCATGACATCCCGTACGCTCTCCACCACGCAGATTGTACCCTGATCGCGTTTTGTGTCGGAGCAGATGGAGCATATTTCGCTGTCGGAAATCATGCGGCAGCGGGAACAGTAGCACACGTTGTCCCTCAGGTTGTTGATGGAGTCCGTAATATGGTGGACCCTCTCCGGACTCTGGCGAAGCAGGTGCAGGGCAAGCCTGAGCGCGCTCCTGCGCCCCACGCCGGGGAGTGAGGAAATGGCTTCCACCGCGGTGGAAAGCAGTTCTGAGGGATAGTTCTCTTTATATGCCATGATATTCAAGAAGCCCTTCCAGGGGGGATTTCATGAAAACGGAAAAAACAGTTCCATAATCCTTGCCGATTTCCCTCAGCACATCCTGAGCGGCAAATCCGAAACCGCCTACAACGCCAACGGGGTAATTCCCGTATCGGCAAAGAGCCCTTTCGAAAAGGGCGCGGAAATTGCCGTCCACAAGTCTCTTGACATAAGGGACGGAATAGTTCTCAAGGAGGAAGGGCGCGATACTGCCAAGGCTCCTTGCAGGTGTGCCGGAGCCATAAACCAGTTTCACCACCTCTTCATAAGAGGCGCCATATTCCGAGGCAATCTCTTCGGGGACGAGGCCCTTGATATAATCGGCAAGGAAAAGCTTTCCAAGCACGGAAGCGCTGCCCTCATCGCCGATGACATAACCGCCGGAGCGCAGCTGCGCTGAAATCTTCTCTCCGTCCCAGAGGCAGGTATTAGCCCCGGTGCCGATAATGGCGGCAATCCCCTTCCCATGGCCGCAGACAGCCCTTGCCGCAGCTACCATGTCAGAGCTATACTCGATTGAAGCGCCGGGGAACCATCGGCCCAGGTCCAGCGGACTTTCGCCCACAAGGCCGGCAGCATAGAAATGCACCTCAGTAACGCCGGGGCCGATTTTTACCGCAGCTTCATCCATCACGGCAGCGAGCTTTTCTGCCGGGCAGTGGGCAAGGTTGATGCCCTCCGTACGGAAACGCAGGCCGCCCTGGAGAGCCCAGTCGGCCTTGGTGGCGCCGCAGTCTACGATGAGTTTCATTCCGCCGAAGTTACTACTTTTCCGTGACGTTTCCAATGAATGTATCCATATACGGCACCGCCGACATAGACGAGATACATCAGAGCCAGCAGATACTGGCCGGTAACCACGCACAGGACGGTGGTGATGATATCGGCAATAATCCAGAGAATCCACTGCTCCACGTATGACATCGCAAGCCACCACGTGGCAACCGCGCTGAGGATTACCGCAAAGGCGTCGAGCACCGGGGCCGGGTCCCCCGTAGTTCTGAGGATGAAAGTGAAGGCCACCGTCCCTGCGATTGTGAGCAGTGCCGACACTGCCGCCGTCCTCCCGTCAAGCCGCCCCAGATGGATTTCCCCCGCCTCAACCTTCCCGCTGTCCTTCTTCCACTTATAAAGGCCGATTACCGATATGACCATATAATATATATTCAGGCCCATTGACGCCCACACATGCTGAACGGCGAAACTGAACGCACACGCCGCACCGGTGAGTATCCCCACAATCCACATAGAGTTCTTCTGCAATATCTCCAGAATGACATACGCCACCCCGGTAACCATCGCAAAAACCTCTATCGCCTGAATAATATCTGTCATTTCGAGCTTCTCACTCTGTCATTTCGAGCGAAGTCGAGAAATCTCCTACCTCACTTCAATCAGCTCCACCACGAACTTGAGAGCACTGTACGGAGGGATTCCGCCGGTACCGGTCTCACCATAAGCAAGGTGATAGGGCAGATAAAGCTCATATTTTGCACCTTCGCTCATGAGCTGAAGACCTTCAGTCCAGCCCTTGATAACCTGGTTGAGACCAAACTCGATGGGCTCTCCCCTCTTGTATGAGCTGTCAAAGACCTGGCCGTTGGGGAATGTGCCCTCATAGTGGCAGTATACCTTATCCGTAGCCTTGGGCTTGCGGCCGGTGCCTTCCTTCACAACCTTGTACATAAGACCGCTCCCTGTCATCTTCACCTCGGGGTCCTTGGCCATGGAGGCAAGGAACTTCTCGCCCTCTTCCTTTGCGGCGGCACCGGCAGCGGCATTGCGCTCTGCAGCCTCGTCCTCAAGTTCTTTATAGAACGCCTCGAGTGCGTTTCCTGCCTCTTCAAGGCTCATTGCGGGCTTTGCCCCCGTGAGCATGTCCCTGAGACCTGCAATAAAGTCATCGACGTTCTTTACGCGTATTCCCTGCTGATAGAAGCTGGAAGCTACGCTCATTCCAAATGCGTAAGATTTTTTATCCATAAGTTATAATGATTTCGCTGCACTTTCACCTGCAAGATAACCGGTAGAGAAGGCAGACTGCAGGTTGTATCCGCCTGTATTGCAATCTATGTCAAGTACTTCTCCGGCAAAATAGAGACCCGGCTGCTTCTTGGATTCCAGGGTCTTTGCAACCACCTCCGACGTGCTCACACCTCCGGCGGTGACGACGCTCCTTTCGAAGCCCACGAAGCCGGCAATGTCCAGTTTCCAGTTTTTCATGGCTTCGGCAAGGGTATCCACACTCACATTGGAGTTGGTGTCAAGGAATGCAAGTGTGAGATTCCAGGGCATGAGCTTTCCTAGCATTATGCGGAAGAGCCTCTGGAAACTCTGGCCCTTGGAGCGCTCATCGTGAATGACCTCTTCCCAGATGCGGTGTATATCTTCGTCAAGTTTCTCCAGCTGGACCGCGGGCTTGAGGTCGATGGTCACGGAGACCTTCTGACCGTCGTTGAGGGCCTTCACGGCCTTTCGGCTCACCATGAATCCGAGCGGGCCCTCAAGGCCCCCGTCGGTAAATTCGATGTCACCGAATTCAGACTGCACGGTATTCCCGCCGATATTGAGGCTGAGCTGTACATTTTCAAGTGTGTTCCCGTTGAAAAGCTCCCCGAGCGGAGACATCGGCGTAATCCTCTCAATGTGGGCAGGGAATTTCGGATACCAAGAAGGAAGCGGAGCAATCTTGCGCTCCTTTGTCTTCCCATATACAGTTTTGCCGCGGCGGAATGCATTTTTGATTTCTGCCTGGACAGGATTGTCGGACTTGTACCCCGCTGGCACCAATGCCGTAAGCGAAGGATAGCAGGGCTCGATGCTGTGCCCCAGTTCTTCTGCCCACATATAGCCGTCTCCCGTTGAACCAGTACCCGGATAGGACAGGCCGCCGGTTGCAATTATAAGTTTCCTGCAGTTGTATTCCACCGGCTCAATTGTGATTTCCTCACGCGTGGGAGCGGGCTTTCCGGGACGGAGCTTTCTGGGATCGTCCACAGGAATTCTGACCTGCTTTCTGGAGGTCTGCACGCAGTCAAGGCTGAAGCCGTTTTTCACCACGTCGATGGTCTTGACCTCACAGTCGGTCACCACCTTTACGCCAGAGAGGGTGCATGCCCTCAGAAGCGTATCGACGACGTCACCTGCATTGTGTGAAGCGGGAAAAGCCCTGTCTCCCCTTTCCACCACGGAGCGCATGCCGTTTTTCCTGAAGAGTTCTATTACCCCTTCAGGAGTAAGGTTGTGCCATGCCGGACTGAGGAACTGCGGGTCTGAGCTTATCCGCGCCTGAAAGTCTTCCCAGGGCTTCACGTTGGTAAAGTTGCATCGGCCTTTGCCGGTAATCATTACCTTGCGCCCGGCCTTGGGCATTTTCTCAAGAACGGTGACGGTTCCGCCGTTTTCACTGCCGGCAAGAATCTCTGCCGCGCCTATGGCTGCTGCCAGTCCGGCGGCTCCTCCGCCAATCACAACAATGTCAGATTTCATACTTTAAATAAATGGAGTACAAAAATAGGGATTTTATCAATGCAAAGCAATTTTCGCTGCTAAATTGGCCCAAGACTTTGCATTATCACGGATAATTCGTATCTTGCAGCACAATAAGACTAAACCACATAGCAACAATGAAAATACGCTCTGCCGATGCACTCGAAAGCATCAGAAGGGAGGCTCTGAAAGCCCTTTCCGTCAGAGAGGAAGCCAACTCATCCGTACTGGAAAGCGCTTCCGGACTGGACAAAGGCACCCCGCACATGGAAATTCTCTGTTGCGGCGGTACCGGTTGCAAGGCCTCCGAAAGTTCCAAAATCGTCGATAACTTCAACCAGGCCCTTGCGGCCCATGGCATTGCCGACAAAGTCAAAGTCATAGTTCCCGGCTGCTTTGGCTTCTGCGAGAAAGGTCCTATCGTCAAAATTGTCCCGGACAATACGTTCTATACCTCGGTCCGTCCCGAAGACGTGGAAGAAATCGTGGTTTCCCATATCATCGGCGGGGAAAGGGTGGAACGCCTTCTCTACACAGACCCGGGCAGCGGCAAGCGCATAAGCGACTCCAAGCACATGAATTTCTACCGCAAGCAGATGCGCATAGCACTGCGGAACTGCGGTTTCATCGACCCGGAAAACATCCTCGACTACATAGCGCGCGACGGCTACAAAGCCCTTGCCGACAGCCTTCAGAGGGACAGCCTGGAAGTCCTTGCCGACATCAAGGCCAGCGGTCTCCGCGGCCGCGGCGGAGCAGGCTTCCCCACCGGAGTCAAGTGGGAAATAGCCCGCAAGTTCAACGCCCCCCACAAGTACGTGGTGTGCAATGCCGATGAAGGAGACCCGGGCGCATTCATGGACCGTTCCATCATGGAAGGAGACCCCAACTCCGTCATTGAAGCCATGATGATCTGCGGCTACTGCATAAATGCCAACCACGGCCTTATATATATACGTGCAGAGTATCCTCTTGCTGTGCACCGCCTCCAGGTAGCAATCGCCCAGGCCCGCGAATACGGGCTCCTCGGAGAGAATATCCTCGGGACCGGTTTCAGTTTCGACATAGAAATCCGCTACGGAGCAGGCGCCTTTGTCTGCGGCGAGGAAACCGCCCTCATCCACTCCATGGAAGGGAAACGCGGCGAGCCCACACTCAAGCCCCCGTTCCCTGCAGAGGCCGGCTACTTCGGCAATCCCACCAACGTAAACAATGTAGAAACCCTGGCCAACGTGCCCGTAATTCTGACCAAGGGACCGGCATGGTTCTCTTCCATCGGCACGGAGAAGTCCAAGGGAACGAAGGTATTCGCCCTGGCCGGAAAAATCAATAATGTCGGCCTCATAGAAGTTCCCATGGGAACAACCCTGCGCGAAATCATCTATGACGTCGGCGGCGGGGTGAAAAACGGAAAGAAATTCAAGGCTGTCCAGACCGGCGGCCCCTCCGGCGGCTGCCTCACGGAAAAGCATCTTGACATACCTATCGACTACGAAAGCCTGGCGGCCGCCGGTTCCATGATGGGCTCAGGCGGCATGATAGTCATGGACGAGGACGACTGCATGGTCTCAGTGGCAAAGTTCTTCCTGGAGTTCACTGTGGGCGAATCCTGCGGCAAATGTACTCCGTGCCGCATCGGGAACAAGCGCATGCTGGAAATCCTGGAACGCATCACGGACGGCCGCGGTACCATGGAAGACATCGACAAGCTGGAAAACCTTGCCAAGGTCATCAAGGACACCGCCCTCTGCGGCCTGGGACAGACATCTCCCAACCCGGTGCTTTCCACGCTCGCGAATTTCAGGGAAGAGTATGAGGAACATGTGAAGGATCACGTCTGCCGCGCCCACAAGTGCAAGGCCCTGCTGACTTACGCCATCGACCCCGTGCTCTGCAAAGGCTGCAGCGCCTGCGCCCGCGGCTGCCCTGCCGAGGCCATCACCGGAGAAGTCCGCAAACCTTTCTCTATCAATCCGGACAAGTGCATCCGCTGCGGAATGTGCATCTCCAGGTGCAAGTTCGGAGCCATCAAAGTTTACTGAGAACCGCCCTATGGAAAACATGATAAACCTTCTTATAGACAAGCGTCCGGTGAGCGTGCCCAAAGGTACTACGGTCCTTGATGCAGCCGCTTCAATCGGCATAAATATACCTGCACTGTGCCACATGGACCTCAAGGGCACGTGCGTAAAGAGCTCGCCGGCTGCCTGCCGAATCTGCGTGGTAGAGATTGAAGGCCGCCGGAACCTTGCCCCCTCCTGCGCCACCATGGTAACGGAGGGAATGGTGGTAAGCACCAACTCGGCAAGGGTGGTCCGCGCCCGCAAGACCGTGGCCGAACTCATCCTCTCCGACCATCCAAACGACTGTCTCACCTGCCCCAAGTGCAATCACTGCGAACTTCAGCAGCTGGTTACACGCTTCAACATCAGGGAAATGCCCTACAAGGGCGAACAGTCAGAGCGCAAAAAGGAAGTTACCGCCGCCATTACCCGCAACATGGACAAGTGCATCCTCTGCCGCCGCTGCGAGAGCATGTGCAACAATGTCCAGACGGTTGGAGTGCTGGGGGCCGTTAAACGCGGTTTCGAGACCACAATTGCCCCCACATTCGACAGGATGTTCTCCGAAACTGACTGCACCTACTGCGGCCAGTGCGTAGCTGTATGCCCTACCGGCGCCCTCACGGAGAGAGACAACACAGACCGCCTCCTTGAAGACCTCAACAATCCGGACAAGATAGTCATCGCCCAGCCTGCCCCTGCAGTTCGCGTCGCACTCGGGGAAGAATTCGGCATGAAGCCCGGAACCATCGTCACCGGAAAGCTTGCCGCCTCCCTAAGGGCCCTTGGCTTTGACTATGTCTTTGACACCGACTTCGGCGCAGACCTTACCATCATGGAAGAAGGGGCCGAAATCCTTCACAGGCTCAAGGCTTTCCTTGGCGGGGACAAGAGCGTCAAACTGCCGATCATGACGTCCTGCTGCCCTGCATGGGTGAATTTCTACGAGCACAACTACCCGGATCTCCTGGAATATCCTTCATCGGCAAAATCTCCGGCTCAGATGTTCGGCGCAATCGCAAAGACCTACTGGGCACAGAAGATGGGCATTCCAAGGGAGAAACTGGTGGTGGTGTCTGTCATGCCCTGCCTTGCGAAGAAATACGAATGCGAAAGGGAAGAATTCAAGGTTAACGGCAATCCGGACGTGGATTATTCCATTTCAACCCGCGAACTCGCCCGCCTCATCAAGCGTTCCAATATCGACTGGAACAAACTCCCCGACGAAGATTTTGACAAGCCCCTTGGAGAGTCTTCCGGCGCAGCGGCAATCTTCGGCGCAACAGGAGGCGTCATGGAGGCTGCCCTTCGCACTGTATATGAGGTATATACCGGCAAGACCCTTCCCCGCATCGAGTTCACGGAGGTCCGCGGCCTCGACGGCATCAAAGAGGCGGAGATTGACCTTAATGGCTTCAAGCTCAAGGTCTGCGTGGCGCATACCCTTGGCAACGCACGTATCCTCATGGACAAGCTGCGCGCAGGCGACCTTCCCTACCATGTCGTGGAAGTCATGGCCTGCCCCGGCGGCTGCATAGACGGAGGCGGCCAGCCCTACCATCACGGCAACGTGGACATCATCAAGGCCAGGGCCAAGGCAATTTATGCCGAAGATTCCGGAAAGCCCATCCGCAAGAGCCATGAGAATCCGGACATACAGAAACTCTACAAGGAATTCCTGGGCGAGCCGCTGAGCGAACGCTCGCATCAGCTTCTCCACACCCATTATTTCGACAAAAGCATCAAATAGCCATGAGTGAATTCAAACTTTCATGTGAAGCCGCCCGCGAGGTGGAAGAGATCTGTGAAAAATTCCATAACGACCCCGGAGAACTCATAAGCATCCTTCATGAGACACAGTCAAAGCTTGGATATCTGCCGGAACCCGTCCAGAGAATCATAGCCGGGAAACTCGGCATAGCGCCCCAGAAGGTGTACGGAGTGGTAACGTTCTACTCCTTCTTCACCATGACGCCCAAAGGCAGGATTCCAATCTCAGTATGCCTCGGAACCGCCTGCTACGTACGCGGGGCCGACAAACTCCTGGAAGAATTCAAGCGCGTCCTCAATATCGATGTGGGTGAAACCACCCCGGACGGAAAGTTCTCGCTGGACTGCCTCCGCTGCGTGGGTGCGTGCGGACTGGCCCCTGTAGCCACCGTCGGCGACAAGGTATACGGCAGGCTGAATCCTTCAGACATCAAGAAAATCGTAGCCGAATACGCAGACTAAGGTATCACTATCCTTTGGAGAATGCCCTGCAGGGCTGCAATGGCTATCCCGTAGTTTGTGATTGGCACTCCCCCGCGGAGTGCCTTTTTTATGCGGGAGCGCACCAGCTGCCGTCCGGCGACACAGGCTCCGCAGTGTATGATGAGGCTGTAGACGGAGAGGTCTTCAGGAAAATCGTTCCCGGCGGCGACGTCCACCTCTACCTGAGCCCTTTTCCTCAGAAGCGCCGGAATCTTGACACGGCCGATATCTTCAGTGTCCGGGACATGGGTGCAGGCTTCGGCAATGAGGACGCGGTCTCCGTCCTGCAGCCTGTCTATGGCTGCAGCACCTTCCACGTAGGTTTTGAGGTCGCCCTTTGCTCCGGCAAGAAGCACCGAAAAAGAGGTAAGAGGGAGCGTAGAGGGAATGGCTGAATTCACCTCGCGGAATACCTGGGAATCGGTGATGACAAGGCTCGGGGCCGTTTCAACTGCCTTTTGAAGGTTCTCAAGAGTACAGCAAACCGGTATGCAGCCCCTGTCCAGAAGCTCCCGGATAACCTGCACCTGAGGAAGTATGATTCGGCCCTTGGGCGCCTCGGAGTCCTGGGGCATCACAAGGACCACTTTGTCTCCGGGCTTTACAAGGTTTCCGGTAAGATATTTTTCCTCTTCTTTCGGGAGGGCATCTTTGATCCTTTTAAGGAGGCTGTCGAGAGGTTCTCCCGGGGTATATGTCACGCGCGGAGTCTGCAATGGCCCGGCGGCACCCTTCGACATCTCCACGATTATATCGGCCTCGTCAAGGGCGGCCATGGCGCGGCGAATGCGTTCGGGGCCCAAGGGGGATGTATCTTCAAGGCCGGGGGTGTCGATGATTATGCACGGCCCGATACCCGGCAGTTCCGCAGCTTTTCTCACAGGGTCTGTAGTGGTGCCGGCGACAGGGCTCACAAGAGACACCTCCTGTCCGCAAAGGGCATTGACAAGCGTCGACTTGCCGCTGTTCACGGGGCCCGCTACCGCTATGTAGATACGTTCCATACAGCCTAAAACCTGAAATCCCTTTTCCCTTCCTCAATTTCCCTGAGGTGCCGGGCAGTTATGTCCCTGACCTTTTCAGAGGGGATATCGGCAAGACTCTTTTCAATGAGATTCTCCCCAAGGCGGCGGGTATCGGCCGAAGCGTAATCCATAAGGTATTCCTTGAGGGTCATAATCGCGTTGGGAGTGCAGCAGAGGCCTATTTTGCCGCTTTTGCAGAGGCTCATGAAACGGTCTCCGGTACGGCCTTCACGGTAGCAGGCGGTGCAGAAACTGGGGATATGGCCGCTTTCCAGAAGCCAGCGCACCACATCGTCAAGGGGACGGGTGTCGGAAACGTCGAACTGGGCCGTTTCGTCATGGCGCTCGACGCTGGTATAGCCGCCCACGCTGGTCCTTGAGCCGCCGCTTATCTGGGAGATGCCGCAGTCCAGAAGCTGCGCCCTCATCCTTGCCGATTCCCTGGTGGACACTATCATCCCCGTATAAGGGACAGATACCCTCAGGACGGCCACCAGCTTGCGGAAAATCCTGTCCGGCAGGGCATCCGGGAAATCTCCGGTGTCGATATCATCGGCAGGACAGATGCGCGGGACGCTGATCGTGTGGGGCCCAACGCCGAAGCGGGCTTCCAGGTGCTCTGCATGCATGAGGATGGCGGCCAGTTCATAGCGGTAGTTGTTAAGGCCGAAGAGGACGCCTATCCCGACGTCGTCACAGCCGCCTTCCTGAGCGCGGTCCATGGCCTCTGTATGCCAGCAGTAATCGCTCTTGGGGCCGGTGGGGTGCAGTTTTTCATACTGTTCCTTGTTGTACGTCTCCTGGAAAAGGATATACGTGCCGATGCCGGCAGCCTTGAGTTTCCGGTAAGAATCCACATCCGTAGCGGCGATGTTCACGTTTACACGGCGTATGGAATTACCGCCCTCCCGGACGCTGTAAATAGTACGGATGGAATCCAGGATATACTCCAGAGGATTGTTCCTGGGGTCCTCTCCTGCCTCAACCGCAAGGCGCTTGTGGCCGGTACGGATAAGGGCCCTGACCTCTGCCTCTATTTCTTCCTGGGAAAGCTTACGCCTTGGAATGGTACGGTTCTTTGCATGATAAGGGCAATATACACAGCCGTTTATGCAGTAATTCGACAGGTACAGAGGGGCAAAGAGAACTATGCGGTTTCCATAGAACTTCTGCTTTATTTCCAGGGCAAGGGCATAGATTTTCTCTTCCAGTTCAGGATCGTCACAATCCATGAGGATTGCAGCCTCACGGTGAGTGAGGCCCTTGCACTTTGCCGCCTTTTCCAGTATCTGGAGGACGCGGCTGTGGTTTTTGCTCTCACGGGAGGCTTCTTCCAGCGTCTCCAGGACCTCGGTATGGTCTATAAACTCCTGCGCATGCGGGGAACTTGGATTATACATGGTATTGTTTGGTTTTGAAATCGCCGCGGGAAGGGTTCACGACGTACCCGGCCGCATTGAGTTCCGTTTTTATCTTATAGAAATCCTGCCTTGACTTGTTGTCGTACAGGACATATTGTTTTCCCCTTGACAAAGGGGTATAATTTGGCATGATTACGTTTGCTCCAGATTCTATTCCGCGGATATGTCCGTTGGGAATTATGGAGGAAAGAGCCGTGGTGGCGGGTATTCCGGCTTCGGGAAGCATCAGGCGAATGATGGCATAAAGGCGCAGTGTCAAGTCTGCACTTCCTGCCGGATAAGTGCCGAAGGGCGTATCCTTCTGGGGAACGAAAGGCCCAAGGCCTACCATCTCCGGGCGGAAAGACCGGATAAGGCGAAGGTCTGCAATCAAATGATCAATCGTCTGGAACGGGCTTCCCACCATCATGCCCATCCCGGTCTGGAAGCCGAGCTTTCTGAGTTCATGAAGGCATTCCAGCCGGTTCTCAAGCGACATTTCCTTTGGGTGGAGCATGGCGTAATGCGACGGAGTGGCAGTCTCATGCCTCAGGAGATAGCGGTCTGCCCCGGCCTTCCTTAGCGCAGCATAAAGTTCTGTGGGAAGCTCGCCGAGTGAAAGGGTGATTGCGCTGTCCGGATACGTTTTCCTTATTCTTGCAACAATGCCGACAAGTTCCGCGGCCTTTGCCGGATTCTCTCCGCCTTGCAGTACAAAGGTTCTGATTCCGTCCTCATGAGCCCGCTTACAGCACTGCAGAATCTCTTCTTCATTCAGGCAGTAACGTTCGAGCGCACGGTTACTGCGGCGAATACCGCAATAGTAGCAGTCGTTGCGGCAGGAGTTGCTCCACTCTATGAGCGCACGGATATAGATCTCCCTGCCAAAATGCTCCGCCGCTGTTTCCCTTGCCTTCCTGAACAGACAGCCGGGCAGAACGTCATTGGCAGATGTCAGAAGCTCACGGAGGCCTTCGTCCGGAAGGTCCCGCCTTTGCGCAAGTTCATCCACCAAATCCATTACAAACTCATTTTAAGCAAAATTAAGAATTGTACGGGGAATTTCAAAAACTTTTGGAGCTACTGGAAAAATAAGGCGGCAATCCGAATTGGACTGCCGCCTTGTGCACTCTTAGGGACTCGAACCCTAGACCCGCTGATTAAGAGTCAGCTGCTCTACCAGCTGAGCTAAGAGTGCATTCAGTCTGGTTTGTTTTTTAGAAGACTCGCTTCTTGTGACCCGTTCGGGGCTCGAACCCGAGACCCCATCCTTAAAAGGGATGTGCTCTACCTACTGAGCTAACGAGTCTTCCGTTTGCCCCTTAGGGCCCTCCCCGTTTTCGGGATTGCAAAGGTACAAACTATTTTTGAAGTTCCAAAACTTTTTTAAAAAAATTTTAGGCCGAAAATTCTTTGATGTGCTGTTCCTCGGAAAGGCGGCAGACGAGGAGGCGGCCGTCGGATTCTGAAACTATGTATCCGTCAAGGCCTTCCAGGACTACGCGCTTTTCGGAAGCGGCGTGGACGAAGCAGTCCTTGCATCCGAAAAGGCGCACGTCGCCTCCTACTACTACATTTCCGGCTTCATCGGCCTTGATGTGGCCCTTGACGGAACCCCAGCTGCCAAGGTCGCTCCAGGCAAGGTCGTCGGCAATGACGTAGATGCTGCGGCTCTTTTCCATGACGGCGTAGTCGATGGAGATTTTGTCGCAGGTCGGGAAGAGGCGGCGGAGCTGAGTCTGTTCGGAAGAGGTGAAAAGGGATGGCTTGAGCTCGTCCATGACGGCCGATATCTGCGGAGCAAAGGCGCGCAGTTCTTTTACGATAGTCTTTACGTTCCACACGAAGATACCGGCATTCCAGAAGTAGTGGCCATCGGCAAGATAGGCTTCGGCGGTCTCCAGAGATGGTTTTTCCTTGAATTCGGAGACCTTTACTATCTTTCCGCGTACAGCCTCGGATGCGTGAATATACCCGTATCCGGTCTCAGGCCTTGTGGGGGCGATGCCTACAGTGACTATGGCGTCTGAATTCTCCGTAAAGGCCAGCGCCTTGCCGATTGCATCGGCGAAATCCGAAGTCTTGAGGACAAGGGCGTCGGCCGGGGTTACGACGATGTTGGCGTCCGGGTCCTTCAAGGCTATCTTCCATGATGCATAGGCAATGCACGGAGCGGTGTTGCGGCCTTCAGGTTCTGCAAGGATCTGGTCCTCCGGAATACCGGGAATCTGTTCCTTGACAAGATCTACATACTTCTCTCCGGTGACCACCCAGAAATTCTCCGGGGAGCAAACCGGGATGAAACGTTCTACAGTGAGCTGGATGAGGGTTTTGCCAACGCCCAGGACGTCAATGAACTGCTTTGGCGTTTCGGGTGTGGAGAGAGGCCAAAGCCTGCTCCCCACACCGCCTGCCATTATAACGATGTGATTGTGTTTCATCAATAACCGAAAATATCTTCAAGTGTGAGAATCTTAACCGGGCCAAGGGTGCGGAGGAAGCTCATGTCCATATCTTTGGTATCTCCCAGTACGGAATAGTTGTAGGTACGGCCCTTGATCCACTTTGCGTGGGTTGCAAGGAGGTCATCCATGGTGAGGGATGCCACCGTCTCATAGACCTTCTTCTCGCGGGGTTCCTTGAGACCAAGTTCCTGTGCCTGCAGATAGCTGTAGAGGACGCTCTGGCCGGTAACCCTCTGGGTACGGAGCTTTCCAAGGATGGAAGCCTTTGCGATTTCCAGGTTCTCGGGGGCTTCGGGAAGGGTTTCGATAATCTCGTCAAAGCCCTCGACGGCCTTCTGGAGCTTGTCGTTCTGTGATGCGATATAAGCCCTGAAGGAATAGGTGTCATCGGCATATGAAGGGCCGCTCAGATATGCGCCGGCGCCGTAAGCAAGGGCGCGGGATTCCCTCATCTCCTGGAATACGATGGCATTCATGCCGCCGCCGTAGTATTCGTTGAAGAGGTCGATCAGAGGGTCTTCTGCGAGGTCGAGCTTTTCACCGCGGTCGGAATACTGTACATAATTGAACTGACGGGCATCGTAGTGTGCGACAAACACCTGTGTGGTGGGGGTGAGGCGCTTTACGGCATGAGTTTTCTGCAGCGGCTTCAGCCCTTCGCACTTATGGGAGCGTCCGAGCATGGCCTTGACTTCATCCAGCGATGCGGGACCATAATATAATATGGTATGGGAACAGGACATCAGGTCGCTCAGGGAAGCGAGGACATCGTCAGAAGTGAGGTTCTGGACCTGGGTGTTGGTAAGGGTGCCCTGCTTGATATACTCGGGACCGTAGGTGAGGTAACGCTGGATTGCGCTGCTGCAGGCCCTCTGGTTCTTCTTGCCGTCCAGGCGGGCGCGGAAGATATCGGCCTTGAGACCGGCAAGGATTTCCTCGTCTCCCACGAGGGTGGAGAGATGGTTTTCTGCCAGCTGAAGGGCCTCCTCAAGGTTTTCGCTGAGGCCGCTTACAGATATATTTGAAGTGTTTCCGCCGATACGGGGATCTGCGCTGCATGCAAGTTCGTACAGCTTCACCGCATACTCTTCTCCGGTCATGTCCGCAGAGCCAAGGTAGCTGGCATAATCGGCGGCGATGTCAAGGACGGGATTGTTGTCGCTGCCCATGTCATAACGGAAGGTAAGGGTGGCGATATCGTTCTTGTCATTCTTCTTGTAAAGGAGTTTGAGGTCTCCCACGGAAGAAACGGTCATGTCCTTCTCGAAATCGACGAAGACGGGTTCGATGGGAGCGGGTTCAGATGCTGCGATCTCTGCAAGGAAGGCGCTCTGCTTGTCACGGTTGGTGACGATAGGGGTAATCTTGGGAGCGTCGATTTTCTTGATGGACTTATCCTCGCCGAAATGCTTGTAAACAAGGGCGTAGCTGTTTTCTCCAAGGTATTTCTGAGCCCAGGCCACAATATCGTCCTTTGTTATCTTCTCTATCCTTCCGATCTTGCCCACTTCGTCCTTCCAGGATGTTCCGGCGATGAATGAGTTCATGAAGAGCCTGGTGCGGGCCTGATTTGAGACCAGACCGCGCATATAGTCGAGCTTGTAGTTTGCCTTGGCCGCCTCGAGAAGGCTCTCGGGGAAGTCGCCGCTGCGAAGCTTTGCAACTTCGGCCATGAGGATGTCCTTCACCTCCTCCAGGCTCTGTCCTTCCTTGGGCATGCCCTGGGCAAGCATGATGCCCCAGTCGGTGCGGTCGTAATTGAAGAAAGCGCCTCCGAGGATATTCTGGGTGCGAATGCAGTCGGTATCCACAAGGCCGGCCTGGCCGTTATAGAGTATTGCCGATGCAATCTCGCCGATCTCGCTTTCCTTGCAGGAGGTGCCGGGAGTCCTCCAGCCGAAGAGAACCATTTCGGCCTCGTAGCCGTAGACGTCCTTCACCTTGGGGGCGGTGATAGGCTCTTCCGTGCCGAAGTTCCTCTTGGGCAGGTTGGGATTGGCTTTCCAGTCACCGAAGTACTTCTCGATTATCTTCACCATCTCGTCGGGGTCGAAGTCTCCGGAGAGGCAGATGGCCATGTTGTTGGGAACGTAATAGGTATCTTTCTGGTAGCGGATAGCCTTCAGTGAAGGATTCTTCAGGTGATCCTGCGTGCCGATGACGGTCTGGGTGCCGTAGGGATGGTTTACGAAAAGCATGGAATCAAGGGCGTCGATGCACTTTTCGGAATCATCGGCAAGACCCATGTTCTTTTCCTCATAAACGGCCTCGAGCTCCGTGTGGAAACCGCGGAAGACGCAGTTTTTGAAGCGGTCGGCTTCGATGCGGGCCCAGTTTTCAATCTGGTTGGAAGGTATCTCCTCTACATAGCAAGTGACGTCATTTGAGGTGAATGCGTTGGTTCCTTCGGAGCCAATTATGGACATAAGCTTGTCATACTCGTTGGGAATGGCAAGCTTGGATGCCTCGTAGCTGATGGCGTCAATCTTGGCGTAAAGGTCTGCCCTTTCCTGAGGGTCCGTAAGAGTGCGGTAGACTTCGAAAAGGGAGTCGATCTGTGCAAGGAGAGGTTTTTCGGCCTCGTAATCCTGCGTGCCGAATGTTTCCGTACCCTTGAACATCATGTGCTCCAGATAGTGGGCGAGGCCGGTATTGTCGGCAGGATCATCCTTTCCGCCTGCATTCACGGCGATGTAGGTCTGAATTCGCGGCTCATCCTTGTTCACGGTCATGTAAACCTTGAGACCGTTGGAAAGGGTGTATATTTTTGCATTCAGGGGATCGCCCTTCACGGTCTCGTACTTTGAGCAGCCGGCAAGCACCGCTGCGGCAGCTGCAAGAAAGATAAGTAAACGTTTCATTCTATAAAAATGTGTTAGTTGTTTTCTTTGTGAATTACAAAAATACAAAAAATTATCGTATATTTGCAGTCCCGATTCATTTGAAGTCGGCTTGCCACTTTAGCTCAGTCGGTAGAGCAGCGCATTCGTAACGCGCAGGTCGTCAGTTCGAGCCTGATGAGTGGCTCAAAAACTAAAGCAGGGGTTTCCCTGCTTTAGTTTTTGAACCAGATTCCGTTTCACTCATTGAGGGGAAGACCACTCAAACTCCCCTCCCTTAACCTTGTCGCGACCCTGCTTTATTTTTTTGAACCAGAGTCCGTTCCTTATCATTGAGGGGAAGACTTCGAGGTGACTCGGTTGACAAGATAGACGATGGAGCGGTAGGGGACGCCGCCGTGGTGGGAGAGGCCGATTTCGCAGGTGCGGCTGTTGGAGAAGCCTTCACGGGCGCCTTGTGCTTCAAGGGCGGGGCGAAGCTTGCGAAGGGCCCAGGCGTTGAGCTCGGGATTGGTCATGCCTTTGTCTCCGGCAAAGGCGCAGCATCCTACTCCTTCGGGAACAATGACATTGGTGGAGCACAGACGCGCAAGTCCAAGCAGTTTGTCCCCAAGGCCCATGAGTTTAGTGGAACAGGTAATGTGAACGGCAACCGGGGCATCAATCGGATGGAACTCCAACTTATCACGAAGAAACTCCCAAATAAACTCTGCAGGCTCGTACAGGCGCATTTTCTTTATATGCTGTCTCATGCGGTGCAGGCAGGGACTCTGGTCGCAGAGGACAGGGTATCGGCCTTCGGAAGAGGCTTGCCAGAGGGCGTCTTCAAGTTCGCGCACCTTGCGGTCTGCTATTTCCGGAAGGCCCTTGCTCTCCCAGATGGTACCGCAGCAGAGACTGTCCATCCGGGGAGGAAAAATAACCTCATAGCCGGCTTTTTTCAATAATTCCACGGTCTCTTCTACCAGCGGTCTCACCTTGTCCTTGGGCGCTGGGCCCATCATCTGGTTAAGGCAGCTGGGGAAATACACCACCTTGAGGTCGCTGCTCCCGGCATTGAGCCCTTTAGGCCGATAAGCACGCGGTGTCTGAGGTGTCCAAAGCGGAAGCCCAACGGCATGGAGGCCCTTGCCGACTGCGCTCATGGCCTTGTCTCCCAGCACGGCATGAGCGGCATCGGCAAGTCCAAGGACTCCGCGAAGAACACTCTTGGTCCCTTGGAAATGGTTCGCCACCCATTCTCCGGCATAGTTACCGGCAGGGCCGATGCTCTCCCGGCGCAGCTGGTGAGTCATATCGGCAACGTTGATTCCCATAGGGCAGGACATTGAGCAGAGGCCGTCCCCTGCGCAGGTGACCTTGCCGGGATAATTGAAGGCCTTTTCAAGCGCCTCGTAGGGCTCTCCGGCCCTTTTGCGTCGGGCAATCTCACGCCTTGCCACAATACGTGTACGGGAAGAAAGGGTAAAACCGCAGGATGTGCAGTTGACCTCGCAGAAGCCGCACTCGATGCATTTGTTAATCTGGCGGTAAGACTCTGCCATATCGGCATTCTGAGGTGTCAGGACGGGGATTTGCTTGAGGTTTTTGAGATAGCACTCCCTGTCTTCGTTGAAGATGACACCCGGGTTGAGGATGCCAAGAGGGTCGAACAGAGCCTTTATACGCTTCATGAAGGCAAAGGCCTCGCTCCCCCACTCGTACTCTACGAAGGAGGCCATGTTGCGGCCTGTGCCGTGTTCGGCCTTGAGGGAGCCGTCATATTTTTCCACCACAAGGCGCACCACATCCTTTATCATAGCATCGTAACGGGCAACATCTTCCGGAGTGTCAAACCTCTGATTTATAATAAAATGGAAGTTTCCTTCGAGGGTGTGTCCGTAGATGCATGAGTCCTTATATCCGTGACGGTCCAGAAGGGCCGACAAGTCTGCCGTTGCTTCAGGAAGCGACTCCACATGGAAGGCGACGTCCTCTATAAGACAGGTAGTCCCCTCCTCCCTCAAGCCTCCGACCGTTGGAAAAATGCCGGAGCGGATAGCCCAGTATCCGGCAGTGATTTCCGGATCATCGGTAAAACTCACTTCGACGCCGAAAGGCTTCAAGGCAGCCGATACGGAAGATGCCAGGGCATCGAGCTCCTCCGGAGTTTCGGCCTGAACCTCTGTAAGAAGAGCCGTGAGATCAGGTGTTTCCGGAGTGAGATGCTTGTCTCCGACTGACGTAAGCGAACGGTAGTCAAGGAGTTCCGCCGCGCTCAGATTCACGTCCCTCAGCGCCACCACCGCCTTTGCGGCCGATACGATATCGGCAAAATAAATCATGGCCGATGCCTTGTAGGGCTTCACTGGAAGGGTTGCCATGGTGACTTCTGAAAGGAAGCCTAGGGTGCCCTCTGCGCCAACCATGAGGTGGGCTATAATGTCGAACGGGTCTGAATAAGCCACCAGCGGCCTCAGGTTGAGCCCGGTGACGTTCTTTATGGAGTATTTGTGCTCAATGCGGCGGCGTAGAGTCTCATTCGAGAGAACGTCGTCCCGTAGTTTCTCGATCTCGCGGACAAAGGCGGGATGGCTGCTGAGGAAGGCCGCCCTGGAGGATTCGGCGCCGGTATCGAGGACGGTGCCGTCGGCAAGGACTATGCGGGCGCTGAGGAGCGTTTTGTCCGAATTTGCGTGCACCCCGCAGCTCATTCCGGAGGCGTTGTTGCTCACGATGCCTCCCACCATGCAACTTCCGATGGAGGCTGGATCAGGACCGAAATATCGGCCATAAGCGGCAAGGCGGCGGTTCACTTCCCGCCCGACGATTCCCGGCTGGAGCGTAACGGAATGGTCTTCCGGGTTATAACGGGACTTTTCCCAGTTCTTTCCTGCGACAAGGAGCACGCTGTCCGATATAGCCTGCCCGGAAAGGGACGTCCCCGCAGCCCTGAAGGTTACGTGGACTCCGTTAGCGCTTGCCAGGGCAAGGACTCTGGACACTTCATCCTCATCCTTTGCCCGCAATACCGCCTTGGGGACAAGCCTGTACTCCCCCGCATCCGTTCCCCATGCAAGCGTGCGCAGTTCATCAGTATAGATTCTGTCCTTGGGCAAAAAGGACTTTACGCCCTGAATGAAAGATTTGTATTCATCCATACCTAAAACCTTGGATTTGCAAATAACCTTAATCTCGTCCAAATATAGCAAAAAATGACTACCTTTGCATGTTAAAGGAATTATATATGAAGAATTTCGTAGAAGAACTGCGTTGGAGAGGCATGATCCAGGATATCATGCCCGGAACAGAAGAGAAACTTATGGAAGGCCCCAAGGCGGCTTATGTAGGAATTGACCCCACGGCAGACTCACTGCACATCGGCCATCTTGTAAGCGTAATGATACTGAAGCATTTCCAGAGTTGCGGACATAAGCCGTACGCACTGGTCGGCGGCGCAACCGGCATGATTGGAGACCCCTCCATGAAATCGGCAGAAAGGAATCTCCTGGACGAGGAGACCCTGAATCACAACGTCGCATGCATCAAGGCTCAGCTCGCACGTTTCCTGGACTTCGACTCCGACGCCCCCAACAAGGCAGAGCTCGTAAACAACTACGACTGGATGAAGGACTACTCTTTCATCAACTTCATCCGTGATATCGGATAGCATATCACTGTCAATTACATGATGGCAAAGGATTCAGTGAAGAAGCGTCTTTCCAGGGATTCTTCCGAAGGCATGTCCTTCACCGAATTCAGCTACCAGCTCATGCAGGGCTACGATTTCTACTGGCTCTGGAAGAACAAGGGCTGCATCCTCCAGCTTGGCGGCAGCGACCAGTGGGGAAACATCACCACCGGCAGCGAGCTCATCCGCCGCATGGACGGCGGCGAGGCCTTCGCCCTCACCTGCCCTCTCATCCGCAAGGCGGACGGAACCAAGTTCGGCAAGACCGAAAAGGGCAACATCTGGCTTGACGCAGAGCGCACCTCCCCCTACGAATTCTACCAGTTCTGGCTCAACGTTGCCGATGACGACGCTGAACGCTACATCAAGATTTTCACCCTCCTGGACCGTGAGACCATCGAAAGCCTCATCCAGCGCCACAGGGAGAACCCCGGCGCCCGCGAACTCCAGAAGGTCCTCGCCAAGGAAGTAACCGTCATGTGCCACGGGGAAGAAGCCTACGAAAACGCCCTCGCAGCATCCCAGATGCTCTTCGGCGGCAATTCAGAGGCCCTCAGGAAACTCGACGAGCGCACCTTCCTCGCCGTCTTTGCCGATGTTCCCTCCTTCGACCTTCCAAAGGCCGAACTTCCGGTAAACATCCTTGACTTCCTGGCCGTAAAGACCAACATCCTCCCCTCCAAGGGTGAAGCCCGCAAGATGGTGCAGGGAAACGGCATCGCCATCAATAAGGACAAGGTTACCGACATCAATGCCGATGTAACCGAGTCAGACATCGTCAACGGTCACTACATCCTTGCACAGAAGGGCAAGAAGAACTATTTCATTATCAATATTATCTAATGGACAACAAACCGGCAAGCACAAGGCAGCTCAAGGTTGCACGCGAGTTGCAGAAAGACCTGGCAGAGATAATCAGGGCCAAAGGCATGGGCGCATTCGGCGGTGCACTTGTCACCGTGAGCGAAGTGCGCGTGAGCCCCGACCTTTCCCTTGCCAAGGTGTTCGTAAGCGTTTTCCCCTCTGAAAAGCAAGGCCCCGTAATGCAGCTGCTCGAAGATGAGAAGCGCACCCTCCGCGGTGAACTTGGCCGCGTGGTTGCAAAGCAGTTCCGCATCGTTCCGGAACTGTCTTTCCTGCTTGATACTACGCTGGACTATGCAGAGCACATTGAAGAGCTTCTGAAGAAATAGATTTCTCGACTTCGCTCGAAATGGCAAATGTTCCGTTACGGTTTGCACTGCGATACCTGTTTGCCAGGAAATCCTACAATGTAATAAACTGGATTTCCGGAATCGGGGCGCTGGGTATGGCCGTAGGGACGGCGGCGCTTGTCATCATCCTCTCCGTCTTCAACGGATTCAACAAGATAGTGAGCGAAAGCTTCGGCGAAACTTCCGCTGATATTGTCATCCTTCCTGCAAGCGGAAAAGTCTTCACGCCGGACAGTGCACTCTTTGCACCCGTCCTTGCCAATCCTGACGTAATAACCCTTTCCAGCACCATACAGGAGCAGGTTTTCATCTCACTTGAAGGGCAGCAGAGCCTTGCAAGGGTAAAGGGGATAGACGAAGTTGAACAAGAAGAATGGTCCATGAAGGACAAGGTGGTCAGCGGCTCATGGTCGTTCCGTAAAGGAAGCTATCCGGGGGCCGTTTTCGGCGCAGGCCTTGCCCATTCAATCGGTGCGAATCCAAGTTTCGTTACTCCCATCGATATCTTTTATCCTTCCCGCAAGGAAGCTGTTTCGATGGCGAATCCGGCCGCTTCTCTACGCAAGGCCAGGGTCCTTTGCACCGGGGTGTTCTCTTCCGGCTCAGAGATTGACGCAAACACCCTGATAGTCCCCATCGGCACCGTGAGGGAACTCCTGGAATATGAGACAGAGGTTTCCTCACTCGAGCTTTGGACTGCTCCTGGAGAGGCCGGAAACACTGTGAAAACCATTCATGAGCAGATTGGTGACGGTTTCAAGGTGCTTGACCGCTTCCATCAGAACGAATCTGTATTCAAGATGATGAGTTATGAAAAACTTGCCATTTACCTCATACTCATATTCGTCGTCATAATAATTGCCTTCAACATTTACAGTTCCCTGAAGATGCTTGTGATCGAAAAACAGTATGACATGGGAACGCTGCGCTCGATGGGTGCTCCTGAACAAATGCTCAGGAAAGTCTTCCTGTATGAAGGCTTGCTGGTTTCAATGCTCGGAATGCTGGCCGGACTCCTGATTGGAGTAGTACTGGTAATCGTACAGGCAAGATTCGGGATAGTTCCAATGCCCGGAAACTTCCTGGTGGAATCATATCCGGTGGTTCTCAAGTTCACAGATCTTATTCTGATTGCAGGAGGAGTTGCTGTTGTGGGTTACCTGATTGCACTTATTCCTTCACGCAAGATATGAAACCCCGCACGCTGCTCTGGTGTCTGGCTCTGATCGCCCTCTGCTTGCTTGACCTGATAGTTTCGGACGGTTTTTCGCCCGCCGGAGGAGATATTCTCTGGAAGCTTAGATTCCCAAGGATGCTTGCAGCCGTCCTTGCAGGAGGCTCGCTTGCACTTGCGGGAGCCCAGATGCAGGCCCTTTTCAGAAACCCCCTTGCAGATCCTCATATCATGGGTGTTTCCGGCGGGGCAGGCCTTGGTGCATCAATCGCCGCGCTTGCCGTCACAGGGTCCACCTTTACGCTGGTGTCGGCAGCATTTGCAGGGGCCTTTCTGACCGGACTTCTGGTGGTGTGGATATCGGCACGGATACATTCTACAGGGACCCTGCTTCTTACTGGAGTTATGCTGGGGTTCGTGTTCAGCGCGCTGTCTTCGATACTGCAGTATTCAGCAACGGAAGAGAGCCTCAAGCTGTTTTACAGCTGGATGGCCGGCAGTTTCGGAAGCGTTGGCAGTGCCGGTCTCATCGTCATGGGGACGGCTTTTCTCATCGGCCTTGGGATTGCAGTAAGCGTTGGAAAGGGACTGGATCTGGTCCTTTTTGGTGATGAGTTCGCTGCGCTTTCCGGGCTCAGTCTCAGGAGGCTGCGCTTTCTTGTAATGACGGGATGTGCGCTTCTTGCCGGCGCCGTTACCGCATTCTGCGGGCCGATAGGCTTCGTGGGCATAGTGGCGCCACACATCGTAAGGCGGATGGAAGGAACGTCTGTGCACAGGGTTGTCATTCCACTCTCCCCTCTCTGCGGGGCCAGCCTTGCCGTCGGAGCCGACATCATCGCACATATCGGCAGGCATCCCCTGCCTGTGGGAAGCACGATGGCAATAATCGGCATTCCTCTGATTCTTGTACTGCTGTGGAGGAGAAGGATATGATTGAGATCAAAGGACTGAAGCTGCCTTATGGCACCGTAAGGGAGGTATCCTTCAGCATTGCGCCTGGAGAATGCATACTTCTTGCCGGCCCCAACGGATGCGGGAAAACCACACTCCTCAAAGCTCTGGCCGATTTGGGAGTCCTCATCCCTTCCGGAATTTCCAAGATACAGGGTTTCACGGTAGAAGAATTCATACGTACTGCATGCTACAGGCAGAGCGACTGGGCCGGCCGCCACAACATGGCATTCGACGATAAACTCGCATGGGCCCTGAGCCTTCTTGGGCTCACGGATCTTCGTCTCAGGGATATATCCCGCCTCAGTGACGGAGAGTTTCAGAAATGTGCCATCGCGGCTGGTCTCTGCATGGGCGGCACATTCCTCATGCTGGACGAACCTACTGCCTTTCTGGACGTTGACAACAGAATCATGGTCCTTAAAACCTTGAGAGAAATCTCGGAAAAGACCGGCATCTCCATCCTTTTCACCTCTCATGACCTGCATGATTCCTTGGAAGTGTGCCACAGAGTTCTTACCTTTGCAACAAACGGGACCTTATTTGAATCTAATAAAGAGAACAGGGAGGAAGCGCTCCTGAAAGCCTTCCCCACATTAAAACTATAAGTCATGAAGAAACTTTTACTTGCCCTGGCACTGATGACTGCATGTTTTGCTGCATCTGCCCAATATGTTCCGAGCGGTACTGCAAAACGCAGTGGCGGCCATATCAATATTGACGGCGAAAGACTCACTCAAGAGCAGCAGACTGTTTTCCTCTCGGATATAAACGGCCAGGACTTCACAGCCCAGTGGAAAAGGAACAACACCTGGCGCAAAACCGGTATCTGGATGTGTATAGTCATTAAGAACTGAGCCACCATAATCACTGAAAACTGAGCCACCTTGTTAGACAAAAAGCCGAACTTTGCCGGGCATATAAAAGCCCGACACAATGATAAAGAACAAGAT
>JAFTFV010000001.1 GCA_017458265.1 Bacteroidales bacterium | reverse complement strand
GTCTTGTGCAGGTCGATGATGTGGATGCCGTTCCTCTCTACGAAGATATACGGAGCCATCTTGGGGTTCCACTTGCGGGCCAGGTGGCCGAAGTGTGCGCCTGCATCAAGCTACTGTTCGAAATTTGTTCTAGACATGGGTTTGTTTGTGTCTTTGTTTTTAACTCTTTCATCAATCCGGAGTAGGAACCTGGGTCATCTCCGAAATTTTTTCGCGGCCCGGCAATCCCTTTTGTAGCCTGGGAAGATTCTCATCCTCACCGGGATCTCAGGATTTGATGATACCAGAGGCCGTGCTGACGTAATACCAGAAGCAGCGATTATCGCTTGCTGAACTGGAAGCGACGACGTGCGCCAGGCTGACCGGGTTTCTTACGCTCGACTTCGCGGGCGTCGCGGGTGAGGAAGCCGGCGGCCTTCAGCGTGGAGCGGTAAGCCTCTTTGTCCACCTCGCACAGAGCGCGGGCGATTCCGAGACGAACGGCTTCGGCCTGACCTTTGGTACCACCACCTACGAGGGTAACCTTGATGTCAAACTGACCTGCAGTACCGGTGACCTCGAGGGCCTGGTTGGCGATGTACTGGAGGGTGCCCTCCTTGAAGTACTCTTCCATGGGGCGGTCGTTGATGACGAACTTGCCCGTACCGGGTACTACATAAACACGAGCGACAGCTGATTTACGTCTTCCAAGGGCGTGTTTCTGTTCCATGTGCTCTGTTTAGATTTCGTTAAACTTAATGGGTTTGGGATTCTGGGCCTGGTGCGGATGCTCGGGACCGGCATAAACGTACAGATTGCCGATGAGCTTGTCACCAAGACGGGTCTTCGGGAGCATGCCCTTCACAGACCGACGGATGAGTTCGGCGGGTCTTTTTGCAAGGATCTCGTGCGGGGTGGTGAAGCGCTGGCCACCGGGATAGCCGGTGTAGCGGGTGTAAACGCGGTCGGTCATCTTTTTGCCGGTGAGACGGATCTTTTCGGCATTTACGATGATGACGTTGTCACCACAGTCCACATGCGGGGTGAAGCCGGGCTTGTTCTTGCCACGCAGCACCAAGGCGACGCGGGAAGCCAGGCGACCGAGCACGAGGTCGGTTGCATCAATGACGAGCCACTCCTTGTTTACAGTTGCCTTGTTCAGGGAAACTGTTTTGTAGCTAAGTGTGTCCACTGTCTTGATTATTAATGGTTTAACATAAAAAGTTGCGATCCCCCTACAGTTAGAGGGACCGCAAAGGTAGCAATTATTTGGGAGAAAACCAAATGAGATGCCAATTGGCCGTTTTTCCGCCGGCAAGGATCCCTGCCTTGCCCGATCGACTTATCAGAACTCCGGCCGGGCGCCAGCGCGGCAATCGGCAAACCGACAGTCAATACACATAGGGAGGAATGTTACAGGGACGGCCTTGCTATAAAACAAAGGGGAATCTGAAAACGCGAGATGACGTCCATTCTCCCCGGATATAGTCCCGGAGTTCTCCGTCGTATGCATTCAAATAATCGGTGAAGTCTTTTTCCAACGCCTCCTGCGCTTTCAGAAGAGGAGGTGGTTGGTGCAGCTTGGCTATCCACTTGCCGGACTCGGCGTCATACTTGAAACGGAAGAGATATTGCCCTTTCTCCAACCCATAACCATCTGTGGGAAAAGCCTTCAAGTAAGTATTCAGCCTATTATCCTCTTCAGGGCCAAGGCCTCGACGATTATGGAAAACCTGGCTGAGGGATACCTTGCCTTGTGCAACCGAAACCACGATCTATTCCTCATGATCTCTGTTGAATCCACTGTGAATATAGCGGACGATTTTACCCCTTCCTGCTATTAAATTATCGGAAAACCATGACGCACAAACTTTTCCGTTCCTGACATATCTTTCAAGAATTCTGCAAACCGTATCATAGTCGCACTCAATGTCAACCTCTTCGGCGAAGTGGTATTCTATTCCGTCAACGACCTTTTCAACTACGGCTACGGCGTCTTTTTTGACAACTTTCTCCAGAAACAGCATCCCGTCCGAGACAGACCAGTATGCGACGTAGCCTCTCCAATTCCCGGTTGAATGGCTTTCCCATCCAAGGACATCCTGTAAATGGTAATAGGTCAGAGAATCAAGCCTCTCAAGGGGAGCGTCCAACAGGGCCCATTCTTCGCCATCCAAAACGATTACGTCGCCCTCCTGACCGGTTGCCCACGAAAAAGGACTGGCCAGTATCACGCATGCAATAATGAGAAAGAGTCGTTTCATGGTTGATTATCAGCTACTCGTTCTAGATAAAACCCTTCAGCAAAAGGCATGCCACCCACCAGACTCCGGGGATGGGTGGGCAGGCTGGCTGGGCAGGCCGGGTAGCTGGTGGCGCGTATTGCGCTGATATTCAGTCGTTTACGTATAATCCTCTGCGCAAAAAGCGCAGAGGATTATAAGCAATATACTGATTCTCAAACACTTACAAGCCACCTGTAAGACCTTTCCGGACAATCGGACAAGCCGGAGGACTATAAGCCGTACACGCCTTCCACGGCGGGGGCTTCGGCACCCCAGCGCTCTGCCACATAATCCAGGGTGGAGAGGATTTCGGCCGGGTCTTTGGAGGTGACCAGTTTGATACGGGTGTCCTTGAAGTCGCGGAGGCCCTTGAAGTAGCAGCTGAAGTGGCGGCGCATCTCATAGACGCCCGTCACGGGGCCTTTCAGGTCCAGGGACAGCCGGAAATGACGCTTGGCGAGGGCCACGCGGTCCCGCACGCTCATGGGCGGCAGTTCGGAACCCGTGTCCAGCAGCTGCCGGATTTCGGTGAAGATCCAGGGGTGGCCGAAGCTGGCGCGCCCCACCATGATGCCGTCCACGCCATAGCGGTCGAAGGCTTCCCGGGCTTTCTGCGCCGAGGAAATATCGCCGTTGCCAATAATAGGTATGCGCATGCGCGGGTTGTTCTTCACTGCGCCGATGAGGGTCCAGTCGGCCTCGCCCTTGTACATCTGGCAGCG
>JAFTFV010000009.1 GCA_017458265.1 Bacteroidales bacterium | reverse complement strand
TTGAGGTGGCATGGCGGCAATAACACTGGTAACTGCCGCAAAAATATCAAATTATATCGTGCACACCCAAAAAGCTTTGTAAGTAGTTAAAAATAATATAGTTATAAACGTTTAACCGTCCCTTAACGGGACATTAGTGATTTATAGTCTGTGTTCCAGTTGAACAAGGTCTCATGCTTTATATCTGTGTAAGCCTTTTTAAGGTAGAATAAGTCGTAGAAATAAACACTGTGTGTCTTTTCTATTAAAGCAATAGTTCCGTTTTTTGTTACAGAAAAAAGCTGGAATCGCAATTCAAGTTGCCCGTCAACCCAGTACCTGCTAATGAGCTCTGCACTTGAAAGACGCCGGTCCATGCTTACTATCCAGTCGTTAGACAACTTAGGGTCTTCATACCCCGGCGTAATATCATCATATAGCGCATTAGCTGCGGCATTAGAAAAACGAATTTGGTATAGAACCTCAGAGATGTTATTGTTAACTTCGCGCTCTTGGTTTGGGCCAGTCATCCCATAATAAATGAAGTCTCTATGTTTGGCTGCAGAATTGTTGTGAAACAAATTGTAAGCAGTTATGCTGGGCTCTCCAACTTCTTCTGGTGAAAGGAAATCATCTTCTTGTATTGTTTGAACCTCTTGTTCGCCACGTGGCACCCAGTCTAGTTTTGTCGCCGAAGAGTTGTTGCTTGGATCATAGCACGGGTCAATAAAGTCAAATGAGAAACTTCCAGATTTAGTTGATGGAGAAACTCTTACTCGTTCGTTATCTTTTACTATCAAAGTTACTAATGGAGGAAACTCATCCGGACTAAGAACGGTGATTATTTCTCCATTCCCCCACAGGGTATGTTTTTTTGTTTCGGCTCCAGAAGCAACAAGAACTTTAGGATCGTTAACGTCCCAAGATTCTGCACAAATACTATTTATAAATTTCCAATCGGCAACAAAAATTGTCAGCAAGGGATGTCGCTCGATTGTTTTTATGAGCTCTCCAGGTGTATTGTCATACTGGAGAATAAGATCTTCAACCCTTTTATTGCCAATAGTACGATTCCTTATATTCCAATATAGAACATCATAGTCGTTATCAAATTTCTTTAATGATTCTTCTCGAATAATCTCACGAAGAGCTTGTTCATTGTATATAGCTTTAGAAAGCGTAATAGCAAATTGGCTAAAATCATCTTGGTCCTTAATAGGTTCTTTTATGTCTTTGGAACAAGATGATATGCCAAGTATTAAAAAGAGAATAAATAATCTAGATAGTCTTTCCATAAAATGCTTAGTATTAAAAATAAATTAAAACACTAAGAATTGTGTTCCAATCTGTGCCCCTTCTTTGAATGTAAGAGCAATCACATAAAGCCCAGGAGCCCCTGATAAAACTAATGAGACCGAACTGTTAGAGGATGACAGATTTTCAATATGATAATCACCTGCGGTACTTGATACCTCAATAGTGCAGTTTTCCATGTTTCTATTGAAGTTCAGATAGAGTATTGAGGATTCCATGTCATAATATCCCTGGGCAACCGGTCGTGCGGGGGCATGGGGTTTAGACGGCACCTCTTCAGGCGTAGATTGTGGAATATTAATAATGATGTTGTGTTCATCTGCAGAACAGACAGAAGAGATAGTTATTCCTGCTACTGTGGCAATGAATAGTGTTGTGTTTTTCATCGTAGTTTTGTTTAATGATTTGTGACTGCAAAGGTCTCAAAATAAATGAGGAAATGCTCCAAAAAATATCTAAAACAAAATGACGAAACCAATAGAAACAGGCACGTATGTGGCTGATTATCAGGCACTAATGAAAAAGGGCGCGATGTTAAAATGACGAAAGGCGTAACGCGCTAATAGTCAACGCGTTACGCCTTTCGTTGCTGTAATGTGCTGATTATTAATCGATTAAGATATACTATCGAGAAATTCCAGCTTGTCTGGAGCCTCTGACGCGTCAATTTTACTCCTTAATCTATAGATATTGGAGTTCAATGCAGCGGGGGTCTTGTCTGTGATCAGGCATATGGCATTATGGCTCATCTGGCAGACCAAAAAACAGAACAATTTTATTTCTTTGGCATTAAGTGCCGGGACCTGCTCTGATAAGCGGACAAGGATATTGTTATGTGTCTGGTTTACGGTAGCAATCATCCTTGACATGGTTTCTTCATCTTTCCCGAGACGAGAGACGGTGCTCTTCAATTCCTGTAGGACCTTGTCCGGCTGATTCTGCCAATAGAGCTGTGCTAAATCATTAAAAAACTCCATTCCGTAGCGCTGGGATATCTTCATGTTGTCGGAGTGCTCGTTGGAAAGATTGTTAATTCTGTTGACAAGCAGCTCTTTTTCGAGTTTGTTCCTTTTCACCCTCTTGTAAAGTTCGGCCAGAACCATTACGGCAATCAAGATTAGCAGAGCAGAAACGGAAATGGTTGTGTATAGCCGCTGCTGGGTCAGTTCTTTGCTTGTCTGTTCAACCTTTTGTTTTTCAATAAAATAATCTCGCTGGGTGTACATTGCCGTATTCCTGCTTTGTGTATATTCATTATTGGCAGTAGCAAATTTAAAAACACGTTCCAGATATTTTAAGGCCATATCATTGTTCCCGAGAGTCTTAAAGATAAAATATCCCTGATAATCAACGTCATATCGCTCTTTTGGTGATGCTGCCAATTCCAAGGTCGTATTGAAATAATTAATTGAGGAGATAGAATCACCGCTCTGAGCATAAGCCCTGGCCATGCAAGCCAGAGCGAAACACCCAAGGGAATAGTTTAGAGAATCCCGTACGTATAAAAATGTTTGGATGGCTTCTTGGTTTTTGTTTGATAGCGTTAGTAATTCAGCCATTGGCACCAAGGCGTTTTTCAACAATAATGTATCACCAATGGTTCTGGCTTGATCTGCAATATTTGAAAAGAAGCCAAACGCCTCCTCGTTGTCTCCTTTCTGCATATAAGCTTGCCCAATTTGACACTGCACGTTTATTTCATGTAGCGGATATCCCCCCTTATTAAAATAATCCCTGGCCTTGATTGCATATGCCAGATTATCATCCGGGGAGTAAGTCTTGCTAAAAATATCGGCCATTTCCCTGCAGCAGAGACCGGCGTAGAAATAGTCTCCCAGTTCTTCTGCAATCTTTTCCGAATCGGTAAAAGCTATGATGGCCTGATTGAGCTTTCCTGCGTTATAAAGTGCATAACCCTTGAAAAACAGGGCCCGCATTTCCCTTGCCTTGTCATTGTGCCCGTGAAAGTACTCAGCTGCATCGGAAATATCGGTATCGTCATATTCGTCAATATATGCCTTGTATCGTGCCAGAGAGCGAACATAGGTATGCATCGCCCGGGCTCGACCCTTTTGCACGTCAGAGCTGTCAATGGCCGATAAGGACTTGAGTGCGCTGTCTGGCGACATTTCTGCATATGACTCGATATCCTCCAACTTATGGACTACGGCCTGACCGCATGACATAATGGAGAGGGCGACAAGCAGCGTAAGAACGGATACGTTGGCTCTTGGGAACATAAGCAATGTGATTGTTGCAAAGATACTCAAAACTTTTCCATCCTCAAAATTGGCCATTTTCAGGGACGGCACCCCCACCAGAAGGCATTTCATCCTCAAAAACAGGCGTTTTCAAGGACGAGACCCCCTATAAACGGACTTCCGTCCTCAAAAACAGGCGTTTTCAAGGACGGAAGACCATTTGTCAGGGGCCGGGATTATTTCTCGGCCTTTTTCTTGGCGGCGGCTACGGTGGCGTCGTACATGATAGGAGTACCGATCATGATGGAGGCGTAGGTACCGATAATGACACCGAGGCAGAGAGCCACTGCAAGACCGCGGATGGACTCACCGCCCCAGATTGCGATTGCAATCATAGGAAGGAGGGTGGATACCGAGGTGTTGAGGGTACGGGTGAGGGTGGCGTTGAGAGCCGTGTTCACCGTGGTACGGAAGTCTTCCTTCGGGTGCAGGCCCCTCTGCTCACGGATACGGTCGAAGATAACCACGTTATCGTTGATGGCGTAACCGATGATGGTAAGGATAGCTGCGATGAAGGTCTGGTCTACATCCAGGTTGAACGGAAGGATACCGTTGAACAGGGAGAAGAAGCCGATGACGATGAGAGCCGTGTGTGCCAGGGAGACCACACCGCCAAGACCCCATGTCCAGCCGTGGAAACGGAATGCGATGTAGATGAAGATGGCAAGCAGGGCCAGCAGCACGGCGATAATTGCGCTGCGGGTGATGTCACGGGCGATGGTAGGACCAACCTTGTCGGAGGAAATGATACCATTGGGGTTCTCCAGGGTGGAGGTGAAGTCGTTCACCTGGATATCCTCTGCATAGAAGCCCTTGAGGGCGTTGAAGAGGAGGCCTTCGATTTCTGCGTCAACGGCGGTGCTTTCGCTGTCGTTCTTGTACTGGGTGGTGATCTTCATCTGGGAGTCTCCACCGAACTGCTTTACCTCGACGGAGTACTGGTCGATGCCTTCAGCCTCTGCGGCGGCCTTGAACACATCCTCTACGCTTGCACGCACGTCTTCTGCGGTGACGGCCTTGTCAAAGCGGACCACATAGGTACGGCCGCCGGTGAAGTCTACACCGTAGCTGAAGCCCTTGAATGCGATGGATGCGATGGAGATGAGGATGAGAGCTCCGGAGATGGTGTAGGACCACTTCTTTGCGCCGATGAAGTCTACCTTGGTATTCTTGAGAATATTCTGGGTGAGCTTGTTGGAGAGGGCGACAGTCTTACCGGCCTTGATGCGGTCATCGAAGATGATGCGGGTGATGAAGATGGAGGTAAGGACTGAAGTGATGATACCGATGATGAGGGTGGTGGCGAAGCCCTGGACAGGACCGGAACCGAAGATGTAGAGGATGATACCGGTGATGAGGGTTGTGAGCTGACCGTCGATAATTGCGGAGTAAGCGTTCTTGTAACCGTCTGCAACCGCGAGGGAGAATCCCTTGCCTGCAGCCAGCTCTTCCTTGATGCGCTCGTAGATGATAACGTTGGCATCAACGGCCATACCCAGGGTAAGGACGAGACCGGCGATACCCGGGAGGGTAAGGACGGCGCCGAAGCTTACGAGGACACCGAACAGGAGGAGAACGTTGCAGAGCAAAGCCACATCGGCAATGAGACCTGCGCCCTGGTAGAAGAATACCATGTAGATGAGCACCAGGCAGAATGCGATGATGAAGGAGATGAGACCGGCCCTGATGGAAGCGGAACCGAGGGTAGGACCTACGACCTGCTCCTGGATGATGGTGGCAGGGGCGGGAAGCTTACCGCTCTTGAGGACGTTTGCAAGGTCCTCGGCTTCCTGGACGTCGAAGTTGCCGGTGATTTCGGAAGAACCGCCGGTAATTTCACCGTTGACGGTAGGATAGGAGTACACGAGACCGTCGAGGACGATGGCAACCTGCTTGCCGATGTTGTCCTTGGTGAGGTGAGCCCAGATGGAAGCGCCTTCAGCGTTCATTGTCATGGATACTGAAGGAGCGCCGCTGCCGCCGTTCTGTGCGCCGTTGAAGTTGACGCGGGCGTCGGTGACTACACCGCCGTCAAGGGGAGCCTTGCCGTCACGGGAGTTGACCTTGATGGCAACCAGTTCGTAGAGGTTGCTGCCCTGGACGAGTTCGGTGGGCTTTACAGACCACATGCCGCGGAAACCCTGGGGAAGGACATCCTGTGCCATTGCCAGGTAGCGGTTTACGGTAACGGTATCGACACCCTGTGCGAAACCGATGCAGGCGTTGTTCCAGCCGCTGGGGCTAAGAACCTGGAAGAGGGGATTTGCAACTGCGGTGGAGTCGCCGAGGTTGCCAAGAATCTCGCTTACGCGTGCATCGACGGCGTAGAGGTCTACCTCGTTGCCCTGGAAGGTGGGCCAGAATTCGAGGGATGCGGTGCCCTGGAGGAGCTTGCGCACACGCTCAGGATCCTTGACGCCCGGGAGTTCGATGAGGATCTTGCCGGAGTTGCCTACCTGCTGGATGTTGGGCTGGGTTACGCCGAAGCGGTCGATACGGTTGCGGAGCACGTTGAAGGAGTTGTCGACAGCGCTCTTCGCCTCTGCGCGGATAACCTCGATGACCTTGTCGTTGGTGGCATCGTTGGAGATTTTGTCGCGGAGTTCGTATGTTGCGAAAATCTCTGCGAGACGGCGGCCGGGAGCCACCTTGTCCCACGCTTCACGGAACAGGCCGATGAAGTCTGCGCTGGAGTTGACGTTGTTCTTCTTGGCTTCTTCCATTGCGGCAACGAAGTCGGGGTCAGTGCTGCCTCCGGAGAGGGCCTTGACCAGGTCTTCGAGCTGAACCTGCAGCATGACGTTCATACCGCCCTTGAGGTCCAGACCAAGGTTGATTTCCTTTTCCTTGGCGCTCTGGTAGGTATATCCGAGGAATACCTTTTCCGAGCCGATGGAATCAATATAAGCCCTGTTCCTGATGTTTGCTACGGAGTCCAGGACGAATTCGCGCACTTCCGGTGCGACATTGTTAGTTTCGACGAATTGCAGCGCCTGTGCCTCTGCCGCCTTGCGGGCCTTGCTTTCCTGAATGCGGGTAATTGCAGTAAAGGAAAGCTGCCAGATGCTTGCGAGGCCGAGAAGGATTGCTACAAAACGGATCCAACCTTTGCTTTGCATTGTAGTTTATGTTTTAATTATACTTGTTCAAGCCCATTCAACCCCGGCGCACTTACACGCCAGGGCAAAATAGGCTGCAAATTTACGATTTTTTTCTGATAAACCGAACTTTAGCCCAACTATTTTAGTTTTTTCATTATAGAAGGAAGTATGTCAGAACAATTTATTATTTTTGTAAGCTTATACACAAAATGCGCAAAGTACTGCTGGGCATAATTCTGACGCTGGTTGCGACGGGGCTTGACCTGTCGGGGCAGGACCGTTCCGTAGAGCGTCTGATGGAGCAGGGAGACAGCCTTCACCGGCGCTACCTCTTCCAGCAGGCCGTGGAGAAATACATGGCGGCCATGGACATTGCCGACGACCCCGCCACCGTGCGTATCCTGGAAAAACGCGGCCAGCAGGTCCAGTACGCCATAAACATGACCGAAATCTGCGCAGACCCCCACGTGGTCACCAGGGAGCGCTTCTCCCGCAAGGACTTCTTCCAGTACTATCCCGTGAAGCCGCAGAGTTGGCATTCGAGCCCCAACGTGCTGGATTCCCTTGCCGGCCTCCCCACTTATTTCCCGAAAGACGCCAGGAGCATAGTCTTCTCGGCACAGGACGGGGCCGGGGTGAGGGACCTCTTCTACACCCACGGCACGGACAGCAGCTGGACGGCGCCCCGCCTTCTCGGAGAAAGCCTCACAACCCTCGGGAACGAGATTTTTCCCATGCTATCCCCGGACGGAAAGACCCTCTACTTCTCCTCCGACGGCCTCTACGGCATCGGCGGATATGACCTCTACTTCTCCAACTGGGACGAAGAGGCAAAGGCCTGGAGCGAGCCCCAGAACATGGGCTTCCCCTTCAGTTCCCCGGGAGACGACTTTCTCCTCATGGACACCGATGACGGCCGATATACCATCTTCGCCTCCAACCGCGACTGCTCCTCCGACAGCGTCTACGTCTACGTGCTGGATTACGCCGGTTCCCGCGACAGGAAGATGGTCATCGACCACGAAGACATCGTGAGGATTGCCTCCCTGACCCCCGTGGAAGAGCTGGGCCGAATGGACCAGGGCGCCCTCATGGAGGAGGTGGAAGAGACTGACAATTCCATCACCTACAGCCGCATCAATGCCGAAATCCGTGCCCTCAGGGACTCCCTTGCCGTCCACGCCGGGGATGAAGACACCGCCCGTTCCGACGAGATCATGGCCCGGATCACGGAGCTGAACAAGAAGAAGAACCAGCTTTCCGACTCCTTCCTCAAGACCGGCATGGTAACGGAGAAGGAGGACAAGGAAATCGCCGGCGAAGGCCTCAGCTACACCTTCACCAAGAATTCCCTGGGCCCCAGGATACGCATCAAGATAGACAAGCCCCGCCCCAATACTTCCTTCCGCGTCATGCCCGTGGGCCGAATGGCACAGGACAACACCCTGCCGCCCGGCATAGTGTACCAGATACAGTTCGCCCAGGCCACCAGGACGCTTGACGTGGAGGCCCTCGGCGGCCTTACTCCCGTATACCGCATCCTGTCCCCGAACCTGCGCTACATATACTCCGTGGGCATTTTCGAGCACTATTATGACGCCCTTGCCCAGCTTAACACGGTGCGCGCACAGGGCTTCCCCGACGCCGTCATAATCGCCTGGAAGGACGGCCGCCAGATAAGCGTTTCCCAGGCACGCCTTGAAGAATAAACACCACACAATATGAAACGATTGCTGATACCCATTCTCCTTGTTATTTCTCTGGCCCTCGGCGCCCAGGAGAAAGACCCCGCCCTTGTTGCCGATTATCAGGAAAACGTCTTCCGTACGGCAATGAACATGGACCCCTACGAGTATATCCCAGGCCCGCAGACAGCCGCCCCGAAGGGCTACAAGCCTTTCTACATCAGCCATTACGGCCGTCACGGTTCCCGCTCCAACTGGGAGGGAAAGATGTATGCCGACATACTTGAAAAGTACAACAAGGCCCACGAGGCCGGCATCCTCACCGCCGAAGGTGAAGCCGCCCGCGAACAGATTGCAGAGGCCGTGCGTCTCCACGACCACATGGACGGCCGTCTCACCCGCCTTGGCCAGCAGGAGCACCGTGAGATAGCCTCACGCATGTACAATAACTACAGGGATGTCTTCAGGAAAGGAAGCAAGAAAGTATCGGCAATATCCTCGATGACGCCCCGCTGCATCATCTCCATGAACGCGGCAACGGCCATGCTCCAGTCCCTCCAGAAGGACCTGGACATCCGCTGGGACACCGGCGAGACCTTCCAGAAGTACATCAGCTCGGACCACACCCGTGAAGCCCGCGCCGGCATCCACAGGATCATGGCCGATTACTGGAAGCAGCACAAACCGGATCCCACGGCCTTCTGCGCCAGGGTGTTCACGGACCAGGCCAGGGCCCGCGAAATAATCGGCAGCCGCACAGAATTCATGCAGAACACCTTCAACATGGCAACCACCTGCCCCGCCTTCGAGCTGGACGACCGCCTCTTCCGCCTTTTCAGCGCCGATGAGCTCTACTGGTATGCCCAGGCCCTCTCCATGAATTTCTACCTGGGCCAGTGCAATTCCGTAGAATTCGGCGACGAGCGCATGGAAAGGGCCCGTCCCGGAATCGTGGACATCGTCACCAAGGCCGATGCAGCCATCGCTACTGGCGAATTCTGCGCCGACCTCCGCTACGGACACGACTACCAGGTGCTTGCGCTTGCCTCCCTCCTTGGCTTCGAAGGCGTTGCAGAGCGCCTGGACGCCAAGACCTGCGTTAACTGGCCCGGCTGGCGCTACACCCCCTTCGCCGCCAACATCCAGCTCATATTCTATCGCAACAAGGAAGGAAACGTCCTTGTGAAACCCCTCCTGAACGAAAGGGAAATCCGTATCATCGGCCTGAAGGGTGGTCCCTACTACGACTGGGAAGACTACAAGACCTACCTTGGCTACGGAGTGAAATCCGTAGTGAGCTGGACTGAGGGAAAGCCTGTTTCCGGCAGCAGGAGCGTGTACAACATGGATATCACCAATCCTCCCGCAGGAACATCCTGGTATGTCTGGCTCAGCCAGTTCCGCACCCCCATCACCATGCTGGAAGGCTCCGACGGAACCATCGAGCACGTGAGCGGTACCCTCTACCGCATCGTCCCCACCGTGGACACCAAGGGCGAAACCTTCCACCTGAGGTATGAGGCCCGCACCCTTGTGAACCAGTGCCGGGCACCTGAAGGCTTCGTGCTCGTGAGGGACGGCTTCCCGGCGGCAAGGATAGAGGCGAAATACAACTATCAGCCAGCCCAGCCAAAGCATTCTTTCGAGTGGAACAAGGTTGACGTGAGCATCACCGACATGGTCCCTGCCCTCAAGAGCGTTACCGCCCTGAACGCCCCTGCAACCCTTCTCCCCGCCGATTTCACAAGCACGTCAACCGTGCCGGGGCAGAAGCCCGGCTGGTACAGGATAACCATTTCCGGGGACCGCGCAGAGCTTGAATGTGCCGATGGGGACGCCGCCTTCTGGGCAAAGAACACCCTTGACCAGATCCGCGGCCGCGCCGCCGGAAAACCCGTCCAGGCGATGGTCATCGAAGACTGGCCTGACCTTCAGTACCGCGGCCTCATGCTGGACGTGAGCCGCAACTTCACCTCCAAGGAAGGTCTCCTCAAACTCCTTGACCTCATGGCTCACTACAAGGCCAATGTCCTTCATCTCCACATGGGAGACGACGAAGGCTGGAGGGTGGAGATAGACGCCCTTCCGGAACTCACTTCCTACGGCGCCTTCCGCGGCCTTCCAGTCCTGAACGAAGACGGCACCATCTCCGAGCCGGACGCCCTTCAGCCCACTTACTGCGTGGCCATGGACAGGTATGACAGGAGCACGTCGGCAAACGGATACTACTCCCACAAGGACTTTGTGGAGATACTGAAATATGCCACCGAGCGCCATATACGCGTGATTCCGGAGTTTGATACTCCCGGCCATTCCCGCGCTGCAATCAAGGCTATGGAAGAGAGGGCAAGGCTCACCGGAGACACCTCCTGCCTCCTTTCCGAGCCCGGCGATACATCCAAGTACGTATCGGTCCAGGACTATACGGACAATGCCGTGAACGTAGCCCTTGAATCTACCTACAAGTTCGTTGAGACCGTGTTCGACGGCCTTATCGCCCTCTACAGGGAAGCCGGAGCCCCGCTTGAGACCATCCATGTGGGCGGCGACGAGGTGCCGGATGGCGCCTGGATAGGCTCTCCCGCATGTCAGAAGCTCATGCAGAAGAACGGCTGGAGGAGCGTGGAACGCCTCAAGGACTACTACGTGAGCCGCGTCCTTGACATAGCCATAAGCCGCGGAGTCCGTATCGGCGGCTGGCAGGAGCTGGTCCTCAAGCTGCAGCCTTCGACGGAGGCAAAGCTTTCGAAGGGCCTTGGCTTCACCAACGTATGGACCGTCTCCCACGGGCGCGAGGAACTTCCTTACCAGCTCGCAAACAAGGGTGTTCCGGTGGTCATTTCATCGGCCCCCAACGCCTATTTTGACTTTGCCTACAATGACTCAAAGCTGGAGAGGGGACACTCCTGGGGCGGTTTCGTGGACGAGCGGCGCTCCTTCTCCCTGCTGCCTTACGACATGTACCGTTCAGTACGCTGGGACGACCACGGAAAGATTAAGGACATTTCCCACGCGGCAGATGGAAAAACGGCCCTGGAAGCCCCTCAGAATATCATCGGCGTACAGGGGCAGCTCTGGAGCGAGACCATCCGCAGTTTCGACCATGTGACCTACTACCTCTTCCCCAAGGCCCTCGGCCTTCTGGAGAGGGGCTGGAACGCAAGCCCTTCCTGGCAGGGAACCACCAGGGCCGACGACCCCGCCTTCCTTTCAGACTTCGACCGCTTCTACAGCACAGTGCAGCAGTGGGAGTTCCCCTACTATGACAGCCTTGGTATTTCCTATCACAAGAACTGATGCGCCTTCTATTCATTTCAGACTTTACCGAGCAGTTCCCGTACCGGCTCCTCCGCGGAATCCTTGACTATTCCAGGCGGACGGGCCAGGTATGGGAGGTGTGCAAGATGCCGCCGTCCTTCAAGCGGGAAATCGGCCTGAAGAAATTCGTGGCCTGGGCGAAGAGGTGGAGGGCCGACGCCGTAATCGGCCAGTTCGACCCCAGGGACGACGTGTCTATCTTCCGCAGGAACGGCATCGTGGCCATAGCCCAGGACTACGTAACCCCCTTCAGCAGCATCCCCAACATCACTGCCGATTATGAACTCACAGGCTCCATGGCAGCCCAGCGCTTCTTCGGCCACGGACTCAAGAACTTCGGCTTTTTCGGCTACAACGGCGTGTGCTGGAGCGACGGCCGTCTGGACGGTTTCAGGAACCGCCTGGTGGCCGAAGGGCAAGGCGACCGCCTCCACGTCTACGACCGCCAGCAGATCAACAGCCTGTGGAACTACGACCGTCCTGAGCTCCTGCAGTGGCTCCTTACGCTGCCAAAGCCCATCGGCATATTCGCCTGTGACGACAACCAGGCCGAAATCCTGGTCGAGGCATGCCACGTGGCGGGAATCAACGTGCCGATGGATGTCGCCATCATCGGCGTGGACAACGACGAGGTCACGTGCAACCTGTCATCTCCGGCCATCACGTCCATCGAGATGGATATTGAAAGGGCCGGTTTCGAGGCGGCTGAAATGGCCGCCCGCATGGTTGAGGACCCGAATTACAAAGGCGAAGACATTGTCATCAAGCCGGTTTCCGTAGTTGGCAGGGCTTCTACCGGAATCGTCGCCACCAAGGACGAGGTGGTGGCGAAGGCCATCAGGTACATCTACGAAAACCGCAGCCGGAAAATCCTCGTTTCAGACGTCCTGAAGCAGGTTCCGGTGTCCCGCCGCCTGCTGGAGCAGCGCTTCAAGGAGGTGGTGGGGACCACCATCTACAACATGATGTCGGTGCTCAGGATGGAGTATTTTGCGCACCAGCTCATAACCTCCAACGACACCATTTCCGAGATTGCCGCCCGCATGGACGAGCCCGACACCAAAAGTATCTCACGCCGCTTCCGTGAGCTCAAAGGATGCACTCCAAGTGAGTACAGGGCCCGCGAGTTGCGCAAAATGGGAGTATAAATACGCAAATTGAGTCAAAAACCGCAACGTCCGATAGTAATTTTGTAGTACTAACCTACTTAATTATTATCGGATGTTACTTGGAATCGACATCGGAGGCACTACTATTAATATCGGTCTTGTAGAAGAAGGCCGTGTTATAAGGACTGAAACTATACCCTCCTTTACCCCCAATGCCACCAAGGCAGAAACCCTGAATTATCTCGCGGAAGCTATCACGAAAGCGCTCGTCCCAGAGGTGGAGAGCATCGGCATAGGCGTTCCGTCAATCGTCGATCCCGTGAAGGGCATCGTCTATCAGGCGATGAACATACCTTCATGGGACGAAGTCCATCTGAAGGATGAACTCGAATGGCGCCTGAGAATTCCCGTACATATCAACAACGACTCCAACTGCTTCGCCGTCGGCGCGGCCACCAAGCTGGACAGAGTGTATCCCGTCATGGTGGGCATAACCCTCGGTACCGGCCTCGGAATGGGCGTAATCAAGGACGGGGAACTGCTGTGCGGCTCCCGCTGCGGAATCGGCGAACTGGGCTCTGCACAGTACAACGGTGCAGACTATGAGACCTTCTGCTCCAAGAAGTTCTTCACGGACCGCGGATGGAGCGGCAAGCAGCTGGGCAGGAAGGCCGAAGCCGGAGACCCCGGAGCCCTTGCAGTCGAAAGGGAGTTCGGCATGCACCTTGGGAACCTTCTCGCCCTCGTGATGTTTGCCTACGATCCGGACTGCATCGTCCTTGGCGGCGGCGTGGCAAACTCCTACGACCATTTCAAGGACAGCATGTGGGAAGCCCTCAGGAGGGGTTATCCCTATCCGCTCGATTTTCTCCGTATAGAAGTCATGCCCCAGGGCGAAATTCCCATCCTTGGAGCTGCAGAGTTAAAATAACGACTATGAAAACAGTTTCCTTAATCTCTGTCATGGCACTTTGCCTTGCATGTTCCGCCCCCGCTCCTGTGAGCGTGCTCACAGACTGGAGCATGAAACAGGAGGGCTCCTCACAGGTTTACAGCGTCAAGGCTCCATGCACGGTGGCCGGTGCGCTCAACGAGGCCGGCTATTTCGGGGAAGGCATCCTTGAAGGCCTCCGCTACAAGGACATCGACAAGACCGTTTTCGATACGCCGTGGGTGTTCACAACCAGGTTCGGCGCAGAGAAGGGCCTCCGCCACGTTCTCCGCTTCGAAAGCCTCGGCTACAGCGCAGACATCGTCCTCAACGGAAAGACCATTGCCGCGGCCGATACCACGCTTGGCCCTTTCTGCGTGCGTGAATTCGACATCACCCGCCTTGCAAAGGCCTCAAACACCCTCAAGGTGACGGTTCACAAGGCTCCTGCGCAGTCCCTCAACCACGGCTGGGTAGACTGGAATCCCCGCCCCGTGGACGAGACAATGGGCATCCTGGGCCCCGTGCGCCTCATCTCCACTCCGGACGTTGAGGTAAAGGACGTTTTCGTGAAGCCCATCGTGAACGTTGAGGATTTCTCAGAGGCAAAGATAGAGGTCGAGGTGACCCTGGTGAACCTTCTTGACAAGCCCGTGGAGGGCGCGGTGAAGGCATCGGCAGAGGATATCTGCTTTGAGGTTCCCGTGAGCCTGGAGGCTTCTGAGACCAAGGTTCTGAGGCATACCGAAACCGTGAAGAACCCCCGCATCTGGTGGAGCGCAGAGATGGGTTCTCCCGAGCTTTATCACATGACGGTGAGCTTTGGGGATTCCCACTCCAAGAGCGTCCGCTTCGGCATCCGTGACATAGCTTCCGAGATTACGGCAGACGGTCACCGCCAGTTCATCCTGAACGGAAAGAAAGTCCTCGTGAAGAGCGCCGGCTGGGCCGACGACATCTTCATGCAGGACACCCCCGAAAGCATTCTCCGCCAGGTTCAGATGGTCAGGGACATGGGCCTTAACAGCATCCGCTTCGAGAATGTATGGGGCAAGGACGACACCGTCTACGACGTGTGCGACAGCCTTGGCATCCTCACCCTTATGGGCTTCAGCTGCCAGTGGGAGTGGGAAGACTACTGCGGCCTTACTGAAACCCGCCGCAACGGCTGCATCGACGGTGAGCCCTGGGAGTCCATGGCCGTGAGGTATTTCCACGACCAGATCATCCGCCTCCGTAACCACGCTTCCCTCATCGGCTGGCTCACCGGCAGCGACAGGGCACCTCTCCCGCAGCTTGAGGAGAAGTACATGGAACTCTACAACGCCCTTGAATACAGGCCTTATGTGTGCTCTGCCTCCGGCGTGAAAAGCCCCGTTACAGGTCCCTCGGGCATGAAGATGGCCGGTCCCTACGAGTATGTGGGCCCGGACTACTGGTTCATCGACACCAGGCGCGGCGGCGCTTACGGCTTCAACACGGAGACCAATCCCGGCATGAACATGCCCCAGAAGGAGAACGTTGAGCGCCTCCTTGGCGGCGAGGCTGCATGGCCCCTGGGCCCGGCATGGGATTACCACTGCACGGCTTCCTCTTCACACATGAACAATACGAAGATCGAAGAGGCCGCAATGGACGGAACCTACGGCAAGGCCGGCTCTTTCGGAGACTTCGTGAAGAAGGCCCACGCCCTTGACTACGACGCCACCCGTTCCATGTACGAGGCCTTCCGCTGCAATATCGGCAAGGCTACGGGTATCGTGAACTGGATGCTTAACAGCGCATGGCCGTCGCTGTACTGGCAGCTCTATGACTGGTACGGCGTTCCAACGGCCGGATACTATGGCGTAAAACACGCGTGCGCGCCCGTGCAATTAATATATAATTACGGAGACCGCACCGTCTATGCCGTGAACGACGCCGCCCCCGAGGCCCGCTACAGTGCCGACATCGTCTTCCTCGGGGCCGACAGCCGGAAACTCATCGGCAAAACGGTTTCTTTCCTCTCTGAGGAGAGAAAGCCCGTAAAGCTTGAAAAGCTGCCTGCAGGCGTTCCCGGCTTCCTTTCCCTCGTCCTCAAGGATGCCTCCGGTTCAGTAGTCGCCCGCAACTTCTACTGTATTCCTGCAAAGAACGGCGAATACGCCTGGGACAAGGCCGACTGGTGGGGCATCCCCATGACCGGCTATGCAGACCTCTCCTTCGTCTCTGCCCTTCCGAGTGCCGATGTCTCCCTTGAAACCACTCCGGTGGACGGCGGCATCAGCGTAAAGCTCACCAACAACTCCGAGGTGGTGTCCTTCCAGAACATCCTCAAAGCCTTCGGGGCCGACGGACACCTCATCGGCGGGGCAATCTGGGAAGACAATTTCATCTCCCTTCTTCCCGGTGAATCCCGCACCGTACTCTGCACCGCCCCCGGCGCTGAAATCAAACTCGACTCCTGGAATTAACATGAAACGGAACCTCATATTCTCCCTTGCCCTTCTTCTGGCGTTTCCGCTTTTCGCGCAGACCCCGGAAGACCTTGACCGTGACAGGTCAAAATATGCAACCTACAGCTTCTCCAAGGACGACCAGTACACCGTGGAGACCCCTTACGAGACCGTTACCGTGAAGCAGCCCAAATCGAAGAAGGTGAAGAACGTCATCTTCCTCATCGGCGACGGTACCGGCCTTTCGCAGTGGTCCGTGGGCTGGGTTGCCAACGGAGGAAAGCTCAACATCGACCAGATGCCCGTTGTCGGCTTTTCCCGTACTTACTGCACGGACAGGCTGGTAACCGACTCCTGCGCCGGCGGCAAAGACGGCGGCAGCATTACGCATAAAGTCTCTCTCAGCGACTCCTATGCAGTGAACGTTGCCCGTGGCAAGATGCTCCCTCTTGGAGATATAACCTCACACCTGAAGACATATACTCCTCCGGCAGAGGCAGACCACGTGTCTTCCATTGACTTTGCATCGGCAACAGACCTCAGCGCCACAGCAACGGCAAACAGCTATATTGTTACCGCCGCCGGCAAGTACAAGATCAAACTTGTCAAGGGTAACAGCAGTGACTCTGTAGGTGAAGTCAATGGTCAGGAACTCCTCTGGGAGACCTATAATACTGACGAAACAGTAACTGCAAACAGCGTTATTGCCGCATTGGACCGCCACATTGACGGCGGCACCGGCGACCGTTACCTGGTGTTCGAAACACCTGCCACCCTCAAGCCCGGCAACGCCCTCATCGCCGCCAAGGACGCCTCCGACAATATCCTCTGGAGCTGGCACATCTGGATTCCGGAAACAGCGATAACCATGATTGATGACGCTGATTTCTATACGGCAAAGATAATGGATCGCAACCTCGGTGCTTTGACTGCAGCAACGGCGTCTTCGGCAACGCTTCCTACTTATGGAATGTATTACCAGTGGGGACGCAAGGATCCGTTCCCTGGCTCTGCAGTGTCTACAGGTTCCTTCAGCACTGTAAGCGGACCGCTTGCAAACACTTATGCAATTCAACATCCTACTGCGTTCATCAATGTCAGCGAAAGTGATTCTGCGGGTAACTGGAGCACGGATGGTAATGATACCGCATGGGACAATTCCGGCAGCAAGGGCCTTTATGATCCTTGCCCTGTGGGCTACAAGGTTCCTGCATATAACGCAAGTACAGGATTGTGGGTAAATGACAATACCGGCTGGACTTATAACTGGGCAAACAATAATTTCCTTTATGGATCATCTGTATTCCCCGTTGCCGGCTGGCTTAGCAGCAGTTATTCGCCATCATATGTTGGTGCTCGTGCCATAATTCTGAGCTCCACTGTGCATAGCTCCCCCAGAGGTCGGCTCAAAATTATACGCCAGGACAAGAGCGGCTTTTACTATGCGAATTATTTCAAGCAGGAAGGAGCATCTGTCCGCTGCGTAGCGGAATAGGTTTCATCCTTGAAAAAGGCCAATTTTAAGGACGGATACCCGTTTGGATGGGGGTCCGTCCTTGATTTGGGCCGTTTTTGAGGACGAGCTGCCATATTTGTAAAGCTAACGATAAAACCATGAAAAAAACGCTGATAACCGTACTTGCGGCCGCAGTTCTGGCGGCATGCAGCACTTTCACGCCAAAGGAAACGCCGGTGATGGCTCCGGTGGATGCCGATGCCCTTGTGGCAGAGCATCCGGAATACCTTGACGGAACGGACTTCCTGTGCCCCACGGGGCCCCAGGAGCTGACTCCCGCCCCCAAGGGTTACAAGGTGTTCTACCTTAGCCACTATGGCCGCCACGGAGCCCGTTATGCCTGGCAGAGCGACATGTACAAACGCCTTCACAGCGTGCTGGGAGACGCTCACGATGCCGGGAACCTCACAGAGCTCGGCGAGAGTTTCCGTGACCGTTTCGAGAGCCTGTATCCGGACGTACGCTACCGTACCGGAGACCTCTCTCGCAAGGGTTGGCAACAGCAGCAGGAACTGGCCGCAAGGATGTATGCAAACTTCCCGTCAATCTTCGGGAACGACGCCCATGTGCGCGCATGGACTTCCACCAGCACCCGCTGCGTCATGACCATGTCCTCCTTCTGCCTTGGCCTCAAGGGACAGAACCCCAAGCTTGACATCTTCGAGAACTTCGGCAAGTTCTTCCTTCCGGCCATCCTTCCGCTTGACGGCAGCAATCCTTTCAGGAAGAACGACTACAAGATTACCCCCGTTGCCTTCGAGGAGACATGGGATCAGTATATCGGCCGTACGGTGGACTACAAGGCCATCCTGGACCGCCTTTTCGTTAACAGGGACAACGCCATTCCGGAGAACAAACAGTGGGATTTCGTCTCCTATCTTTACTTCTTCGCCGCCGGCATGAAATCCCTGGACACAGACCTCGAATTCTACGATATCTTCACCCCTGAGGAGCGCGTCGCCCTCTGGAAAATAGACAATTTCCAGTTCTATGCCGAGGCATGGAAAACCCATCTTGGCTACCTCCCCATCCTCGAGGATATCATTGCCAAGGCCGATGAGAGGATTGCCTCCGGAGAAGTGGGTGCCGACCTTCGCTTCGGCCACGACTACACCATCCTTCCTCTGATGATGATCCTCGACCTTGACGGCATGGGCAAGGAGGTGGAAAACCCCGACGACATCTCCTCCTGGTGCCGTACAAGCCAGGTGCCGATGGGCGCGAACGTCCACTTTGTCTTCTATCGCAAACCCGGCTCCGACGACGTCCTCTTCAAGGTGCTCCACAACGGAAAAGAGGCCACCATCGGCCTGGAGACCGACATGTGGCCCTATTACCGCTGGCAGGACTTCAAGGCCAGGTTTAAATAACTGCCAAAATGTCAGTTCCCGGGAGAAGGGAACGAAGATTGAACGAAAGCCGATTGCCCGCAGCCGGGTAACCGGCTTTTTCATGTGGGCAAAAAGGAGAACAACAATATGGCAGAAAACACATTTTTACAGAGATTCGCTATCAATCTGAACGAGCGCGCGGCAAAGGGTCAGCTGGACCCCGTGATTGGGCGTGATGACGAAATCCGCCGTGTGCTGCAGATCCTTTCCAGAAGGACTAAGAACAACCCAATCCTGGTTGGTGAACCGGGTGTGGGAAAGACGGCTATCTCGGAAGGGATTGCCCAGAACATAGTTAACGGACAGGTTCCGGAGAACCTTAAATCCAAGAAAGTCTATTCCCTGGACATGGGCTCCCTCATTGCGGGCGCCAAGTATCAGGGAGAGTTCGAGGAGCGTCTCAAGGGCGTTGTGAAGGAAGTAGTGGACAGCGCCGGAGAGATCATCCTCTTCATCGATGAAATCCACACGCTGGTGGGCGCAGGCCGAACCAGCGGCGCCATGGATGCATCCAACATCCTTAAGCCGGCGCTGGCCCGCGGCGAGCTCAGGACCATCGGTTCAACCACCCTGGACGAGTACCAGAAGTATTTTGAGACGGACAAGGCCCTGGAGAGGCGTTTCCAGATGGTGATGGTTGACGAACCCTCGCCGGCCGAATCCATCGCCATCCTGCGAGGCCTCAAGGAGCGCTACGAGAACCACCACAAGGTGCGCATCGAGGACGATGCCCTCATTGCGGCAGTGAACCTGAGCCACCGCTACATCACCTCCCGTTTCCTCCCGGACAAGGCCATCGACCTTGTAGACGAAGCGGCCTCCAAGCTGCGTCTGGAGATGAATTCCGTGCCGGAGCCCATCGATGACCTCAACAGCGCCATCCGCCAGAAGGAGATTGAGCGCGAGGCCATCAAGCGCGAAGGCGTAAACGCCAAGATGGAGAAACTCGAGGCCGAACTCAAGGACCTCAACGCGCAGAGGGATGCCCTCATGAAGCGCTGGAATGAGGAAAAGGAAATCCTGGAAGGCCTCCAGACCTCACGTCAGGAACTCGAGGACCTGAAGATCCAGGCATCGGCGGCAGAACGCTCCGGAGACTACGGCAAGGTGGCCGAAATCCGCTACGGCAAGATGGCGGCGACGCAGAAACGCATCGACGACCTAACCGCAAAGGCGGCGGCAATCAAGGAGCCCATCGTCACGGAGGCCGTCACGCCCGAGGACATTGCCGAGGTGGTTGCAAAGTGGACCGGCATCCCCGTAAAGCGTATGCTGGAGAGCGAAAAGGACAAACTCCTCCGCATGGAGACCGAACTGCACAAGAGGGTCGTGGGCCAGGACGAGGCCATCAAGGCCGTTGCCGACGCCGTCCGCCGCTCCCGTGCCGGCCTTTCCAACGAGAAGCGCCCCATCGGCAGTTTCCTCTTCATGGGAACCACCGGCGTTGGCAAGACAGAGCTTGCAAAGGCCCTTGCCGAATTCCTCTTCAACGATGAGAACATGATGACCCGTATAGACATGTCCGAATATCAGGAGCGCCACACCGTTTCCCGTCTTGTGGGTGCGCCTCCGGGATACGTCGGCTACGAAGAGGGCGGCCAGCTCACAGAGGCAGTGCGCCGCAAGCCTTATTCCGTGGTCCTTCTGGACGAAATCGAAAAAGCCCACCCGGATGTCTTCAACGTGCTCCTGCAGGTTCTGGACGACGGCCGTCTCACGGACAACAAGGGCCGCACCGTGGACTTCAAGAACACCATCCTCATCATGACCTCCAATGCCGGGGCCGATATAATCCAGGGCTACATGGAACGCCTTCCCGAAGTTGACGGCGTGGACATCGAGGCTATCGGCAGGCGCCGCGCCCTCCTGGACGAATGCAGGGACCGCGTGGTGGACGTCCTCAAGCAGACAGTCCGTCCGGAATTCCTGAACAGGATAGACGAAATCATCATGTTCGACCCCCTCTCCAAGGCCGATATCCGCGAAATCCTGCGCATGCAGGAGACCGACCTGCAGAAGAAACTTGCCGACAGCGACATCACCCTGCAGTTTACCCCCGCCTTCGAGAACCACATGGTGGAACATGGCTACGACCCTTCCTACGGCGCCCGTCCCATCAAGAGGCTCATGCAGCGTGAGCTGGTGAACCTCCTCGCAAAGAGCATCCTGGAGGGCACCATACATAAAAACTCCGCCGTAACGGTGGACGTTTCCGGCGGAGAAGTTATTGTGAAAGAGGCTCGTTAGGGCCTCTTTTTTTATTCGGCCTGTTCAGGATTTTCCTGGACGGGGAAGGGAACTGCAGCGTCTTCTGCTGCCTCAGGGGCGGTGCCTACAATCTCTGTGGAGAGGGCGTCGTTGGTGCCCCTCTGGGTGCCTCCGCGTGCAACGAAAACGGTGATGATGCTGAGCACCAGGATGAAAGCTACCAGATACCAGGTTGCTTTCTCGAGGATGGTTGCGGTCTGACGTACGCCAAGGGTCTGGTTGGCAGATGTGAAGTTGGTTGCAAGGCCGCCGTCCTTACCATTCTGGAGGAGAACCACCGCAATAAGGAGGATGGCTGCAATGACGATGAGAATCACAAGGATTGTAAATGCTGCGTTCATATTGTATTATTCTTCTAATTTGTCAATAAGGGATGCAAAGTAAGCACTTTTTTCCGGAATATCCAAAACCAGACGCGAATAAATGCGCCTGGCCTCGTCCGGACGGCCCTGTTCTGCGAAAATTCTGGCAAGTGTTTCGGTAGCAAAGCGCTCGGAGATGTCGGTTGCGATGTCCTCTGCTTCCCGGGTGGCGCCTGCAGCCTTGGTGGCGAAACGGGTGAAGATATTGTCCTCATGGGTCTTCACGTTGTCGTACTGGGACTGGGAGAAGTAGTCTCCGCCCACCACCCTTACCTGATGGTGCTCGGAAGGGAGCTCGTCCACAGGTTTCGGGGCGACGAAGGAGGAGATGATCTCCCGGACGTCCTTGTCGGCAAGGTTGCCCTTGCTCCTGACGATGGAGGCGATTTTGCGCCTGTCACCCACGAAAAGGGCCTGGGATGCGGTTTCCCGGGGGCCCCAGTCGGCACCCATCCTGCGGCAGAGTTCCACGCGGGCGGCCCCGTACCAGGGGTACAGGTTCACAACGCCGGCCAGTTCGTCAAGGGTGAGGCGGTGTATGTCTATGTGTCCTACCATTGGGCTACGGTTGCGTTGAAGATGTCTTCAACTATTTTGTCGATTATGGTTTCGCAGAGGCTGGATTCAACGGCATCAAGGGACATGGTGGCGTCGAAGTCCTCGTAGGCAGAGAAGCTCTTGGAGACGTCATCCTCAGGATACTTGCGGTTGGAGAATTCGGCCTTTACCGTTACTGTGAGGCGGTTCTGGGCGGGGAGTTCATCGGCAGTGACGGCGGTTGCCTTCACGTCGTAGCCGGTGATTTCGCATACCAGTTCCAGGTCTCCGTCGATGTCTACCTGCTCAAGGGAGGTGAGCTTGCGGAACTTGTCCTGGAGGGCTTCGGTGAGGTCGTTGGAAAGGGAAGGGTTCACCCTCAGCGCCTTGTACTCCACGTAGGGTATGGTTATGGTCTTCACGTCCGGCTGGATGGAGGTGCCGGTGAAGGAGTACTTGACTATGCCGCACGATACGGCCAGCGCTGCTGCAACAGCTATGAGGACGGCTTTTTTCATTTCTTGCGGTATTCCGGAGGGAGTTTGCGGTAAAGGGTGCGTTCGCTCATGCCCAGTTCCTCGGCGGCTTTCTTGCGGTTGCCGTGGTACTTCTCAAGGGCCTGGCGGATGAGTTCTTCCTCGCTCTGGCGGATGGAAAGGGTGTGCTCGGGCTCCGGTTCTGCAGGAATGTCTTCCTGGCCCTGCCATTCGGCCTCTTCCTCTGCGGGGGCAGGGGGCGGCGGCAGTTCGCGGCGGTCAAGGCGTGCCTTCAGGGCATCCACGTCCTGTTTGAGGTCGAAGATGGCCTTGAAGATGGCCTGGCGCTCATCGGCATTGAAAGCCTGCTGCTGTTGTCCCTGGGCGGCATCGTAAACCACGGGGATGGGTTCGCCCTCCTCCCGTGGCATGAACGGCGCAAGCTCCTGGGCCGATAATTCTATCCTCTGCAGCGTTGGCGTAATCTTCTGGGAAAGCTGGGCAGTGAGGCTCTGGGTGAAGCCCTGCAGCTGGCGGATGTTGCCCGGCCAGCGGTACTGCTCCAGGAGGCGGATGGCATCCGGCTTGAGGGAAATCTTGCACATGCCGTTCACCTCGGAGAAGTCCGATGTGAATTTTCTGAACAACAGGTAAATATCTGATTTGCGGTCCCTTAGCGGAGGGATGCGGATCTGCGCTGCGGAGAGGCGGAAGTAGAGGTCTTCGCGGAATTTTCCGCGCCTGACGGCCTCGTAGAGGTGCACATTGGTTGCGGCAACCACCCTTACGTCCGTGTGCTCCACCTTGTTGGAGCCCACCTTGCGGTATTCCCCGCTCTGGAGGACGCGGAGGAGAAGCGCCTGGGATTCGGCAGGGAGTTCGGCAATCTCGTCAAGGAAGAGGGTGCCGCCGTCGGCCTCTTCGAAATAGCCCTTGCGGGTTTCGACCGCCCCGGTGAAGGAGCCTTTGACGTGGCCGAAGAGTTCGGAGTTGACCAGTTCTTTGGGAAGGGCGCCGCAGTTCACCACGAAAAAGGCGTTCTGCCTGCGCTGGCTGTACTGGTGGATGATCCTTGCAAAGTTCTCCTTTCCCACGCCGCTTTCTCCCTGAATGAGAACGCTCAGGCCGGTAGGGGCGAACTTCACTGCCGTCTCCAGGGCCTCCCCCAGAGCCGGATCATTGCCGATAATGTCGTACTTGTTTTTTAACGCCTGCAAATCCATAGCAAACGCAAATTTACTAAAAATATTCTTATATTTGTATTTCGAATAAGTTTAACACTTGAATATGAAAAGACTCTCTGTATTTTTCGCGGCAGCCCTGCTCCTTGCGGCAGTGTCCTGCTCCTCACCTGAAAAAATGACCAAACTGGCAGAAAACGTCAAGATTGAGTGCGTTCCTCCAGTGCTTGAGGTAGTAAACGGCACCATCGACGCCACGGTTTCCGTCACATATCCCAAGGATTATTTCAATCCCAGCGTAGTGATGGAGGTTGTCCCCGTCATCGTTTACGAAGGCGGCGAAGCAGCCATGAAGCCCTTCAAATATCAGGGAGAGAACGTGAGGGCAAACTATAAGGTGGTCTCATCGGCCGGCCAGACCGTCACCGAAAACCTTCATTTCGACTATGTGGAAGGCATGGAAAAGTGCTTCCTCGAGCTCCGTTCCAATGTAAAGGCTAAAGGCAAGACCATCAATCTTCCCACGCAGAAAATTGCCGAGGGTGCCAACACCACATACATGCTTGCAAAGCCCGCAGCCAGCGTAGCTTTCAAGGACGGCGACTACCTCGAAATGGTCCCCGTAACCCTCGAAGGCCAGATCAAGTATGACCTCAACTCTGCCGAGGTGCGCAATTCCGAACTCAAGAGCGCATCCGTCAAGGATTTCCAGCAGGCACTCAAGGACGCCACCGCCGACGAACGCGCCGTCCTCAAGAACACCGAAATCGTTGCCTACGCTTCCCCTGACGGCTCCGTGGAACTCAATGACAAGCTCTCCACAGACCGTTCCTCCTCTGCCGACAAGGCCTGGAAGAACGTCACCAAGGGCATCGTCAACGCCGATCCCAACGTCCGCAGCGTGGGTGAAGACTGGGAAGGCTTCCAGCAGCTGGTCGCAGAGAGCAACCTCGAAGACAAGGACCTCATTCTCCGCGTCCTCTCCATGTACTCTGATCCCGCAGTCCGCGAGAACGAAATCAAGAATATGTCCCAGGTATACACCGCCCTCAAGGGAGAAGTCCTTCCTGAGCTCCGCCGTGCACGTCTCATCGCCAATATCGAGTACAAGAACTTCTCCAACGAGGAGCTCCTCTCCGTCCTCGACTCCAACGAAGACATCCTTGACGAAGAGGCCCTCCTCCGTGCTGCCACCGTGTCAAAAGACCTCAAGCAGAAGGAAAGCATCTGGAACAAGGCCGTGAACAAGTTCTCGAGCGACCGCGCCGCCTACAACCTTGCCGCCCTCTACCTCCTCCAGGGCAAGAACGAAAAGGCCGAATCCCAGCTCGCCAAGGTAAAATCCGGTGATGCCGACGTCATCAACGCCATGGGCCTTCTTGCACTCCGCAAGGGAGACTACAGCACCGCAGAAGACTGCTTCCGCCGCGCTGCAAACGACAATTCCATGATCAACCTGGGCGCCCTTCTCATCGAGACCGGCCGCTATGAAGAAGCCGCACGCGTCCTTGCCGACGTCCCCGGCTGCTGCCACAACACCGTCCTCTCCTACATCCTCACCGACCAGCTGGAGAAGGCCATGTCATCGGCCCACTGCGGAGACCCCAAGGTATGGTACCTGAAGGCCATCATCGCCGCCCGCCAGGGTGATTCCGACAGCGTCAAGTCCTTCCTTGGCCGCGCTTTCCAGAACGAGAGCCTCAAGGAGCGTGCTGCACGTGACGTCGAGTTCGCAGGTTACGAATTTTAATCCCTTCGAGTGAAAGGGGTAAACATCATAGACATCATCCTCGCGGTAGTGGTACTGCCGGGGATGATGTTCTTTTTCCCCATCGGCGAATGGGCGCAGTGGAACTCCGGCAAGGTGCTGGTGTTCGTGCTGTGGATATACGCCGTCTATTTCCTGTGCCGCCTGGTCCTTGGCCGTCTGCTCTGGGGAGGCCGCCGCGGCCTTCTGACGGTTGCCGGTGCAGTATTCGTCATCGCGGCGGTCAATTTCCTGATGACTCTTACACCGGTAGAGATCCCCATCGACCCCGGCCAGACACTGTCCCCGCATGTAAGGGCAATGTGGATCATGCTCTTTGCCGTGCTGGGAATGGGTTTGCCGATAGGCATGCTGGATGCGCAGGTAAAGGTCCTGAGCGCCCATCTCACGCGTGAAAACGCCGTGACCGACGAGATGAACTCCATCCAGCGCCGCGCATCCGACGCAGTGGGTGATGCCGAAATCCTCCTCAAGTCCGGCTACAATACCGTCCACGTCCCGCTTTCTGCAATACAGTATGTGGAATCCAGGAACAATTACGCCTGCTTCCATATTGACCACGGTGAGGACGTGGTAACCCAGATGCCCCTGAAAACGGTGCTGGAGATGCTTCCTGAGGGGAAATATATGAGAATCCACCGATCCTACGTGGTGCCTGTGTGGAGGATAGAGAAGCGAAGCATGGCTCAGGTATCAATCCTTGGTGTAGAAGAGCCGCTTCCGGTTGGAAGGGCATATAAAGACAATCTCAAGAATGGCTGACAAGTTCTACTCATCCCGCTCCACGGCATGGTGGAAAGTGGCAATTGCAATGATAGGCTCCTGTTTCTCGGGAGTCACTTTTGTTTCCGTGCCCGGCATGGTGAGCGTCGCAGGATTCGGATACCTGCAGATGTGCCTTGGCTTCTTCCTGGGTTATCTTGTGATAGCATTTGTGCTCACCCCGCTGTATTTCAAGCTTGGGGTTGTATCCGTGTACCAGTATCTGGAGCAGCGGTTCGGCATGTCTTCTTACAGGACGGGAGCGTGGTTTTTCTTCATTTCAAAGATGCTGGGGGCCTCTGTGAGGCTGTTTCTCATGTGTGCAACGCTCACGCTGCTTCTGAGGATTCCGCTGTGGGTATGCGTCATTGTGACAGTTCTTCTTGAGTGGGCATATACGGTGCGCGGGGGAGTGAAGGCCGTAATAGGCGTGGATATGATCAAGACCGTGTGCATGCTGGTCACGGTTGTGCTCACACTTGTTCTCATTGCGGTTGAGGTGGGTGCTCCGGACACCTCCATGATGAAGGTTTTCTACTTTGACGACGTAAATCATCCCCAGTTCTTCTTCAAGCAGCTCCTCGGCGGCATGTTCACCGTAGTTGCGGCAACCGGCCTTGACCAGGACCTCATGCAGCGCACGCTCGAGTGCAAAAACGTGAAGGATTCCCAGAAGAATCTCATCGTTTCCAGTCTGCTTCAGATAGTGTTCATAGCCATCTTCCTGCTGCTTGGAGTATATATGTACCAATTTGCGGCCATGCACGGGATAGACGCCAAGGGTGACGCCCTGTTCCCGGCCGTCACATGGTCCGGAGCGATTCCGAAATTCGTGGGCGTTCTCTTTGTCATAGGCCTTGTAATGGCGGGTTTCCCGGCAGGAGGATCGGCCCTGACGGCCCTCACGACATCTTTTACGATTGATATCCTTGGAGGAAAGGACAAATCCCGCGTGTGGGTTCACACGGCGATGGCTGTCCTTATGGCCGTGTGCATCCTTGTGTTTGCGGCGCTCAATTCCACGAGCGTAATTGATGCCGTGTACCGTCTTGCGAGTTATACCTACGGTCCCATCCTCGGCCTGTTTGCCTTTGGGATACTGTTCAAGGCACCGGTGCGTGACCGCTGGGTGCCTGTGGTGGCAATACTTGCCCCCGTGCTTTGCCTTGTCCTGGACCTCAATTCAGAGGCGTGGTTCGGCGGATATCACTTCAGCTACGAGATACTCCTTCTCAACGCCCTCTTCACAATGGCCGGCCTTGCCCTACTTGTCAAGAGACGGTAATCTTTGCCACAAACTCCTCCGGCGTCATTATCTGGATATTGGGATCCTCTCCCTGGTGCCTCTCCCTGAACATCTTGTCCGACGTGACAATCACGTATATAACATTTTTGACTTAATGCAAAACAATTGTTATCTTTAAGGCATGAAACGCATTATTATTCCTTTTCTGATGGCAGCAATCCTGTTTGACGCCTGCGCTCCCAAGACTCCCGTGACGCGCAAAGACAGCACCGTAGACAATTACTTCGGCACAGAAGTGGCCGACCCTTACCGCTGGCTGGAGGACGACGCCTCTCCCGAGACCGCCGCCTGGGTTGAAGCCCAGAACAAGGTCACGGACCATTACCTGAAGGGCATTCCCTTCCGTGCAAAGCTCCTTGAACGCCTTAAACAGGTGAGCAACTACGAGAAGGTTGGCGCTCCCGCAAAGCGCAAGAACGGCAAATGGTACTTCTACCGCAACGACGGTCTCCAGAACCAGAGCGTCCTCTACGAGATGGACTCTCCCGACTCCGAAGCCCATGTCTTTCTGGATCCCAACACCTTGAGCGAAGACGGCACCGTTGCCCTCAAGGGCGTTTATTTCTCCAATGACGGCAAGTACGCAGCTTACACCATTTCCCGCAGCGGAAGCGACTGGGAAGAGATTTACGTGATGGACGCCGCCACCCGTGAACTCCTTGAAGACCACATAGTCTGGGCAAAGTTCACCGGCGCGGCCTGGTATAAGGACGGCTTCTATTACAGCGCCTATGACGCCCCCGCCGGCGACGGCCACGAGTTCAGCGGAAAGAACGAAGTCCACAAGGTCTACTACCATAAGATAGGAACCCCCCAGAACGAGGACAAGCTCTTCTTCTCCAACCCTGCAGAACCCCTGCGTTTCTACCAGGTGAGCGTGAACGACGAAGAGACCATGGCCTTCCTGTATGAGGACGGGGCCGATATCGGCAACAACCTTTACGTCATGGACCTCAGGAAGAGAGGCGCCAAGTGGGTGCAGATTACCCGCGACATGAAGAACTCCTGCACCCCCGCGGAGACCGACGGTGACAAGATCTACCTCTTCACCAACCTTGACGCCCCCATGAACAAGCTGGTGGTCACCGACATCAAGAATCCGAGGGTATGGAAAGACGTGATTCCGGAGGGGACAAGCGTCCTTGACGACGTGTCCTTCATAACCGACCTCATCATCGCAAGCTACAGCGAGGACGCCTCCACCCATGCATACCTCTATGACCTCACCGGCCGGCGCGTAGAGGAAATCCATCTTCCAGGCGTTGGCAGCGCGGGATTCTCCTGCCGCAAGGGAGAGCCCTGGTGCTATTACACCTACGCTTCTTTCACCACTCCCGGAACCGTTTACAGCTGGAACATAGAAACCGGAGAAAGCAAGGTCTACAAGCAGCCTGAGACCGCTTTTGATCTTTCCGGCCTCGTAACCGAGCAGGTATTCTTCCAGTCCAAGGACGGCACCAGGATTCCAATGTTCATCACCCACAAGAAGGATATCAAGCTGGACGGCAGCAACCCTGTATACCTCTATGGTTACGGCGGATTCAACATCTCCCTGCCTCCTTCTTTCTCTGCCTCAAGGGTGCCCTGGCTCGAAAACGGCGGCATCTATGCGCAGGTTAACCTCCGCGGCGGCGGCGAATACGGCGAAGCCTGGCACCTTGCCGGTACGAAGATGCAGAAGCAGAACGTATTTGACGATTTCATAGGCGCGGCAGAGTGGCTCATCGCCAGCGGCTACACCAAGCCCGAAAAGCTCGCAATCGTGGGCGGCTCCAACGGAGGTCTCCTGGTGGGCGCCTGCATGACGCAGAGGCCGGACCTCTACGCCGTCGCAATTCCCCAGGTGGGCGTCATGGACATGCTCCGCTACCACAAGTTCACCATCGGCTGGAACTGGGCCCCCGACTACGGCACCAGCGAGGACTCCCCGGAAATGTTCGCATACCTGAAAGGCTACTCCCCGCTCCACAATCTGAAGCCCGGCACCAAGTATCCCGCCACCCTTGTCACCACTGCCGACCATGACGACCGCGTCGTCCCTGCCCACTCCTTCAAATTCGCTGCAACCCTTCAGGAGTGCAATGCCGGAGACAGACCCCAGCTCATCCGTATCGACTCCAAGGCCGGTCACGGCGGCGGAAAACCCCTTGCCAAGGTCCTGGAGGAGCAGGCTGACATCTACTCCTTCATCCTCAAGAACATGGGGCTGAAGTATTAGCATGGAACTCTTTTACGCATACGAGGCCGACGGCCGCACCTGCCGCCTGGACGCAGAAGAAAGCACGCACTGCGTAAGGGTGCTCAGGCACCGTGCCGGAGATGAGATAGACGTCATCGACGGCCTGGGCACCCTGTACCGCTGCCGTCTGACGGACGACAGTCCCAAAGGCGCAGAGGCAGAGGTCCTGTCCACGGAAGAAAACTGGCACTCGCACCCCTACAGGCTCACCGTGGGCTGCTGTCCCACCAAGAACAACGACCGTTTCGAATGGTTTGTGGAGAAGGCCACGGAACTGGGCGTAGACACCATCGTTCCTCTCATCGGAGACCGTTCAGAACGCAAGGTATACAAGACTGACAGGGCCCGGAGGATAGCTCTGTCGGCAACGAAGCAGTCCCTCAAGGCTCGCATTCCGGAGATTAGGGAGCCGGTGAGCGTGAAGGAGTTCATCGGCACGGAGAGGGGAGGATGCAAGCTCATTGCCTATTGCTTCGAAGGGGAAACGCCCCGGGAGAGCATTGCAGAGGCTATAAAAGGCCAGGAGGAGATATGCGTTCTCATCGGCCCGGAGGGGGATTTTTCTCCTGAGGAAGCGGCGCTTGCGCTGAAAAACGGCTTTGTGCCCATTCATCTCGGCCCTTCCCGCCTTAGGACGGAAACCGCCGCTGTAACAGCCGTTGAGGCCGTTTATTTAGGAGTACTTGCGCGGGAAACGCAGAAGGATTGACAGCACCGCAAAAAGCCCCAGCACAAAAGGATAGTATAGGTGGCCGATAATGGCCATGGTCCCGGCTCCGGAGAGTCCGGCGGCCATGAGCATCTGCGCGCCGTAGGGGAGTATGCCCTGTACGAAGCAGGAGAAGGTGTCCAGAATGGATGCGGTTTTCCTTGGATCCAGGCCGAACCGGTCCGTAATATCCTTTGCCAGGGGGCCTGTGGTGATGATGGCGATGGTGTTGTTCGCCGTGCACACGTTCACCAGCGAAACCAGCGCGGCAATGGTGAAGCCGGCCACCCTCCTTCCGGAAATGCGCTTTGTAAGGCTGCCGATGATATAGTCCAGCCCTCCGTTATACCGGATGAGCTCCAGCATGCCACCGGCCAGCAGGGACACTATGATGAGTTCTCCCATTGAGCCGATACCCCCGCCGATGGACGCCATCCAGCCCACAAAATCGTATGCTCCCGTGCACCAGCCGATGATTCCGTTCACCACTATTCCCGTTGCCAGCACAGTCACCACGTTCACCCCGCAGAGAGCAAGGCCGATGACAAGAAGATACGGAAGTATGAGGAGGAGGTTCACGCTCTCCGCCGCCGGCACCGCCTCTACCGAAAGGCCGAGCACCACGTACAGCACCGTAACCACCATCGCCGCCGGAGCGGCAATCCAGAGGTTTACCCTGAACTTGTCCTTCATGGAACAGCCCTGTGTCTTAGTAGCCGCCACGGTGGTGTCCGATATGAACGACAGGTTGTCCCCGAAGAACGCCCCTCCAACCACGATGGCCGTCACGAAAGGCACACCCATCCCAGTCTCTGCGGCAATGCCGCCGGCAATGGGCACAAGGGCCACAATCGTTCCCACAGACGTGCCGATGGCCATCGAGATGAAGCACGAGGCCAGGAAGAGTCCGGCGTATATGAGCTTTCCGGGAAGTATCCTGAGGGCTCCGTTCACCGTAGCCTCAATTGCGCCGATATCCTTTGCGGTAGCGGCAAAAGCGCCCGCCAGAACGAATATCCATATCATGAGAAGGACGTTTCCGTTGCTGGCGCCTTTTGAGAAGACCGTGAGTTTGTCGTCAGTCTTTTCAAGCGGAGTGATGAACATCGCATATACCGACGCCACAAGGAAGGCGGCAGTCACCGGCACCTTGTAGAAGTCCTTTGCCAGTATTGACGTAACCACGTAGACCAGAAGGAAAACGAGGAGGGGAGTAAGCGCAAAAAAGCCGCTGATCCTGCGCGGAGGGGTGATTCCGTCCGGAGAGAAATGTTTCTGAAGAGCCATCTGATAAGTCGTTTCGGGTTGCAAATATACGGTATTTTTAGTAAATTCGCACTCTATGTCAAACGAAGCAATATTATCCCCCGCAATGAAGATGGCGGAACTCCTCGAACAGGACCCCGTCCTCATAGGCGTATTCACCAGGATGGGCCTGAAGTTTGGCTACGGAGATGCCTCCGTGGAAGAAGTCTGCACCGCCCAGGGCATAGATCCATACACCTTCCTCATCATCTGCAAGGTATATCTCAATGCCGATTACCGCCCCGGCCGGGAAGAACTTGACAAGGCAGACCTTTCCGTAATAGTCTCATATCTCTCCCGTTCGCACCAGTACTACATCAACGTTGCCCTGAAGGACCTTGCCGCAAGCATCGGCAGGATGATGTTCCCCTGCGAAGATCCGCACCAGAAGGTCATCTGGAAGTTCTTCACCAACTTCCGTGACGAACTCGTCAAGCACTTCGACTACGAAGAGACGGAAGTCTTCCCCTTCGTGGACGACCCTTCCGGCAAGTTCGCCATCGGCTCCTATGAAGAGGACCACTCCGGCGTAGAGGAAACCATGGAGGACCTCAAGAACCTTGTCATGACGCACCTTCCCAAGAACGCAGACCAGCAGGAAGCCTTCCGTGTCCTTAGCGGCATCAACGTTCTCGAGGCCGACATCCGCCGCCATATCCTCCTTGAAGAAACGGCCCTGGAAGGCCGCACGGACGCTGATTCCGGCAAGGAAGATGACGACACCCTCCTCTCTCCCAGAGAGAAGGAAATCCTCGTCTGCGTAGCCAAGGGCATGCTCAACAAGGAGATTGCCGACGAGATGAACATCTCCATCCACACCGTAATTACACATCGTAAGAATATCACCCGCAAGACCGGCATCAAGACAGTGGCCGGCCTCACGGTTTACGCGCTTCTCAATAATCTTATCGATATTAATTCCGTAGAGTAATGGACTACACAAAGTACCTCAAATTCTATCCCGATTTTCCCATCGCGGGCGTGAACTTCGTGGACATCATCCCGTTTGTACAGAACAAGGAAGTCTTCCGCAGTCTTGTAAAGGACCTTGGAACCATTTCCGACAGTCCCAACATCGTGGCACCCGAGGCACGCGGCTTCCTGTTTGCCGCTCCCATGCTTACGGAGTGTGAGAAGGTGCAGAACATCATCCCTTTCCGCAAGAAAGGCAAACTGCCCTATGCCCAGGGCGACCTCATCGGCATTGACATCACCAAGGAGTACGGAAAGGACCAGATTTACTTCCGTCTTTCCGACGTCGCTGCCGGCGTTCCTGACGGTGACGTCTTCAAGGTGACTTTCTTTGACGATATCCTCGCCACCGGCGGCACTGCCCGCGGCATCGCAGAGGGCCTCGAGAAGCAGAAAATCGTCATTGACGGCAAGGAGTACGGAATCAAGGTCACAGACTTCGTGTTCCTGGTGGAAATCGAAGGTCTTGGCGGCCGTGAAGCCATTGAGGACATCGCTCCCGTCAAATCCCTCATGAAGGTTACGGAATAGCTTTTTGCAACCCGGTTGCAGAAATAGTGCGTTAGCTTTGCAGCAGAAAAAACTGTAAAGCTATGGAAGAACATCACCATCATCATGAGGAGGAAGAGGGCCATGGCAGGCTCATCAAGATCATAGTTGCAGCCGTACTGCTGGTTGCAGCGATAATCATAGAGAAAAAGACGGACTGGGAAATCTGGCAGTATCTGCTGCTGTTCCTGGTACCTTATTTAATCGTGGGCGGGGACACGCTCAAGGAGGCGGCAGAGGGCCTTCTTCACGGAGAGGCGCTCAGCGAGGATTTCCTCATGAGTGTCGCCACCCTGGGCGCCCTTGGCATCGGATTCATGCCGGGTGCAGAGACGCAGTTCCCTGAGGCCGTCTTCGTCATGCTTTTCTTCCAGGTCGGAGAACTCTTCGAGGAGATTGCCGAAGGCCGCTCCCGGAAGTCCATCTCGCACCTTATGGACATCCGTCCCGACAGCGCAAACGTCGAGAGAAGCGGCGAAATCCTTTCCGTCCATCCGGAAGACGTTAAGGTTGGAGAAATCATCGTGATCCGCCCCGGAGAGAAGGTTCCGATGGACGGAACCGTGCTTGAGGGCACTTCCAGCCTTGATACCGTAGCCCTTACCGGAGAGAGCGTTCCCCGCAGCATCCGCGAGGGAGAAGATGTCCTTTCCGGCTGCGTGAACCTCAGCGGAGTCTTGAGGGTAAGGACCACCAAGGCTTTCGGTGAATCCACAGCGGCAAAGATACTGGAGCTTGTGGAGCATGCTGCAGAACGCAAATCCCGCAGCGAAAGCTTCATCACCCGCTTTGCAAAGATATATACTCCCATAGTGGTTGCTCTGGCGCTTGTAGTAGCAATCATTCCCGGTATTATCACCGGCGAGTGGGCAACCTGGATATACAGAGGCCTTCTTTTCCTTGTTGTGTCCTGCCCCTGCGCACTTGTCATCTCCGTGCCGCTTGCATTCTTCGGCGGCCTTGGAGGCGCATCCAGAAAGGGTATCCTCATCAAGGGCTCCAACCTTCTTGACACCCTCTCAAAGCTTGAAACCGTAGTCTTTGACAAGACCGGAACGCTCACGGAAGGCGTCTTCGAAGTGACCGCCGTCCATCCCGAAGAGCTGGATCAGAAAGAACTCCTTCATCTTGCAGCCCACGTTGAACGCCACTCTACCCATCCCATTGCCATGGCGCTCAGGAACGCGTATCCCGACGAACAAGACGACTGCTCCGTCGAGGACGTTCAGGAGACTGCCGGCCACGGAATAATCGCAACAGTAAACGGCCGCAAGGTTGCCGTTGGAAACGACAAGCTCATGACAAAACTCGGCGCCGAATGGCATCCTTGCCATCATGAAGGCACCATCGTCCACGTTGCAATCGACGGCGAATATGCGGGCCATATCGTGATATCGGACCGTATCAAGGAAGATGCAGCGGCGGCCGTGGCGGCCCTCAAGAAGCAGGGTATAAAGCGTACGGTGATGCTCACCGGAGACAGCGCCAAGGTGGCAGAGGCAGTGGCAGGAAAAATCGGCCTGGATGAATTCCACGCAGATCTTCTGCCCGCCGGGAAGGTGGAAAAAGTGGAGAGCCTCCTTGGAGAAGGACGCCTCGCCTTCGTGGGTGACGGCATCAACGACGCCCCCGTCCTCACCCGTGCCGATGCCGGCATCGCCATGGGCGCCCTCGGCTCAGACGCAGCCATCGAAGCCGCCGACGTTGTCCTCATGGACGACAAGCCCTCCAAGATTGCCGATGCCGTCCGCATCGCCCGCCGCACCATCGGCATTGCACGTGAGAACATCATATTCGCAATCGGCATAAAAGTCCTGGTGCTCATCCTGGCAACTATGGGCCTTGCAACCATGTGGATGGCCGTTTTCGCAGACGTGGGCGTCACCGTCCTCGCTGTCCTTAACGCCATGAGAGCCCTGAAGGGTTGATATTGCGAGGCCCCCGTCCCTGAAAATGGCCGTTTTTAAGGATGGGGTCCTGCCCCCCAAGCGCTAATCATCCACGACGGAAAGCGTAAAGGCAGAAATCCGCACATCCGGGCCCGCAGCGGTCCGGATTGCTTTTATGCAGGCGGCAAGGGTGGCGCCGGTCGTAAAGGTATCGTCAACGATTGCGAGGTGGCGGAGGCCCTCAAGCCTCTCGCGTACCTGGAATACTCCCGCGACGTTCTTTAAGCGGTCTTCGGCCGCAAGGGTGGTCTGGGAAACGGTGCTGCGGCGGCGTGAAACGGCCTTTGGCAGCAGCCGGGCGCCAAGGGCCCCGGCAATCTCTGCGGCCAGGATTTCCGCCTGGTTGTAGCCGCGCCGGAGCTTTCGCATCCAGTGCAGCGGCACCGGAATCACGGCGTCTACATCGCTGAAATGCGGAGCAAGGGCAAGCCGCCGGCCAAGGTTTTTGGCGAAATATCTGCCTGCCGGAATATTGTACTGGTATTTGAGCGCCTGGGGAATCCTCTTGTATGGATTGTCTTCGTGATAGAACATGAGGGCGGCGGCGTAGGAGTACTGAACGGTGGAAGGGTCCAACTTCTCCAAGGCTGCGTTCAGTTTGTCGGCCATTGGGTTGTGCGGCTGCTCCCAGTAGTAGGTGAGGGGCATGTCGGCGGCGCACCAAATGCAAAGGAACTCTTCTTTTGAGGAGAGTTCCCTGCCGCACACCAGGCATTCCCTGGGCATAAGTAAGTCTGCCGCTTCCCTTAGCATTTAGAAAGCGTAAATGACTATGTAGAACATCATTACGGCTGCGGTAATGAGCTTGAGTCCCGTTCCGAACATGAACCCTATGAACGCTCCAAAGGCCGATTTCACCGAATCTGCCGGCGGCTTGGAAGCGAAAATGAGCTCGCCGATGAAAGCACCAAGGAGTGACCCCACTATCATGCCGACGGGCGGGACCAGAAGACCCACGAACAGGCCGGCGATAGCGCCCCAGCTGCCGTACTTGGACCCGCCGGTGAGCTTTGTAAAGTATGCCGGGACAACGTAGTCAAGGACGGAGACCACTATCACTATTCCCAGCCATACGAGAAGCAGGGTAAGGCTCATGGGCTCTCCGGCGCCGTTTGTGCCTGCGCCCCAGGCGTAGATAAACAACATGGCAAGCCAGCTGAGGGGCGGGCCGGGCAGTCCGGGAGCGACGCTCCCTATTATTCCAACTATGCCAAGAACGATGGCAACTACTGCGATAAAAGTTTCCATAGGCCAAAAATATTCATTATATTTGGGAAAACAAAACACGTACCACATATGTTTGCTCAGGAAGTTTATTCAAGAAGGCGCAGCACCCTCCTTCAGAAGATGAGGGAAGCTTCGCAAAGCGGTATAATCCTTTTTATCGGCAATGCAGAGGCTCCCGCCCAATATAAGGACAATTGTTATAAATGGCGTCAGGACAGCACCTGGCTGTATTATTTCGGCCTGGACACCCCTCTCTACGCCGCCATTCTTGACATAGATTCCGGCGAGGAAACCATCTATGCCGACGACGTAGAAATCGACGATATCATCTGGATGGGCCCCCAGCCCACCATCGCATCCCTCGCTCTCAAGGCGGGTGTCAAAAAGACAGCTCCATATGGCGCATTGGACGCAGCCGTAACAGCCGCATTCAAGGCCGGAAGGGATATCCACTACCTGGCTCCTTCGCGTTATTACAACACGCTCAAGCTCATGGAGCTCACGCACCGCGCACGCATAGACAAGTACGTTTCAAAGCCGCTCACAGAGGCCGTGATCTCCCAGAGGCTCATAAAGGAAGCAATTGAAATTGAGGCTATTGACGCCGCGTGCGACCTTGGCTACGAGATGCACTCCGTCGCAAGGGATTCCATAGTTCCCGGAATCGTGGAGCAGGAAATAGTGGGCAAGATGGAAGCCGTGGCCCTTGCAAAGGGCTGGGGCGTATCCTTCCCCACCATCCTCACCCAGCACGGAGAAACCCTCCACAACCACCTGCATGACAAAGTTGTGGAGCCCGGAAAGCTCATGGTAATAGACGCCGGTGTGGAGGCGAACAGCCACTATGCATCAGACTTCACCCGCACATATCCCACTGCAGGGAAGTTCACCGCAAAGCAGCGTGAAATCTATCAGATAGTATACGAGTGCAACGAGCATGCATTCTCCCTTACAAGGCCCGGCATCACCTACCGTGAAGTGCACCTGGCAACGGCCCGCAAGATGCTGGAAGGCCTTTCCGCCCTTGGAATAGTGAAGGGAGACCTTGACGAGATGGTGGCAGAAGGCATCGCCGGCCTCTTCCAGCCTCACGGCCTCGGCCACAACATGGGTCTTGACGTGCACGACATGGAAGACCTCGGAGAGAACCTCGTTGGCTACGATCCTGACCAGGCCCGTGCAAAGCAGCTTGGCCTTGGCTCACTGCGCATGGCACGCCGCCTGCGTCCCGGCCACGTAATCACCGACGAACCCGGCATCTACTTCATCCCGGCCCTTATCGAAAAGTTCAAGAAGGAGGGTCTTGGCAAGGACTTCGTGAACTACCCCAAGCTGGAAGAGTACTATGACTTTGGCGGCATCCGTCTTGAGGATGACGTCCTTGTCACCGCTGACGGCGCCCGCCGCCTTGGCCACAGGCGTCTTCCCATCGCCCCGGACGACGTAGAAGCCGCAATGGCGAAGTAACTACTTCCTGATAATCTCAATCTCTCCCCGGAGGCCCACTTTGAGAATCTGCGAGGCCTTTCCGGTGGAGTCCTTGTCTACGGACGGCGGAACCACGAAGTCTACCGCATCCTTTATCTCCTGCGGAATCTCCGAAAAACGCTTTGGCGTGGGTTCGCCCGAGATGTTGGCAGAAGTGGATACCAGCGGCCTTCCAAGCTTGAATACAAGGTCCTTGCACCACTGCATCATGGGAATTCGGATGCCCACCGAGCCGTCTTCCGCCACGGTGTTGTGTGCCAGGTGCCATCGGTCTCCGGCGGATTCCGGCTCACCGGCAATGGCACCGGGATAGATGATGGTCATCGGCGCGTCATTCACTTCCACGAGGTCTACGGCGATGGACGGAACTTCCTTGACATACTTTGCAACCATGTCAAGGTCGGAGGCAAGGAGCACCAGTGACTTGGAGTCTGAGCGCTGCTTGATTTCATAGATGCGTGCCACCGCCTTAGGGTTTGTTGCGTCGCAGCCAAGGCCCCAGACGGTGTCTGTGGGATAGAGTATGGTGCCGCCCTTACGCAGCACTTCAAGTGCTTCACTCAGAATGTCTCTCATAGTATTCTGCAATAACTGGATAATGGTCTGAATATGGTACTTTGTCCACCTTGTAGGACACGGCCTCAAGTTCCGGCGGACACAGGATATAGTCTATGCGCAGCAGCGGCCAAAGTGCGCTGTAGGTTGCTCCAAAGCCCTTTCCGGCCCTCACAAAGGCATCCCTTCGCCCGCGGTGAAGGCGGGTGTATGTGTACGAAAGGGGTGTGTCGTTGAAGTCTCCCAGGGCTGCGCAGTGCATGGGCGCGGAGTCCATTCCGCGCAGCACCTCGGCCACCTGGCGGGGCCTCTCGGTGATGGAGCGTTTCATCTTGGCTTCCGCCTCCTCCACCGCACCGTCCTTCTTCACGAGTCCTGCAATGGAGATGTTGTAGCTCTCAAAATGGCAGTTGTACAGCCTCAGGACGCCTTCCGTTAGCCCTACATCGGTATACAGAGCAAGGTTCGTGGAATGCTCGAAGGTGCTTTTGCCCTTTCCCACCAGCGGCAGGCGGCTCAGGGTGAGGTTCCCGAAACGCCCGTTCTTGCCGGTGAAAACGTAATATTCGAAGTCGTATCCGGGGAAGTGCTTCTTGATCCACTTGTCGGGAGATTCGGAATTTGGCAGCCAGAACTCCTGCAGGCATATGATGTCGGCATCAAGGGAGCGCAGGTAGCGGGCGGTGGAATCGGCAAGGGCGAGGCGGTCTTTAAGATGCCCGTGGGCGAAGACTCCAACGTTGTAGGAGACTACTTTCAGGGTGGGCTCGGTCTCGTCCTTGGAGCCCTCGAACTTGTAGAACCGGCCGAAGAAAAGAAGGGACGGCAGAAGGGCAACAAGCAGCAGCCCCCTTGTGCGGGAGCGCCTTAGAAGCGCCCAGATGAACAGTACTGCCGCAATTGGGAAAACCACCGGATACAGCAGCCCGAACAGCGTAAAGAACCACGCCCTGGCCGGGTCTACGATCACGGACAGATATCCCAGGAAGAGCAGTATCGACACCGCGAGCGCCACACTTCCGAACGACAGCCTTGACAGCCAGTGCCTCTTTTTCTTCTCTGCCATTTAAAGACTGCCTTTCCTTTTCCAGCGCCTGATGAGAAGCCATCCGAAGAGCGCTCCTCCAAGGTGCGCAAAATGCGCCACACCCATCTGCGTGCCCGTAATTCCGGTCAGGAGCTCTATGCCGATGAATATGATCACCCACCACTTCGCATCCAGCGTTATCGGCGGGAAGATAAGGGTGAGCCGGGCGCTGGGATAGAGCATCGCAAAGCCCACCAGAACGCCGTACACCGCACCGGAAGCGCCCATCACGCTGGGCATGTAATTGTAAATCGCCTGGGCCGATACTCCCGGATTCGCCTGAATGAGCGCCTGCGCCTGAAGGTACTCCACGCCAAAGTGAAGGAGCACTGCGCCGAAGCCCGTGATAAGGTAGAAAATGATGAAATCACGCGTTCCCAGGGCCCTTTCCACCACCATGCCGAACATCACCAGCGAGTACATGTTGAAGAAGATATGCATGAAGTTCGCATGCATGAACATGTGAGTCACCGGCTGCCACCAGCGGAAGCCGTCGGCAAGGGGGAATGCCATTGCAAAGGTGCTGTTCATGAAGTCCGGATTGATGAGAGACGCCACGAACATGATTATGTTCAGGTACAGGAGATTCCGGGTTACGACCGGTATGTTTTCCAGAAAATTAGCCATTTAAAAACGTTTTTCTACGTCCTCCAGCGAAACTATGCTGATTATCTTCCTGCCGGAGGGGGTGAATTCGGGGTTTTCGCCCTGCAGGAGGGCATCCAGAAGCCTCTGAGCCTCAATAGGCGAGCTTATCTTCGGTGCCGATGCCGCCCCGACCGCGGCAAACTTCTCTGCCATGGTCTGCTCCATGATGCCGGGGAGGGCGGTCTTGTCCTCTGACAGCACCCTGAGGACCTCCCGCATGGTTTCCTCTGCCTTGCCGGGCTCTGCCGAAAAGCCTTCCGGCACGCCGTTCACTACCACCACGTCGTTGCCGAATGGCGCTATGTCAAAGCCCAGCTTCTCCAGAAGGAGGGCGTTTTCGTCGAATACCAGCTTCCCGGCCGTTCCCACGTTCACCTGAACGGGGAAGAGGGCGGTCTGCGTCACGTGGGCCTCTGCCGTGAGAGCCTTGTAAAAACGCTGGTACAGCAGCCTCTCCTGCGCCCTTCTGATGTGAACCATCATGAGGCCGGATGCGCTCTGGGTTATGATATACTTGCCCTGCACTACCAGGATCTGCGCGGTGGGAAGGGTTCTCTCCTCGAACAGGACGCCGTAGTTTTCGTGCCTGTCCACGTGGGAGGAATAGTCCTTGTACGGCTGCGCCTGAGGAACGAAGTCCTCTACCGGGTCAAAGGGGTTGTAGCTGAAATCGGCCCCCTCTGAAGGAATGCCTGCGGGCCGATACTCCTGGAAACTCCTTCCGGGCAGAGGCATCTCGCGGGCTTCGGGATTGTCGAAGTCGATGCCTCCGCCGGCCCCTGCGCGCCCGAGTGCTTCCCTGACGGCGCCGTAGATGGTCTGGAACAGCATCTGTTCCTCCATGAACTTGATCTCCGTCTTGGTGGGGTGGATGTTCACGTCAAGCGTTGCAGGATCCACTTCCAGGAAGATGAAATAAGAAGGCGTGACCCCTTCCGGCACCAGGTTCTCGTAGGCTTTCATCACGGCCTTGTGAAGGTACGGGCTGCGGAAATACCTGCCGTTCACGAAGAAAAACTGGTTCCCCAGCGTCTTCTTTGCGCTCTCCGGCCTTCCCACATATCCGTTAAGCGTGCCGATGGAAGTCTCTGCCGATATGTCCATGATTTCTCCCACCACCGACGTCCCCAGAAGGTCCTGGATGCGGAATTTGTGCGAACGTCCGGGCTTCACCACGTGTATGTCCTTGCCGTTGTGGGTGAGGGTGAAGGCAACGTCCGGCCTGGTGAGGGCCACCCTCTGGAACTCCTCCACGATATGGCGGAACTCCACGTTGTCGCTCTTGAGGAACTTGCGCCTTGCCGGTATGTTGTAGAACAGGTTTCTTACCGCGAAATTGCTCCCCGTGGGGGCCGATACCTCCTTCGTTCCGGTGTGCTCGCTGCCGGAGAAGGTCACTTCCACGCCCAGTTCTGCGTCCTGGCGGCGGGTGCGGAGGGTAACGTCGGCAACGGCGGCGATGGAGGCAAGGGCCTCTCCGCGAAAGCCGAAACTGGTGATGTTGTGAAGGTCCTCCACGCTTGCGAGCTTGGAAGTAGCGTGGCGCTCGAAGCACAGGACGGCGTCGTCCGGCGTCATGCCGCAGCCGTTGTCTATAACCTGTATGAGCGTGCGTCCGGCATCAAGGATGATTACCTTGACGTCGGTTGCTCCGGCATCCACCGCATTCTCCATCAGCTCCTTCACCACGGAGGCAGGCCTCTGCACCACCTCCCCGGCCGCAATCATATCGGCAATATTTTTAGGAAGTATCCTCAGTTCCATTTTCCTGTCATTTCGAGCGAAGTCGAGAAATCTCTACAGCAGTTCAAAAAACTTCGTGAAGAACACAAGCACGGCGGCAATCAGTAGTAGCGTGATGATGGTTATGATGCCATGAATCTTGCCCATGGAAGAACGGGTTTTCTGGTAATTGCCATTGCGGAAAGCGCCGCGGATGCTGCTTCCGGGGGTATACGTGCCGTTTTTGGCGGCTTCCTCATTGGTGCCGTCAACGTCGCCGAACATCTGCCGGCGCTTTTCCTCCTCCGGGTCATAGTACCGGGGCTTGTAATTGAAAACCCTGTGTTCCTGGTTCCCGAAGAACCCGAAATTGAATCCTGCCATAGTGCAAAGTTAATAAAAAATAATGGCATTGGCCCAGACGGCGCAGCCCTCTTCACGGCCCACGAAGCCAAGACGCTCCGTGGTTGTGGCCTTCACGGAAACGCGGTCCGGCGTGACGCCGAGGATCCCGGCAAGGCATTCCCTCATGGCGGCGATGTGCGGCGCCAGCTTGGGCTTCTGGAGTGCGATGGTCACGTCCACGTTGCCCACGCTGTAGCCTTTTTCATGCACCAGGGCGACTACTTTTCCAAGGAGTATCTTGCTGTCTATGCCCTTCCACTCGTCAGAGGTATCCGGAAACAGATGGCCGATATCCCCAAGCGCAAGGCATCCAAGGAGCGCATCGCAGAGTGCATGGATAGCGACATCTCCGTCAGAATGGGCGACGAAGCCGTTTTCGGACGGGATATTTATTCCTCCCAGCCACATCGGCAGTCCGGGTGCCAGGGCATGTACGTCAAAGCCGTTGCCGGTTCTTATGTCCATATAAGTACAGTTTTTGCAAAGATAACTAAAAACAGGTAATTTTGTCACTATGAAAAACGACTTCTCATCTGACAACCTCACAGAGTACCAGCAGCATTACAACGAGGACGGCTACTGGAAAAAGCTTGGCAAGATAGCCCGCAAGGTGGGCGTAAAGATGGTCTACTACTCTCTTGTGCTGTATGAGGTGCTGGTAGACAAGGCCACTCCGGCAAAATACAGGGCCGTGATTGCCGGCGCTCTTGGATACTTCATCCTCCCCGCCGACATCCTCCCGGACCTCATCCCCGCCATCGGCTATGCCGACGACTGGGCCGCTCTCCTTGCCGCCGTGGTGTACGTCTCCAAGGCGGTGACTCCGGAAATCAAGGCCAAAGCCAAGTCCCGTCTGACCAAATGGTTCGGCCCCGTGGCCGACGAAGAACTGGGCGATTTGAGGTAGCTGCTTACAATCCGTAATAAAAAATTTTAAAAATTTCTTGCCTCTCTCAAAAATAAGGGCTACATTTGCACGGAAACAGGATAATACGTTCAATTTTAATTTTATAGTATCATGAAGAAAGTATTTATGTCCGCTGCAGTAGTAGCCATGATGGTACTCGCAGCTTCTTGCGGAAACAACAACTCCAAGAAGGCAGAAAAGGCCGCTGAACCCGCAAAGGTAGAGCAGGCTGCTGAAAAGAGCGCTGTAGAGCAGGCTGCCCAGGATGCAGCAAACGCTGTCAAGGACGCCGCTACCGATAAGGCAGTTGAGGCTATCAACGCCGCCGGTGACAAGGCTGTCGAGGCTATCAAGAAGTAATAACGATTACTTTCAGGACAAGAGTCCCTCGGTTTTCCGGGGGACTTTTTTTATATTTGTACAGAAATATTGATTGATATGGCCACTAAGTCCAAGACCGTGTTTTTCTGCACACATTGCGGAAATGAGTACTCAAAATGGATGGGTAAATGCCCTTCCTGCGGGGAGTGGAATACACTTGTAGAGAAAGAAGTAGTCACCGGCAAGCGCCAGGTGGCCGTTTCCGTGCCGGGAGCGGGCCGTAAGCCCATGCCCCTGAAGGACGTTTCCACCACGGAAGAGGACAGGGTGAGCCTTGGATCGGCAGAGGTGGACCGCCTTCTTGGGGGCGGCATCGTGAAGGGGTCGCTGGTTCTCATGGGCGGCGAACCGGGCATCGGCAAGAGTACCCTTTCGCTGCAGCTGCCGCTTCTGAGGCCTGAGCTCAAAACGCTGTACGTCACCGGCGAGGAAAGCGTAAAGCAGGTGAAAATGCGGGCCGACAGGCTTGGCGGCGACACATCCAACTGCCTCATCTACAGCGAAACCGACATGGGCGAAATCATCAGGGAGGCAGAGGAAGTGGATCCTGACCTTCTCATAGTGGATTCCGTCCAGACCATGTACTGCCCTCAGGTGGAATCCACCGCCGGCAGCGTGAGTCAGATAAAGGAAGTGGCCGCAACTCTCCTTCGCTTTGCAAAGGCGTCGGGCGTGCCGGTCATTCTCATCGGCCATATTACCAAAGAGGGCACCATTGCCGGGCCCAAGATACTGGAGCACATTGTGGACGTTGTACTGCAGTTTGAAGGGGAGAACCGCGGGGCATACAGGGTGCTCAGAAGCATCAAGAACCGCTTTGGCTCTACCTCGGAACTGGCCGTGTTCGAGATGACGGGGAAGGGCCTCAGGGAGGTGGAGAACCCGTCGGAAATGCTCATCCCCATGCACGGGGAGGACCTCAGCGGCGCCGCCATCAGCGCCATGCTGGACGGCAACCGGCCGCTGATGTTCGAGGTGCAGGCGCTGGTGTCATCGGCAGTGTATGGTACTGCGCAGAGGAGCGCGACGGGCTTTGACGTAAGGCGCCTGAACATGCTCCTGGCGGTGCTGGAGCGCCGCGCCGGCTTCAAGCTGGGCCAGAAGGACGTGTTCCTTAACATGGCCGGCGGCCTCCGCATCACAGACCCCGCCTGCGACCTTGCCGTCATCTGCGCCGTACTGTCTTCCAACTTCGATTTCAGCATCCCTTCTGATGTGTGCTTCGCCGGTGAAGTGGGCCTCAGCGGCGAAATCCGTCCTGTCTCCCAGGCAGCCCGCCGCGCCGTGGAAGCCGCCCGTCTTGGCTTCAAGAAGATTTTCGTCAGCTCCTACACCCACTTCGACAGGAAGCCAGAAGGCATCGAAGTTGTCAAGGTTGCCGACATTCCCGCCCTTGTAAAGGCCCTGTTCAAATAAAAAATATTTGGAGACTTGCGCCAATTGCATTATCTTTGATTTTTCACACTATGAAACTAAAAACCAAATTGATATGAAAAAGAAAAGCCTGTTAGGAAGACTGTTCGACGTAGAGAAAGTCAAGGACCGCGCAAACTTCTCGGACGTTGAGAACAAGATAACCAAGTATCATTACGGCTCGGATGCCTTTATGCAAATTCTTCAGAGCCGATATTCCTGCCATGCATTCAGTGGTTATCCGGTTTCGGAGTCCAAACTGAACATGATACTTGAGGCCGGGCGCCTGGCTCCTTCGGCAAAAAACATGCAGCCAACGCGCATCTGGGTGGTGAAGAGCGAAGAAGCTCTTGCAAAACTCAGGACTGTGCATCCCTGCTACAATGCGCCTGTCGTGCTCATCGTAGGCTGCCGCAACGAGGAGGCATGGGTTCGCGAAAGTGACGGCATCAACGCCGCCAAGACAGATGCTGCCATCGTCCTCACACACCTTATGCTCACAGCAACTGACGCCGGCCTTGCCAATATGTGGATTTGGGATTTCGACCCTTCAAAGATTAGGGAAGCCCTTCCTGAGACCAGGGAACACGGAATCTACGGCCTGCTCGCCATCGGCCACCCCGCCTCCGGCGCCGGCGACCCCACTAAGCTCCACTCCGAACGCAAACCCCTCGAAGAGCTGGTTATCACCCTGTAACCCTGCCAGGTTAATCTGGCGCATACAGTGATAAGCCCACCTCAAAAAAAATTAAGAAAAATTTGGTTTATAAAATAAACTACTTTATATTTGCATCGGCGTTACTCTCCAACCGGTGCGCAACGGCGACGGGGTACCCATTGGTTATCATAAAAATATGAAAGAAATGGAAAACAATCTCACAGCAGAAAACAGCCTCCGCCTTATTGCGGAGACAATCGATCGCAGTCGTCGCACGATTGCCAGAAACTCCGGCAAACCGCTCATCCTCTGGGGGGTGCTGGTAGCAGTAACAGCCGCGGTCATCTGGGCTCTATGGAGCAAGACCGGAAGCTCGGCATGGAATTTCCTTTGGTTTGCCATGTCGGCCATCGGTGCCGTTTGTATGCATTTCATGATGCGCAGCAGCGAAAAAGTCCCGGAAACGGAAGTCAGCCGCATGCTCGGAAAAATCTGGATGTGGTTCGGCCTTTTCTCCACAGGTTTCTTCGCCCTTGTCTGGGCCGCCTGGGGCATCCGTTGCGCTATCGGCATTGAAGGGCCTCTGAACGTTGACCTGACACTGATCATCGTGCTCTTGATGGGCCTTTGCGGTACGCTCTCGGGCGCCGTGCTCAAATTCAGGCCGATTACCGTCTCTTCGGTAGTGGCGACAATCCTGTCGGCACTTTTCCTGATGGTTATGCCCTCCGGTTCCCCTATGCGCATCCTGTCTTTTGTGATCCTGGGCATTTTCGCCCTGGTCATTCCAGGTGTCATCCTCCAGAAACAGACAAAGCGCTGAGCCATGCCAGAGAACGGAAAACAGTTCAAACCCCTTGATCCCTTGCTCCATTCGGAACTCCGGCTGGCGGTAATGTCCATCCTGCTCGAAGTGGACAACGCGGACTTCGTGTATCTTAAAGCTGAGACGGGAGCGACATCTGGCAACCTGAGTGTCCAGATAGACAAGCTGCAACAGGCCGGGTATATCGAGGTAACAAAGGGATTCAAAGGGAAAATGCCGCAGACAGTCTGCAGCATTACGGATTGCGGGCGTGACGCCTTCGCCGCTTATGTTGACGCACTCCGCAGTTACATCCCCGGCAGATAATCCGCACATCGCCCTCCCATATTGCCATGCACTGAGCCTACCCTGCCATTATTATGGACCGGTAGGCTCAAAATCGGCCGTTTTTGCGCTTAGGGGTGCAGCCGGGTGGACCTGTAGGTACAGGTTGCCCGGAGAGAAGTACACCCACTTTGACAAAAAGCCCGACGGCATAGAAGTGGTGAAGGTTGCCGATATTCCGGCACAGGTGAGGGCTCTGTTTAAGTAAATCAGAAAGCGAAAGCTATCGACAACAAAGCATCCACGTGGCTGATTGGTTCGCTGATGTTGGATGTTGTCTGAACGTTTCCAGTGGAGAGTTCCTTGGTCTTGTAGGATGTGAGGTTTCCAACAAGTAGTTCCGTATTGAAACCTATAGCGAGCGTGGGGGTTAAGTAATACTCAAAACAGACTTCTGTCACGCCTCCCATGCTCCATCCGGTCTTCAGGACCGAATAATCCAAGATGACTCCCTTGTCGCGAAGTCCCATTATTCCCGCACCAACAGCCAAGGAGTAGCCTAGACGGCCGTCCAGAATGGTTCCGCGAATGTACGTTGCCGGAGTGAATGACCATATATCGGCCACATCGGTCATATCACCGGTCTTCTTACTGCCATCCGTATAAGTAACTACAACTCTGTCAGTAGCAGATGAATGAAAATCATTTACAATAAACCCTGCCGTAATAATCGAAGGCCTGTTAAGCACCAGCTCAAACTGCGCAGAATAGCCCTTGGACAATTTTTGCGCATGCTGCCGATCAAGCTCTGTGTTTCCACTTGCCTGTCCCAAACGGGTACCCAATCCTGCTTTTACATATATTGACGCCCTGCTTTCCTGGCTTTGAGCAGAGGCATACAGGCATACCGCCAACAGGGCTAAAGTACTGATTATATGTTTCATAGTGCTTGTGTTTTCCGGCAAAATTAGTAAAAAAAACCATATATCCAACACTATTGCCTCAAATCCGCTCACAATTGTAAGTGTTCCCGGCCCGCGAAAAAAAATACGGGCCAGGAACAAATAAGGGCCTTTTCGTTCCTGGCCCTTCTGGCTCAAGACGGACCTGGAACAGATTCGTGCCAAGTTCTATTAGAAACAGGCCGCTTTAGCGCGGCCTGTTGTTGCTTTACTGATTTTGTAAAATCTGTATTTGTCGGCGCTTCAAGGCCGTCAGAATGCTACGCTCTGTCATTGGAGTGAGACCTGTAAATGTGGTTTTTGCCTTCAATTCATCCAGCGACATTTCAAGCAGAAGTTTTGCGATGCATTCATCTGCGAACGAATTGGTAACGGTGTCAATCCCGGAAAAGTCAAGCACAACTTTCTCTTTCCCGTCCAGACCATTCCCTTTTTCCGCCATTTCCCGGACTGTCTGGTGTTCAAGGTGATGAAGCACCTTGAAAAATTCAGCGCGCTATTTAGTTGAATGCTGTTTTTTCCATTCGGCGGGGGTCATACCTGTCTGCGAACGGAAGCGCCGGAAGAAGGTTTTCTCGTTGTTGAAGCCTGATGCCTCCCAAACCTCTACAGAAGACATTTCGGGGTGCTCCTGCATCAGTTTAAGGGCATATTCAACCCGGTACCTTGAGATGAATTCCGGGAATGAAATACCCATTTGGCCGTTGATGCAGGCCGATATATAGGTGGCATTTGTGCCAAGTTCCCGGGCGATATCTGAAATTTTCAGATCCTTGATTAGGAAGAGTTGTTTTTCCTCGACAAGTTCGGTTATGCGCGTCTGGAGGTCGTTTTTCTCCATCTTGGCAGGGTCCGTGACATCCTCCGGCAAAGGCTGTTTTCTTCCACGTGTTACGGTCCATCCTCCGGCAAAGGCTGCAAGTAATAAAACGGGCAGTATCCACCACAGGGGAACGGCCTTCTTCACCGGCGCTACGGTATGGAACAGCCATACTTCGGCGGTTGCCTCAAAATTACTGTCGCCCCGGGCGCCGGACAATACGCCTCCTGCAAGCACAATTCGGCCTCCTTCAAGCAGCCTGGGGGTGTTGTTGAAAAAGGTCCCGCCGCCCGGTTTATCGGCCAGAAACATCTCCAGCGTTGCTTTTCCGCCTTCAAATATGGGATCATAGCCAATCATTGCGGCTACAAAGCGTCCATTGCCGGAAAGCGCATACATCCAGGCCGACCTCGATGCCCGGTCCACCTGCAGGCTGCGCATCCAGACAAGGGGCTCGCCGCCCGGCAGGGCCATCGGCAGCGGGCGCTCCGTTTCCAGCAGGCTGAAGTGCCCGTCAGTAAGGCGGAGGATGCCTGCCTGACCGTCTTCCTGGCGGCTTGCCGGAAGAAGATACGCATATTCGCCTGTCCTGAGGTCATCGGCCGATGTAGGATTGACCATATATGGCAGGATGTTCCACTCTTTAAGAAGCGGTTCCGTGAAGGGTTCTCCGCTTAACTGGTCCACGAGGTCCTGCATAATGTCGCCGTGGGTGTCTTCCGAACTGAAGATAAGGGCGTTGTCCGGCGAGATGGGAAGGATGTGTGGATAAGCGCGCTGAACGGCCGGCTCCTTTACAAATGAGAAGCCCTTGCCGGGTTCATACAGGCCGATAGCGTCATCGGCATACCAGTTGCCGGAAATGACAACCCTGCCGTCCTGCAAGACGCTTGCAGAAACGCCCGCCCGTTTCCGGTCCATGATTCCTACGGCCTTGCAGGTATGTGTTGAGGGGTTATATGTCTCAACGCCCCAGCTTTGGCCTATGCCGAAGTTCTCCGAGCAGCCGCCTCCAAGCATCACGCTGCCGTCCGGAAGGAGGGTTGTGAAGCCGTAGTAGTGGGGGTATTTCATAGGGACCTGGTTCCAGGTGCCGTCCCGGAGATAGGCTATGGTTGGTTCCAGCACAAAGCCGTCCGTGATGCCGCCAAGGACCGTCAGTTCGTCTCCAAGGAGCATCGTGTGCTGCCCGCCCCGGGGCTTTGGAAGGTCCGGCAGCCGCTCTACGGTCATCTTGTAAAGCGGCACACCGTCAGCCTCTCCAAGCGTCTGCCCCGGAGATGTCTCCTGGATGCAGGACACAAGGATAAGGGCCGATACTATGATTCCCAGATACTTCATCAAGGCAAAGATACGCAATTCCAGCTAATTGTGGGATTTAGTAGTACTCTATCTGCCTCTTTATGGTGTAGGTGCTCTTTTCGTCTGTACCTACGGCGAAAACAGCCTCTTGGTCATACGTATACTGCGTCCAGTTGCCATAACTGTCATAGACGTAGTCGTACCATTTGAATTCGCGGATGCGGCTGTCGTCGGCCATCAGGCTTTCGTGGAAGCCGGCGTATTCTTCATTCTCATCGATAGTATATTCATACCAGTAAGAGAAACCCAGAAGGAGGTCTGCGGGCTTGCCGGGGGCACAAGTCCATTTCTTGATATTGATGTGGCGCTTGCCGGGATAGTATTCCGAATGCCGTCAGTTCCTTCAATCCTTAGGGGCATACCGTTTTCGGCCCAGGTAACTGAAGTTACACCTCCAAAGCGCTCATCCATAAAGGAATAAGGGTAATTATTCTTATAGACGCAGCCTGTGAGAGTATATTCATTTTCTGTCTCTGGAAGGATATCGCCTTCGTGTTTTCCGGAATAGCCGCCGCCTATGATATTACCGTAGTCATCATACAGGGTGTATTCATCAATAATCCAGTCTGTCACCACCTTGCGGTCATAGGAATGGGAATAAACAGACAAAGCGTCTCCTTCAAAGATATATTCTTTGTCAATGTGACCGATTGAATCGTAGGCGTAATTGATAAAGGAGTATTTGATGGCCGACAGATCCTTGACGATAGGAGAAATGCTTTCGCGAGGGTCTCCCTGGTTGCAGAAACCCCTGCTATGGAAGCCATTTATATCAGGACTCACTAGTACATATTTTCCGGGGTTGTTATATTCAAATTCATAAACCTCGCGTCCGGCCCACTCATAATTGGGGTTGTTGGCCGGATTGTAATCAGGCAGTTCCTTCTCATCCTTTCCTACGTGATTGCAACTTTCGGACTTTATGAGCCGGCCTTTATCGTCATAAGTGTAAATGGTAAGTTTATCCCATTTCTCGTTCCCGGTGCTTCTCTCTGAAATCAGATGGCCTTCACGGTCGAATTCATAAATGGTAGGATAACTCCAGTTTACGCCCACCCAACTCTTCACAGGACCCCTGAGGCCCATTTTCTCGCGGTCTGTGCGCTTCCAGTAGTTGGTTTCGTACCAGGGCTCAGGAGAGAAATCCGGATTGTTGCCGCCAGGATTCTGCTCATCCTGGTTGTCAGGCTTTTGTTCAGGCTGGACAGGGGCGGTGCAGGCAAACAATACGCCCGCCAGAAGCAAAAATAGATACGCTTTTTTCATATCGGTTTTCACTAGTGTCCCGTTAAGACTCATTGATACTGAATAAGTTAGGATAGTCATCGACGGGAGCAAGATTTTTAGATTTGTTAAACAATTGATTTAGAGGGACTTCCTCAAACAGGACAAAGCCAATAGTTTGAGAAATTGTA
>JAFTFV010000067.1 GCA_017458265.1 Bacteroidales bacterium | reverse complement strand
CGAATACGCCAACGCCGTGGTCTATATGGACCACATAGTCTCCAAGATAGAAGGAGCTGAGGTCGTTGAGGGTGAGCTGCTCTGTCTTTTCAACGCTGCGGCGGATCCTTACACGGTGGAAGCGGTCGAATATTTCATGGTCTGTATATACACAGATTTTGTCTTCCTGGTCTATGTATCCGGAATGTATGTTCTTTTCCTTTATGAATTCAGGAAGGACGGCGTGTTCGTCCTGAAGCATGATGGAGCGGAGGCGTTCAAGCTGGGACTGCTTTTCACCTATTATATAGACTTTGTACCCGGTTTCCCTCTTAGTCTTTATGTCGGAAATGAGAAGCTCGAAATTCTTGTTGAAAACGGGCTGCGGGGCTATTTTGAAGGCTATCGGCTTTTCATCCTGGCGGCCAAGGGGAAGTTCCATGTATACCTTTTTGAAGGCTGACAATTCATGGAAGAAGGGCTTTTCCCTGTACATGTCGGAGGAATCCAGCCAGATGGTTGTATCGGCACTGAGGAGGGAGATGAGACTGACGCCTTCTTCATCGGCACTGTCACCTCCGGCGGCGATGTCGGGGAAAATATCGGCCTTCTCTACCGTATCTATGGAAAGCTGGGTGTTGGGGTCGAAGGTGTTTATTTTGTCCACCTCGTTGCCGAAGTAGCTTACGCGGTAGGGTTTTTCGAGGGAATAGGAGAATATGTCGATAACGGCGCCGCGGAGGGCGAACTGGCCGGGCTGGGAGACGAAATCCACTTTTTCAAAGCCCTCGGCAAGGAGTTTTGAGCGGAGTTCCTCGTATGGAAGGCGCTCTCCGGTGCCGATGGAAAAGAGGGCATCGGCAAGCTTTTTCTCTGAAGGAACGGTTTCCTCGATGGCCTCGGGGTATGAAACTATGAAAAGCCTGTCCCCGCTTTTTTGGAGGATTCTGCCGATGGCTGCGGTCCTCTGGACGCCGAGTGAGGATTTGTAATTGCTCCTTTCAACGGATTTGCCGCTTTCCGGGAGGAAGAATACGCAGTCGCCTTCAACCATGTTGTAAAGGTCGGCCGAGCAGTATTCGGCACTTTCCCTGGTGGGGAGTATGACAAGATGGGTTCCTTCTTCTGCAACCTGGGACAGAACCTGCCATCTTGCAGACAAAAAAAGCCCGCTGCAGAAAGCCTCGGATGAGTTTTTGAGTTTTTCCTGCAGTAGCGCTGATGTTTTTTGACTTATTAACATTTAAGTCTGTTTTACTGTTGAAAACCTGTTCATAACCCTGTTTATAACCTTGTCTTGGCGGAGGATAAAAAAGGGTGCTCCGGTTACCAACAATCAATCAACACAGAATGAAAGAGTTTTCAACACTTGTTTTTTATACCTAAGTAATTGGTGTTTAATTATTTCTGTATAGTTTTCAACATTTCAACAGATTCATAAAAAAACAACAATTCTTAAAAATAAAAACTATATTTGTATCTGAATTGAATCCTTAGACGCATGAGCGAATTTGATCCACACTCAACTGTAGACCGCAAAGATAGTGAATTCGACGGAATAATCAGACCACAGGAGCTGGATGATTTTACCGGACAGAAGGAAATAGTATCGAATCTCAGTATATATATCAAGGCAGCGAAGATGAGGGGCGAGGCCCTGGATCATGTGCTCTTCCACGGCCCTCCCGGCCTTGGTAAGACTACCCTTGCGCACATCATAGCAAATGAAATGGGGGTCAATATGAAGGTTACTTCCGGTCCGGTGCTGGACAAGCCGGGAGACCTTGCCGGCCTTCTGACTTCGCTGGAGAAGGGGGACGTTCTGTTCATAGATGAGATTCACCGTCTGTCACCTGAAGTTGAAGAATACCTTTATTCTGCAATGGAAGACTATGTGATAGACATTATGATAGACAAAGGCCCCGGAGCGCGGTCGGTGCGCATTTCATTGAGTCCTTTCACCCTTATCGGCGCCACTACAAGAAGCGGTCTTCTCACAGCTCCGCTGCGTGACCGCTTTGGAATAAACTGCGCCCTGGAGTATTATGACGTGGACGATCTGAAGAAGATTGTCCTTCGAAGTGCAGGCATTCTGGATATTGAGATAGACGACGAAGCCGCTTATGAGATTGCCCTCAGGAGCCGCGGAACCGCGCGTATTGCGAATGCGCTCCTAAAGCGTGTACGTGATTTCGCCCAGGTCCTTGGAGACGGGCGCATCAATCTTGATATTTCCCGCTTTGCGCTGAATAAGCTGAAGATTGACAAGAGGGGCCTTGATGCCATCGACAACAAGATTCTCCGCACTCTCATCATTACATTCAAGGGCGGTCCGGTGGGCCTTGGAACACTTGCTACATCAATTTCTGAGGATGCAGGTACGCTTGAGGAAGTATATGAACCTTTCCTTATCAAGGAGGGTTTCATTATCCGCACCCAGAGGGGGCGCGTTGCCACTGAACTTGCATACAGTCACCTTGGAATGGAGCAGTATCTGTCCCAGAGGAAGTACCAGGACGAAGGTGGAAGTCTTTTTTAGCACGTATAGTACTAATTTAATATAATTTTGTGCTAAATAGCTTGTAGTTTTACGTATTTTTATGTAAAATTGCGAGAATTTAGTAAACCAACTGAACAATATATGTCAGATCCTAAACTTATTTCCAAGATTCCGGATGGCCCGCTTGCTGAAAAATGGTCAAAGCGCAAAGCCGAAATCCGCATCGTTTCCCCCAATAACAAGAGGAAACTGGAAGTCATCGTGGTAGGTACAGGTCTTGGCGGAGCATCCGCAGCTGCATCACTTGGTGAGCTGGGATACAATGTCAAGATTTTCTGCATTTCAGACTCCCCCAGGCGTGCACATTCCATCGCAGCACAGGGCGGTATAAATGCAGCAAAGAACTATCAGAATGACAACGACTCCATCTACCGTCTGTTTTATGACACCATCAAGGGTGGCGACTATCGTTCCCGTGAAGCCAATGTCTACCGTCTGGCAGAGGTGAGTGCAGCCATTATCGACCAGTGCGTTGCACAGGGTGTTCCTTTCGCACGTGAATACGGCGGATACCTTGCCAACCGTTCATTCGGCGGTGTACAGGTGAGCCGTACTTTCTATGCCAGGGGACAAACCGGCCAGCAGCTCCTTCTTGGTGCTTATGCTTCCCTGAACAAGGAGATTGCAGCAGGTACCGTAAAGAGCTATCCCAGGCATGAGATGCTTGACCTTGTCATCATCAACGGCCAGGCAAAGGGTATCATCGCACGTAACCTTGTTACCGGTGAGATCGAGCGTTTCGGTGCACATGCAGTTGTTCTTGCTACCGGCGGTTATGGAAATACCTATTTCCTTTCTACCAATGCAATGAACTCCAACGGTTCTGCAGCGATGCAGGCATACCGCAAGGGCGCTTTCTTTGCAAATCCCTGCTTCGCACAGATCCATCCTACATGTATCCCTGTCCATGGTGACCAGCAGTGCAAGCTCACCCTCATGAGTGAGTCTCTGCGTAACGACGGCCGCATCTGGGTTCCCAAGAAGATGGAAGACGTGATGAAACTGCGCAAGCATGAAATCAAGGCTTCCCAGATTCCTGAAGAGGATCGTGACTACTATCTGGAGCGCAGGTATCCGGCCTTCGGAAACCTGGTTCCCCGTGACGTTGCATCACGTGCTGCCAAGGAGCGCTGCGATGCAGGCTACGGCGTAAACGAGACCGGCCTTGCCGTGTTCCTGGATTTTGCCGATGCCATCAAGCGTCTTGGTCACCAGAGGGTAGAGGAGCGCTATGGAAACCTCTTCCAGATGTATGAGAAGATTACTTCCTCATCACCTTGGGAGGAGCCTATGATGATTTATCCCGCTATCCACTACACAATGGGTGGTCTCTGGGTCGACTATGACCTCCAGACAACCATTCCCGGCCTGTATGCAATTGGCGAGGCAAACTTCTCCGACCACGGCGGAAACCGCCTGGGCGCATCGGCCCTTATGCAGGGTCTGGCAGACGGTTATTTCATCCTACCTTACACCATCGGCGATTACCTTTCCCATAAGTTTGCAGAGCCCAAGACAGACATCAACGCCCCTGAATTCGCAGAGGCAGAAAAGGCCGTCAAGGAGCGTATCGCAAAGATTTTTGCAGTGAAGGGTACCGAGACTGTGGACAGCATCCACAAGAAACTTGGTCATATAATGTGGGAATATGTGGGTATGGCACGTAACGAGGAAGGCCTCAAGAAGGGTATCGAGGAAATCGGCAAACTTCGCGAGGAATTCTGGAAGACCGTGCGTGTTCCCGGAACCAATGAGGAATTCAATCAGGAACTCGAAAAAGCCCTCAGGCTCGTTGATTTCTTCGATATCGGAGAGCTCATGGCCCGTGACGCCCTTAACCGCAAGGAATCCTGCGGCGGTCACTTCCGTGAGGAAATGCAGACCGAAGAAGGCGAAACCAAGCGTGACGATGAGAACTTCATGTATGTTGCCGCATGGGAATACAAGGGTGAAGGCGTTGCTCCTGAACTGCACAAGGAAGACCTTAAGTATGAAAACATCAAGATAGCAACCCGTAACTACAAAGACTGATATGGAATACAATATTAAAGTATGGCGTCAGAAGAACGCCAAGGCTAAGGGCCATTTCGAGACTTATCACGTTACGGGAGTTGAGGAAGATGCTTCCTTCCTGGAAATGCTGGATATCCTCAATGACCAGCTTATCCGCAAGGGAATAGAACCCATCGCTTTTGACCATGACTGCCGTGAAGGTATCTGCGGTGCATGTTCGCTGTATATAGACGGCCGTGCACACGGTCCGGACGATCAGGTAACAACCTGCCAGCTCTTCATGCGTCACTTCAAGCCCGGTGCAACCATCACCGTGGAGCCTTGGAGAAGCGGTGCTTTCCCCGTGATCAAGGACCTTGTAGTAGACCGCGGAGCATTCGATAAGATTCTGCAGGCCGGCGGTTTCATAACCGTCCGCACGGGAGCTGCACAGGATGCAAACAACATCCTCATCTCCCATGACGATGCAGAACTCTCAATGGATGCAGCAGCCTGCGTTGGATGCGGTGCATGCGTGGCAACCTGCAAGAACGGTTCAGCAATGCTGTTCGTGGCAGCACGTGTATCTTCTCTGGCTCTGCTGCCTCAGGGTAGGCCCGAGGCAGCACGCCGCGCCCGCGCAATGGTTGCAAAGATGGACGAACTCGGATTTGGCAACTGCACCAACACCCGCGCCTGCGAGATGGAGTGCCCGAAACACGTCACCATCGACCACATTGCCCGCCTGAACAGGGAATACCTGAAAGCGCGGTTCAGCGAGTAATTTTACAGATTAAGGCCTGCTCAACAGCAGGCCTTTTTCTTTAACATCAGAAACTGTAACTTATTCCAAGAGAAAGGGAGTTACCAATTATTCTGT
>JAFTFV010000008.1 GCA_017458265.1 Bacteroidales bacterium | reverse complement strand
CCGTGCCCGAGTGGCCGATTTCCCGCTGCCTGGACACCAAAACCCACGTTTCCGTGCCCGAGTGGCCGATTTCCCGCTGCCTGGACACCAAAACCCACGTTTCCGTGCCCGAGTGGCCGATTTCCCGCTGCCTGGACACCGCAGACCCCGTTTCCGTGCCCGAGTGGCCGATTCCCCGCTGCCTGGACACCAAAACCCAAGTTTCCGTGCCGGGCGGGGAAAAGTTAGAGGGCCAGGTGGAGTTGGAGGCGGAGGGATGGGGCGGGAGGGGAGGAGGGCTTCCAGGTGCAGGTGGCGCGGAGGCAGACTTTGCCGCGGAGGCGGGCAGCGGGGGGCGCCTTTCCCTGGAGACCGGGGCCGAATGACACCTTCCAGTAGCCGTAGAAGCTGGCAGAGATGCCGTTTCCGTAATAGGCCGGGACGTTGAAGGAGCCAGGGGCGTCACGTTCGTAACAGTATATGCGGGAAGACCAACTGCCGGTTGAAAAAGCACCAAGGCGCAGATATCCCACAAGAGTATCGTCTTTGTAACCGCCTTCCAGATAGCCCAGAAAGCCGGGAGTCTCGCAGTACACACCCTCCAGGCGTCCGTTTGCAAGCCAGGGGCCTGAAGCAAAGTGAACGTCGGTTCGGAGGTCGCTGCGGCCGGGGTCGTAATTGCGGTATCGGCCGGTATAGCGCGTTTCCAGGGAAACGGTGCCGCTCAGCTGCCATTTCCAATCGGCATAGATGCGTATCTGGCGGCGGTCAGTGTCTACGGCACGGATTGGGAGCAGGGACATATCGGCAGTTATATATGCGCTGTGGGCCGGGACGCTGCTGCCGAAGCCGGTCCTCCCGGAGAGCTGCCGCCATTTCTCTGACTTCCACGATGCTCCGGCCGCCAAAGCGTACTCGCCGTTTTTCCTGCCGCTGAACCTGGAGGGAACGGCCCTGCCCTGAAACACCAGCCTGAGCGCCCCGGCCTTCACCCCGGCTGCCCCCTGGACCGCGCCCGCCCCGTTTGCCGATGCCGCCTCTCCCGCGAAATCCACGCCCTTGTAGTTCAGCCTTCCGTCCAAAGAAACCGTGGGCCGATCGGCACCGTCTGTCATGAGCGAAACGCCCGCCTGCCCGTACCGCCATAGCCCGCTCACATGCGTGCCGATGAAGCCGTCAATGTCGGCAAAAACGGCAGCCGACAGCCATCCAGAACCATATTCCAGTGCCGCGCCGCGATGTGACGGAGCCGAAAACGACCACTGTGGCGATATCCCTGTGGACCGCTTCATGAAAGCCTCGGGAGTGGACAGCGAGCTCATCGTGAAACCGCTCCAATGCGCAAGGCCCTGGCCGTAACGGACATTATAGTCGCCAAGGGTGAGCGTCCACTTGCGGTAGTTCAGTTCTGCATGCGCGGTGCGGAAAGCGCCTTTCAATGACCTCCAGCTCTCTGTCCTTACTGCTGCCGCCGCCTGAAATCCCCGCCCCGTCAGTTTCACCTTTGTGCCGATATTCTTTTCCGTAGCCCGCAGAAGCCCATCCACGTGCGTTTTGACGGTGTCAGTACTGCCGGCTGCACGTGGAGACCAAAGGCTCAGAAATGGCCGGAGAGCCGCCACGGCCTCCCTGCCGAAACCGTCAACCAGCGCCAACTCCTCATAAGACAGGATGTCTCCGCTCCGGCTCCTGTAGTCTTCAAGAGAAGCCAGCTGGTACTCTGACAGTATGAGACGCGCTTTACTTCCGGGTGCATTGACCGATATCGGCCGCATGCCTTCCAGCTGTTCCACCATCCACTCTTCTACTTCTTCCTCGCTGCCAAGGCCGTGTATATACATTGCCGCCCTCAGAAGCTCATCCTGCGCTGCCGCACACCAACCTGTGCATAGCAAAACCATTATCACCCACAGTCGTTTCATCCGGCCAAAGTAGCAAACCGGACCGTCAAAAGCAATATGATTAAAGAAAAAAGTGCGGTTTCAGAATGTTTTTCCGAATTTGCAATTATTGCACATTATTTGCAGGTTTTTTATTACATTTGTGAAAACCTAAATTTCTCTCGTTATGGAAAACAGGATAACCCTTCACGGCCGCAATTTCAAACCGCTGATTCCCAACGCAAAAATCGAAGAAGCCATCGACATTCTGGCAGAAAAAATCAATCACGACTTCGAAGGCGTAACAGAAGAAGACGCTCCCATTCTTCTCTGCACGCTGAACGGTGCCATGATTTTCATGGGTGAGCTTCTCAAGCGCATCAAGTTCCCTTGCATTGTCAAGGCTGCCAAGCTCTCCTCCTATGAGGGCACCCGTTCTACCGGCATCGTCAAGAGCGAGACCGTTATCAAGGGCATCGAAGGCCGTTCCATAATTGTAGTAGAAGACATCGTAGATACAGGAAATACCGTAGAGGCAATGGAGAAAATGCTCTTCTCCCTTGGCGCCGCCGACGTACGCATCTGCACCATGCTCCTCAAGCCGGAAGTTTACAAGAAGCAGATCCCCCTGGATTACGTAGCCCTTGAAATCCCCAACAAGTTCATCGTGGGCTTCGGTCTCGATTATGACGAACTCGGCCGCAATTCAAAAGACATTTACGTTCTGGACGAATAATGAAATACTATGTTCTTTTCGGCCCTCCCGGTGCAGGAAAAGGCACCCAGGCCGGCGCAATGGTAGAGCGCTACAATCTCTGCCATCTCTCAACAGGAGAACTCCTCCGCAGTGAAATTGCCGCGGGAACCGAGCTGGGCCTCAAGGCTAAAGCCCTCATCGATGACGGAAACCTCGTCCCAGACCAGGTAGTCGAAGACATGATTGAAGCCAAATTCCGCAGTACAGAAGGCGTTGACGGATTCCTCCTTGACGGTTTTCCCCGCACTATCGCTCAGGCAGAGGCTCTTGATACCATGCTCGAAAAGCATGGCGAGAACGTTACCGCATGCATTTCAATAATGATTCCGGACAGTCTCATCAAGACCAGAATCGCCCACCGCGCCCTTGTCGAAGACCGCGCCGATGACGCGCGCCCCGAAGTCGTCCAACACCGCATCGAAACCTACCACGCCAAGACAGAACCCCTTATCAAGTTCTACAAGGCGCAGGACAAGTACAGGGAAATTGACGGCACCGGCACCATCGAAGAGGTGCGTTCCCGCATTTTCGAGGCGATGGATTAGCGCTTGCCCACCTTCAGGCGTTGTCCTTCGCGGATCATGTCGCCGCGGAGGTTGTTCCAGGACTTGAGATTCTTCACCGTAGTGTGATTCCTGCGGGCGATGGAGCCCAGGTTGTCACCGCGTCTTACCTTGTAGTACACCCAAGAGGTCCCTTTGGAGGTGGGAACGGGCCGTCCCTGAACAACTTCACGGCCGTCCTGTACCTTGGAGGCGAAGAGGACATCGGCCTTGTAGCGGAAAATGGAGTCCTGCATGTCAAGGTATGCCGATGAATAGTCGAACGGCAGACGCAGGATGTTGCCGCCTCCGGGGATGATGTCCTTGTGATACTGGGGGTTGAGATCACGGACGTCGTCCAGGGGAATGCCCAGGACTTCGCTCACCTGTGCCAGATGAAGGTTCCTGCCTATATGGAAAGTGTCCACGTACACAGGAAGAGCGATGGGATCCGGCCTGAGACCGTATTCCTTGGCGTAATTCATCGCGTACATGGCGCCTACCATGGCCGGAACGTAGCCGCGGGTTTCGCGGGGAAGATATTCGTAGATGGACCAGAAATCGGTCTTTCCACCAGCCCTCTTGATGGCCTTGTTCACATTGCCTGAACCGCAGTTGTATGCCGATATGGCCAGTGCCCAGTCGCCGAAGATACGGTACGCGTCGCGGAAATAGCGGGCGGCGGCGTCGGCAGAGGCAACTGGATCCATTCGCTCGTCGATGTAGGAGTCAATTTTGAGGCCGTAGCTGAGGCCGGTCCGGTACATGAACTGCCACATGCCCTTTGCCCCTGCGTAAGATTCTGCGCGGGGATTGAGCGAACTCTCTATGATGGAAACGTACTTGAGTTCAAGCGGAAGGTCGTATTTCCTGAAAGTCTCCTCGAAGATGGGCATGTAGTACTCTGACAGGCCGAGAACCTCGCTCATGCGGCGGGGCATCTTCTCAGAGTAGAGAATCATGTAGTTCTTTACGGTTTCGTTGTACGGGAGCCTGATGAACGAGTTCATTTCTTCCAGACGGCGCATCAGGACTGAATCAGGAACATCAGTCGTGAAGCGTACTGAATCCATGTTGTACTGCTCCCGGCTGCCATATTTGGATGAGCGGTGCATGTACCAGCGGCCAAGGAGGGAGTCGGTATTTGCTGTCGTGTAGTCTTCAAGTGCTGCCGAGACCTTGTTCTCATTCTCGCCGGAAAGCTCCTCTGTGATGCTTTCGCGGACGGCCGCTTCCTGCCGGTATGCGGCAAGTTCTGCCTCCAGGGCGGCAATCTGCGTTTTGAGGCGGTCGTTCTCGCTCCTAAGCTTCTTTCTTGATTTCCAGCCGTCTCCGGAAGGAGCGGCAAACAACGATGCCGACAGGATCAAGCAGGTGAATATACTTGCGAATCTTTTCATCTTACACTAGAATCTGAGGCCGATGGACATGCCCACGGCAGGGGACTGCGCAAGGCCTGTCTGTGGGATGAGTGCCGGTTCCATCCTGAATGCTATTTCATCAGTCACCTCGAAGTCCTGCATGTACGCAAACACATTTGCGTCAACCACTTGCAGAAGATACGAAACCACTACGGCAAGTATCGAATAATCCCTGTACCGGCGATATACGTCACGATAATACTTGGCGGTTTCTCCGGTCTGCGGAGGCCGTTCCACGGTAGTGTCATCGGTTGTAGCCATGTTGTGGACCCATTTCCACCTGCGGTACTGGACGTCGTTGTCTATGAGGAAATGGATGCTGCCGGCCATGAGGCCATAGTACAGAGGAAGTTTCCAGGCTTCCCCGTTATAAATCTGTCCGAGACCGGGGAGGAGGATGGAATAAACAGTTGACTTGGCAGGATTAGGATATTTACCCCGTTCAAAATTGACTGCACCGTCAAGCAGGGAGCCCCACCAGACAAGACCAGCTCCAACATAGGACAGTGTGCTCCAGGTCATGAACTTCTCGTCTCCGGTTTGTTGATATTGGCTGTTGAAATAAAGTCCCGAGCCTACTCCGGCACCAATTCCGCCGTAAATTATCGGCAGTTTCCAATACTGCTTGTGGTAAATCTGGTTTCCGCCGATGAAGACGGTTGAACCCATCGTGAGCGTTTTAAGTGATGCCGTTCGCTTATGGGCCATTGCGCCGAAGAACTCCTTGAAGTTGAAGAGCTGGGAAGTGTCGGCAGCGGTTTTCTGGGTGGTGTCTGCGTAGTTCTGAGTGAAGGCGTCACGTTTGAACTGGTCGTCCCTGTACTGGGCGGCCATAGGGAGCGCGAACAACAGAACTGCAAGCGCGGTTATTAGATGACGGACTCTCATTTGATGGCAGAGAGGAAACGCTCCATCTGTTCGTCGGAGTCGAAACGGATGGTGAGGGTGCCCTTGCCGCTGTCTGAGCGCTTGAGGGAGATGTTTTCGCCAAAGTATCGGCCCACGTTCTCAAGCAGACGGTAATACATCTGGGGGAGTTCTGTGGGCTGCTGGTTTTCCTTCTTTGCGGCGGGAATCTTCACTAGGTTCTTGACTTTTTCTTCCAGACCGCGTACCGAGAGGCCGTTCTTTACGATTTCTTCACAAAGGGCTTCCTGGATTGCGGGATCTTCTACTCCAAGGAGGACCTTGGCATGGCCGACGCTTACGAGTCCAACCTTGAGGTCATGCTGGACCTTGGCGGGAAGCTTGAGAAGACGGAGCTGGTTTGCAACGGAGGCCCTTTTCTTGCCCACGCGGTCTGCCATCTGCTCCTGGGTGAGGCGGCATTCGTCCATGAGGCGCTGATAGCTCATGGCAACTTCGATTGGATCCAGGTTTTCGCGCTGGATGTTCTCTACGATTGCCATCTCGAGCATTCCCTGTTCGGATGCGTCCCTGATATATGCCGGGATCATGTCCATGCCGGCCATGACGGAAGCACGGTAACGGCGCTCGCCGCTGATGATCTGGTACTTGTCGGCCCCTTTGCGGCGCACGGTGATGGGCTGGATGAGGCCAAGCGTGCGGATGCTGGCAGAGAGCTCCTGCAGGGCTTCGTTGTCGAAGTTCATTCGGGGCTGGTAGGGATTGGACTCTATCATGTCCACGGGGATGCGGAGCACATCGGAAGTGTCTACCGGCTTTGTCCCTGCCGACACGACCTCCTTGTTGATGTAACCCACAGGCTTGCGGAGCTCGGAAATGTCTTCGCTGCCAAGAAGGGCGCCGAGGCCCTTTCCAAGGCCGAATTGATTCTGTTTAGCCATTACTGTTCTTGTCAAGTACTTCTTTAGCCAAATTCAGGTAATTTGATGTGCCATTGTTCATTACATCGTAAAGAATAATGGGCTTTCCATAGGAGGGGGCCTCGGAAAGGCGTATGCTTCTCTGGATAACGGTGTTGAATACCATGTCCTTGAAGTGTTCGCGCAGCTGGGCTACAACCTGGTTGTGAACGCGGGTTCTGCCGTCGAACATGGTTACCACAAAGCCTTCGATTGTGAGGTTGGGATTGATGCCGCCCTGAACCAGGCGGATTGTCTGGATAAGTTTCGCAAGGCCTTCCAGGGCGAAGAATTCCGGCTGTACCGGTATCATGACCGAGTCTGCCGCTGTCAGGCAGTTTACGGTGATGAGGCCAAGGGAGGGGGAGCAGTCGATGATGATATAGTCGTACTGGTCCCTTATCGGCTGCAGTGCTTTCTTAAGGACGGATTCCCTTTCAGGAGTTTCCAGAAGCTCGATTTCCGCACCCACAAGGTTGATGTGGGAGGGAATCATGTGGAGCTTGGGAAGCTCTGTCTGGATGAGGGCGTCGGAAGCGGAAATTGTGCCGATGAGTATCTCGTACAGAGTGCGGTGCTCGCTGTTCTCCGGGTCAAAGTTGAGGCCGGAGGTGGTATTGGCCTGAGGGTCTGCATCGATGATGAGTACGCTCTTTTCCAGAACCGCAAGCGATGCGGCCAGGTTTATGGCGGTAGTGGTCTTTCCCACGCCGCCCTTCTGATTGGCTATTGCGATAATCTTTCCCATAGATTACAAATTTAGGAAGATTTTTCCGTAAAACCGCAAAAATGTTCCACAAAGTTCCACGGGAATTATGCTGGGTCTACGTCGATGGTGATATGGGAGCTATAGTGATACTTTCGCTCGATATTCTCAACTATCTTATATATAGCCGTTTTAGTGCTGTTAAGACTCTTGTCTCTTGGGAGAATGAACGTAAAATCTCCAATCCTTCGGGCGGGGACGGACTTAAGCTCATCGGCAAGAATCCGGGAGAATTTCCATAGGCGTTTTTCGTTGTCGTCCCTGATGTCCACTGCGACGATGCGGGTGAATGGCGGGTAGTTGAATGCGCGCCTTTCGGGTAGGAAAATAAGACCGTTTCGGCCGTTGGCAAGAGCCTGGAAAACGGGGTGCCTGGGCTCTCTGGTCTGGATCACTAGAAGGCGGCTGTGGTTCCTTAGCTGCTGGAGGAGCTGAAGTGCGCGTTCATCGGCACGGAAGTCGTCTTTGCCAAGGAGGCTGTCGGCCTGGAGGACTGCTGTGAGGGCATATTCACCCGGTAAAAGCAGTTTTATTGCAGCAGGTGTGGTGACGGTGATGTGCGGGTTGTCGGGGTGGATGGCGCGGATTTCGTCTTCGCATTCCTGCAGGGCGGCTTTTGCCCGGCATACGAGGAGGACGTTCTCTCCGGCATCCAGGGTGTCCTTGATTTCAGCAAGCAGCTTCAGGGAGAAACTGCCGGACATCCCGTTTTTGCGTATCTCTGCCGATGTATTGATGAGAAGGGGTTTTCCGATGCTAAAGTCGCTCTTTAGCTTTACATGCGCAAATAGTCCTGTCTCAGAATTGTAAAGAGATTCCAAAGATGGCGTTGAACTGCTAAGCAGGACTTTTGCTCCGTGTACTGATGCAAGGAAGATGGACGCTTCGCGGGCATTGTACCTGGGGGCGGGTGAACTCTGTTTATATGAACTGTCGTGTTCGTCGTCCACGATGACAAGTCCAAGATCCCGGAAGGGGAGGAAGAGAGAACTTCTGGTGCCAAGGACCAGCTTTGCCTTGCCTTCGCGGACTTCTCTTTCAACAAGGCGCTTTGTGGCTGCTGTTTCCTGACTGTGGAAGGTCCTGAGTTCCGGGTATGCCTTCCTGACCTTTTCTTCCAGCTGCTTTGAAAGGGCAATCTCCGGGACCAGCATGAGAACGCTCTTTCCGCTGGCGATGCAGTCCATGGCAAGGCCGATGTATATGGCGGTCCTGTCCTGTCCTTCGAGCAGTACGGTCTTGCCTTTTCCGAAGGCCGAACGTATCCCGGAGACGGCATCAGACTCCTCTTCGCTCAGGGTGAGAGGGGAGGGTTGGGCGTCGGCCGGAACGGACTTTTTCCGGGGGCTTTTCACCGCTGTCCTGAGGCCAGGATAAGCTGCCTTGTATACCTCGCCCGGAGTGCAGAGATAGTACTTCGAAAGTAGCCTCCAGAAGTCAATCTCGCGGGCCGATATCGGAGGCAGATTCTCCTCTTTTCCGAGGATGTTTTTGATGCTGTCTTCGGCCACTCCTTCGCTTGCCGGATTGGCTTCAGTACGGCTCACTACACCTATGTATTCCCGGTGTGCAAACTCTGCTTTTACCCTGTCTCCGACAGCCACTTCGGCGCCTTCATCCAGCGAATAATAAGGCTCCCACTCAAGTTTGAGCGGGAGAATTAGCTGAATGTAGCGCTTTTGCGGCATGCTGCTGAAAATCAGTTAAAGTAACAACGTTGTTTTAGTATATAACAAAAATGTTAATATCGTTTTGCGATAATTTAACTGTTCAATCTTTCAATAATTTCGTTGCCGAGAGCCTCTTTTACACGGATGTGTTCAAGCACTGCAGTGACGAAGGAATTGGACTCGAACTCACCGCGGACTTCGGAGAAATCCATCTCCTTGTCTTCCTTGGTTCCGTCTGCTCCGAAGCCTGTCATGGAAGCCAGGCTGAACTCCTTTTTGGCGTCATCGTAAAGCTCCCAGTCGAGGCCCACCACGGCGTCTTTCCAGCGCTTCACAATCTCTGTGACCTGAGCCTTTGTTATGGTCTCAAGTGAGTGGCCGAAAAAGTCCTCATACTTGTCGTATGCCCATGTCCATTCGTACTCGTAATAGTTGCGGTGCATGGCCTGGAATTTATCGGCAATCGTCTCCAGTGTTTCCTTGCCGGAGGCGATGCTTTCAATGAGTGCGTCTATCTCGCTCTTGGGGGCGATGAGACCGCAGATATCGACCCATGCTCCTGTGCCGATGCCGACCGATGGCTTGAGCATTTTCTGCATCTCCTGGTCTGTTGCACCGGCGGGAAGATTCTCCAGACGCTTGATGATGGAGTTCCCGAGGAACTTGGTGATGGCGGTCTCGTAGTAGCGGATGCCGTTCCGGAGGGAACTGTTGCGGATCTTTGTACTGTGGTAGGAGTAGATGTCCGAGAGTTCGCCGCTGGAGTACTGCAGGTTCTTGAGGAGCTTGATACCCTTTATCATCTTCTGGATGGTGAAAGGGCTCAGGAGATTGTAGTTGATGCAGTCCAGGCGGTCCGGGTCCTTGCGGCCGTCTCGTTTGGGCCATTTCTGGGCGTCACGGATGGTGCCTACGCTGCGGAGATTGACTCCCGGTACCAGATAGGTGGTATTCTGCTGCTCGATGAGGTAGGAGAACGGGAGGTTGGTGGTGTCCGAGTGTGTTACGTGGCGGCCCATGACCAGCGAGAATGCGCCGATTCTGGAAGGCCAGAGGATGTATGAATCGGAAGCTGTCTTTGCGCCTCTTTCAAGGGTGCCCTGGTGGATCGGCCCAAGTTTGTACATATGGTTGGACTGGTTGGAGCCGCTGCCGGCATTCATGAATGAGAACATGCCGGCGATGAGGAGGGTGCTCTTGTGGTGGGTGACGGTGAAGGGGCCCGCAAAGATGGCGCAGGCTTCGCCGTTCTCTCCCTGGCAGTTGCTGAAGAAGAGGGAATCCGATGCGCTGTATGCGTGCCCGAGGATGCAGCTCTGGCCCACAAAGCAGCGGGTGAGGGTGGTGTTGTCCTCCACCTTGGAGCCGCTTTCGATGATGAAGTCATCGGCAATTACTCCATGGCCGATGATGACGGGAGCGCTCATGTTGCTGGCGATGGTGCCGTTGCGGAGACGGCTGGTGCCGGTGATGCTCGCTCCGTCTCCTATCTTCACTCCTTTGATGAGCCTGGCGTTGCGGATGGTGACGTTGTTGCCGATAATGCCCCTCTCCGATTCCTGGGCCTTCGAATATGCGTCAATCATCTCGTTGAGGCGTGTAACGGCCTCAGGATGATGGCGGTACATTGCGATGAAATATGCTGTCTGGGCGCTCAGGCGGTCGTAAATCTTGACTTCGCGGCCACCGGTCTCATTCATGACGCACACCTCTACACCGTTGCCGAAGCGGCAGGGACCGTCTGCGTAAATGAGGTCTGCATTCTCGATGTAGCAGTCCTCGCCGATGTTGTAGTTTGCGATGTAGTCGCTGATGTTCTCTACAAGGGAATTGTCGCCGACCGTGACGTTATGGAGGGTGACATTCCTGAGGCCGGAATGCTTCTTGAGGCCGCCGGGCAGCGTGAATGCCGCCTTGAACCTGCCGAATTTCACCTCTCCGGAAAAGCGGACGTTCCTGATATATTTTAGCGACTCTGGGTCTGATGTGTAGACAGTTGACCAGTCTTCTGCCTTGCATCCTCTTTCCGTGAGGAATTCTATCTGCTGGGGAGTTAAACTCTTGTATTCCATATCAATTCTTTTAACCTGCAAAAATAACAATATCGGTCATGATTTGCAAATCTGTATTACTGCCGATGGTTTCCTGCCCCTAGCTTGGCCGTCCGGGCACGGATGGGGGCGTTTTCGTGCCCGGATATTCCTAATTAATACTTGAATTGCTTGCAGAGTTTCTCTCTTGGGAATTAACCTTGATAACACTTGGAAAAACGCGAATTATAAGCTATATTTGCAAACAACTTATAAAATTCCAAGTGTTATGGATGATATAAAATGGATGACCGACAGTGCAATCCTAAATAAGATTGGAGAACATATTAAAGAGTGGAGGTTAGATATGAATCTCACTCAAGTTCATTTGGCTAATAAAACCCAATTGAGCATTGCAACCATTTATCAGATAGAAAGTGGTAATGGAACATCCCTTCAGAACCTGATAAAAGTCCTTCGTATTCTTGACCGTCTGGATGCACTCTCTATGTTCCTTCAGGAGAAGGAAATATCACCTCTGGAATTCCAAAAACTAGAATCCGGAATTAAACACCGTAAACGCGCATCAAAAACAGAGAGCAATGATACAGACAATAACGGTACTTCTTTATGGTAAGCCAATCGGGGCACTCCGTTTACTCGAAAACGGATACTGCGATTTTGAATACACTGATGCTTTCCGGGCGAGCGGGCTTCAGCCGTCTCCACTCATGATGCCAACCGACGGAAGGCGGGTTTACAGTTTCCCCAACCTTAGCCGGGACACATTCAATGGTCTTCCTGGTATGGTGGCCGATTCATTGCCGGACAGTTTTGGACAGGCGCTCTTGAACCAATGGCTTACGCTCCATTCCCGCGATGAGGGGCAGGCAAATGCTTTGGAGAAGCTTTCTTTCCAGGGACAGCGCTGTATGGGAGCTTTGGAGTACAAACCTGCCCGCGAGACATATATGGACGAAAGTACCTTGATTGAATTGGATGCCATGGTGGAAACTGCCAGGCAAGCCCTCGCGTCAAAGGAAGGATTCAAAGCGTGCCTTGAGAACAAAGAACAAGCTATTTTAGAGATCCTCAAAATAGGAACATCGGCTGGAGGGCAACGGGCGAAAGCTGTTATTGCTTTAAATGATGCCACAAATGAAATTCGCTCCGGACAAGTTCCTGCTCCGGATGGCTTTGATTACTGGTTGCTAAAGCTTGACGGCTTTGACTCACATGGACATCCTGTGAATCCTGCGAACTATGGGCGGATTGAATATGCCTTTTCCCGCTGTGTACATGATGCCGGTATTGAGATGACAGAGTGTCGTCTTATTCACGAGAACGGAAGAGCGCATTTTATGACCAAACGCTTTGACCGGAAAAATGGTCAGAAGATACATATGCAAACTCTGTGTGGCCTGGCGCATTATGATTTTCAAAAACCTGGTGCATATTCATATGAGCAGGTGTTCAGGACAATGCGCTTGTTAAATCTGGATTATGTGCAAGGAGAAGAAATGTTCAGGAGGATGCTGTTCAACATACTTAGTGTAAATATGGATGACCATACTAAGAACATCTCTTTTTTGATGGAAAGAAATGGTATATGGAGGCTTTCCCCAGCCTATGATATGGGATTCAGTTACAATCCCAACGGCCAGTGGGCAAATGCACATCAGCTTTCAATCAATGGTAAGCGCGACAATATAACTGACAAAGACATACTTGACGTTGCCTCTTCTCAAGGCATCAGGCACCCGGAAAAAATACTCGAACAAGTAGATGAAGCGGTTTCGCATTTTGAGAAATATGCTTCTGAAGAAGGTGTTCCCTCAGATGAGGTAAAGCACATTACAGGAATAATCAAACAAAAAAGAGAACCGCTATTTCCATCAAAGATTTATCCCGTTCGCCAATAACAAGAATAGCCTGGGTTCTATTACATTCATTAGCTCATCCCGCGTTCCCGTTTGATGGACTCGTAGGCTTCCTGGACCTGGCGGAACTTGTCGGCAGCGGCTTTCTGGACGTCGGGGCCGAGGGTGGCGACCTTGTCGGGAAAGTTTGTTAAATTCGCAATCTATGCAAGAAATAAATCCAAAATACCTGCGCCCGAGGCTTCTACAAACTTGAACATTCAGAATTTGACTGAAAGCAGAAAAAACTTATATTTGCAAGGAACCAACACTAACTGATATGAAATTCCCCGTTTTTACTATTATTGCGGCAGTGGTGATGACAATGGCCGCATCGTGTGGCAGTACAGGCAACACGAAGACAGACAGCAATGAGTCTGTAGTTTATTTCACCAAGGACATAAGCCCTGAGGGACTCATCAAGGTATATGAGGCTCTGGGCGTGAAGGCAGAGGGTAAGGTGGCCGTTAAGATTTCCACCGGCGAGTCCATGCTTTCCAACCACCTCAGGCCGGAACTCATCGGCCCGTTCGTGAAGAGCGTCGGCGGTACGCTTGTTGAGTGCAACACTGCCTATGGCGGAAGCCGCTCAGAGACGGCAATTCACCGCAAGACAATTGAGGAGCACGGATACAACACCATCGGCACAGTGGATATCATGGATGAGGAAGGGGACATCAAAATTCCCGTAAAGGATGACAAATGGATCAAGTACGATCTCGTTGGCTCACACATCCAGAACTACGATTTCATGATTAACCTGGCGCACTTCAAAGGACACATGATGGGCGGTTTCGGCGGCGTTCTCAAGAACGCATCCATCGGCTGTGCATCTTCCAACGGCAAGGTCAACATCCATTCTGCCGGCAAGGTTGAGGAGGCCAATCCGGAGGGAGACCTTCACGCTCCCGCTGGCTGGTACGAGTCCCCTGAGAAGAACACTCCGTTCATCGAGTCGATGGCCGCTGCAGCCCAGGCAGTGCATGATTTCTTCGCTGCCAAGAAGGGCATCGTCTATATCGACGTCATGAACAACATCTCCATCGACTGTGACTGCGACGGCAATCCCCACAAACCCACCATTCAGGACATCGGAATTGCCGCCTCCACGGACCCCGTCGCCCTTGACAAGTTCTGCCTGGACCAGGTGATGAACCTCCCTGCCGATGAAAACAATGATACCAAGGCCCTCCTTGACCGCATCGAGCAGCGCCATGGCACCCGCATCGTTTACAGGGCAGAGGAGAATGGTCTTGGTACCACCAAGTATACCGTCGTAGAGGTTAACTGAGCTTCTTGCCGATAAAGTACAGCACTGCGGCTACGGCCATACCGTTGATGGCAGGGAAGCCCCAGTGGACGAGGTTAGCCACAACGGCGCCCGCAACGACACCTGCAACCGACCACCAGTTCACCTGCGTGGCCGGTTCTTTCATGAAGTCCTTCTTGCCGGTAAAGTAACTGATGATGAGGATTATGCCAACGGGCGGCAGCGTGCAGTTGAGGACGTTGAGCCAGCCGCAGAAGTTCCAGTAAAGCCATACGGCCGCCACCGTGCCGATGATTCCGGACACGATGACCATGCTCTTCTTTGACCATCCCGTGATGTTGGAAAGGCCCAGGCCGGCAGTGTAGAGGGCGTTGTCATTGGTAGTCCAGATGTTGAGGCCGAGGACCAGCACCGCCATGTAGAAGAGGTTCAGGTTGAGCATGACCTCGAAGATGTCATTGCCGCCTGCGTAAATGCTTGACACTGCACCGAAGAGGAACATCAGGCTGTTTCCCACGAAAAAGGCGATCACGGTTGTTATAAGGCCGATTTTCCCGCTCTTTGCAAAGCGCGTGAAATTTGGCGTTGCAGTACCGCCTGACACGAAACTGCCCACGACGAGACCCGCTCCGCCGATGATTCCGAGATCCTTTGAGCCGATGGCGAACTGCTCTACGAGACCCATGTCTCCGCGCCTGATTGCAAGGATCATTGCAACCGTTCCGAGGATTGCAACCGCCGGAACAGCGATGTAGCTTACAACCGTAAGGCTCTTTATGCCGAAGTATGCGCTTGCCGTCATGAGGATGCCGGCGATGCCAACCATGAGGTATCCCTGCCAGGGCATGTAGTCCGGGGTGACTTCAAGTCCCATGAGTTCCTTTGCCACGGGGATGGCAAACATGGCAAGGCCTACGCCGAACCAGCCGATCTGAGTGAAGCTTATCATGGCGCTGGGGAGGTAGCTGCCCTTGATTCCGAAGCTCCTGCGGGAAAGCATGTCCAGGGAGAGACCGGTCTTTGCGCCGATGTATCCGAGCGCCCCAGTATAGGCCGCCAGGATGATACCGCCAAGGATGAGGGCCCAGATGAAGCCGGAGAAGTTGAGGCCTGCGGCAAGTTGCTGTCCCACCCACATGCTTGCAGAGAAGAAGGTGAAGCCAAGCATCACCATGAACATGCTCAGTGTCGATTTGCGGCCGGCAGCATCCACCGGACGGGAGGTGTAGTCCACGTCAAGAGTTTTCTTTGTCATAATTCGTATTGTTTACTTAGTTGTTCCATGCTTTGGAGACGCCTGAGGGCAAGGGCCTTGAGGTCTGTGCTGCGGGCATCGGCAAGAAGGGCCTGTTCCTTTTTCCAGAGCTCTTCCCAGCCGCCGGGGATGCGGGTGACGTCCTTCCAGGCCTCGTAGCCGAGAGGGGAGGGGTAGCCCAGTTTTTCGCCGATGAGGGCGGTTGTGTCGATGATATCGGCTCTTGTGAGGATGCCTTCCCAGTATTCAGTGACCTCGTTGATATGGAGGGGAATTTCATATCGGCGGGCGCCTCCGTCGTAGATGATGCATTTCTCGAGGAGGGCGTCCGGATGGTCCATGACCCAGTCCCTGAATTCCGGGGCGATTACGCCGCCGTTCCAGCCGAAGTCGATGTCCCTCACGTTGATGCCGCTTGCGCCGGGGCCTTCGTACACGGTGAAAACGCCCTCGTAGAAGAAGCAGTCGAATCCTTCGAAACCGGGGAACAGGGCCTTCAGGCGCGGAGTCATCTCTTCCATAAGGTCGATGGCTTTGCTTCCGCCGATGGTGAAGAACACTATCCTCTTTATGCTGCCTCCCCGTCTGTGGAACTCTTCCACGACATAATCCAGGCACATCTTCAGTGTGGCCCCGGAGGCAATGATGTCGCCGATTGCAATGGTGCAGCCCTTTGCCGGATTCAGCTTCTCGTACTTGATTTCAAGGCCGGTGATGACGTGATTCTCGATTATCCTCTCGCTGGATACGAAATGCATCTCGCGTACCGGAATGCCAACCATGTCGCAGGCTTCTTCCAGCGGGTAGTTGAGGCCGCCCCTCAGAATGGTAAGGATATCAAAAACGCCGTCCTGGCCTTCCTGAGTGAGGAAGCGAAGAGCGGCGGCAGTCTCTTTGAGAAGAGCGGTGTAGCAGGGGAAGCCGATAACTTCAGGCGTGGAGAGAAGTCTCCTTGAACCCGGTCCTGTAACGATGAAGAAACGGTTTTGGAACCGGGCCGAACCCAGTTTGTATATATTCGTGTCTTCCCGCGAGACCAACAACTGAAGGCTCGCATCGCGTAATGAATGAGACATGAAAAATCCCGATTATTATGTTAACCGGGATACAAATATAATCATTTTTGCTTTGGTGTGCAATTCTTCGTATTTTTGTACTGCCAAAAAATGAAGATTATGAAAAGAATCAGCGATTCCATCTATTATATCGGGGCCGATGACCTTACCCTTGACCTTTTCGAAAGCCAGTACATCCTTGAGGAGGGCATGGCGTACAACTCCTATCTCATCAAGGATGAGAAGGTTGCAATCATGGACACCGTGGACGCCCGCTGCGCCGCACAGTGGCAGGAGAACCTGAAAGAGGCTCTTGCCGATGCTCAGCCGGATTATCTTATTGTGCACCACATGGAGCCGGACCATTCGGCACTCATCGCCTGGGCGATGGAAACATGGCCGGGGCTGAAGCTGGTGGCATCGGCAAAGGCACTGCAGATGCTGGGGCAGTTCTTCGAAGGCGTGTCCTTCGAGGGCCGCACGCTGGCCGTAAAGGAAGGGGACACCCTGCCCCTGGGCACCCACACGCTGCGTTTTGCCGGCGCTCCCATGGTCCACTGGCCGGAGGTGATGGTCTCCTTCGAAGAGTCCGAGAAGGTTCTTTTCAGTGCCGATGCCTTTGGCAAGTTCGGCGCTCTCTCCAAATGCGGCTTCTTCGGCGAAGAGGACGGTGACTGGGCCTGTGAAGCACGCCGCTACTACTTCAATATCTGTGGAAAGTACGGCGTTCCGGTGCAGACGCTCTTGAAGAAAGTAACTGCCCTGAACCCTTCAGTGATTGCTCCTCTGCATGGCCCCATCCTCAGGGAAAACCTTGATGAGTACCTGAAGCTTTACAATATATGGAGTTCATACGGGGTTGAAACAGAGGGTGTTTTTGTTGCGGTTGCGTCAATTCACGGCGGCACTATGGCGGCTGCGGAAAAGCTTGTGGAAATCCTCAAGGCCAAGGGCTGCCCCAAGGTAGCACTCGCAGACCTCACCCGCGAAGACCAGGCCGAGGCCGTCGAAGATGCCTTCCGCTATGGCAGGATGGTAGTCTGCGCCGCCTCATACGATGCCGGCCTCTTCCCTCCGGCACACAGCTTCATTCACCACCTGCAGGACAAGGCATGGCAGAAGCGCCGCGTGGGCCTCGTCGAAAACGGCTCCTGGGCCCCGTCGGCCGGCCGCGTCATGAAAGAGATGTTCGGCACCATGAAGGACGTCGAAATAGTCGAGCCCATGGTCACCATCCGCTCCCGAATGAAAGCCGCCGACATTCCGGCCCTTGAGGCCCTTGCCGATGCCATCCTGGCATAGGCACAAGCCAAAACAGTTATTTGCAGAGCATGATGTCCAGGATCATTCCGTCGGTGGTTTTCATACCGGCGGAACCTATTTTACCCACGTTGCGGATAGTCTTCTCGACGTCGTCTTCGATTATGCCGTCGGTGGAGGGAATGCACGTGCCGCGTAGGGCGAGAACTGCCGACTGAACCGCGCAGGAGACGCCGGAGGCCACTTTCATGGCACATCCCACCTTGGCGCCGTCGCAGACCATGCCTGTGATGTTGCCGGCCATGTTCTGGATGGCCGCACAGACCTGCTCCAGCCCGCCGCCTTCAAGGTACACGATACCGCAGGCAGAGCCCGTCGATGCCACTACGCAGCCGCATAGGGCCGACAGTTTGCCCAGATAACTCTTGATATGGATGGCTACAAGGTTGCTCAGGATAAGGGCCCTTGCAAGGCGTTCGTCATCCACGTTGTACTTGATGGCATAGGCTATGACAGGCATGCTCACGGTGATGCCCTGGTTGCCGCTGCCGCTGTTGGACATGGCGGGGAGGGTGCAGCCGGCCATGCGGGCGTCTGATGCTGCCGCTGTCAATCCCATTGCAAAGCTTAGGTAGTCGCTGCCGAAAACGCCCTTCTGGTTCTCCCTGATGGCCTTTCCTACCCTCAGGCCATAGTCTCCGTGAAGTCCTTCCATGGCAAGGGCGAGGTTCAGGGTACGGTCTTCAAGGATGAAGGAAATATCCTCAAAAGGAGCCGTAGTGGCGAATTCGTATATCTCCTTCACCGTGAGGCCGAAATCCTTCTTGCCCACGTCCACGGTGGCGGCGCCGGATTCGGAGCTCATGAGGATCTTGTCGGCAAAGGAGGTTTCCACTATGCGGTCATGGTCGTCTTCGATGATGGCGTAGGCGTGGGGGTCTACCTCGGCACTGGCGTGGGAGCCTTCAAGATGGACTGTGGCCTTTACGTAGAGAAGGTGTTCGGTGTCGGCGACGGTGACCTTGACGGCTTTGGTGTCGGCAAGGAATTTTGCGCGTGCTACATCTTCCGGTGTGAGTTCCTTCAGGACCTCAAGCCCAAGGGCAGGATTGCCGCAAACGGCGCCCAGGGCCGCTGCAACGGGGATTCCAACCATTCCGGTTCCGGGAATTCCTACGCCCATCCCGTTCTTGAGGATGTTGGAACTTACGGCAACGTCTATCTTGAAATCTGCGCTGCGGCGCCATCCGTCCGGACAGACGCCGGGGCAGTTTTCGGTTATTATTTCAACGGCCTTTGCCACGGCAAGGGCTACTGCAATGGGTTCAGTGCAGCCCAGCGCCGGCTTCACTTCCCTGTGAATGAGACTGATTATCTCCTCCTGCCGACTTGTCATAAGTCAAGGAATTTTACAAAACCGTCTGTGTCAAGGTTATAACCTCGGGGTCCGGCAAGGATATTACCTTCCCCGTCAAGAATGAAGTAATTGGGCTGGGAATTGACTCCGAAACGGTCGAGCACAAGGCGGGAATTAACTCTTCCTACGTCTTTGAGGACTTTTCCGTCGGGGGTTGTGACCCATTTGTCCTCCGGGAGTTTAGTCTTGTCATCGACATAGAGAGAGACGATAACGAAGTTGTTCTGCAGGCGTTTAAGGACCTCAGGCTGGCTCCATACGCGGGCTTCCATCTCACGGCAGTTCACGCAGCCGTGGCCGGTGATGTCCACGAAGACCTTCTTCCCCGATGCCGCTGCTGCGGCGATGCCGTCCTCAAGGTTGTTGTAGCCCATGAGGCCGTGGGGGAGGGAGACTTCGGAGCCGGTGAGTTCTGCTGTGGCGGGCTCAAGCGGAGCAGCCGGTGCTGCGTATCTGCCGATTACGAAGTCCTGTGTCTCAAGAGGCGGCATATATCCGCTGAGGGCCTTGAGGGGAGCGCCCCACATTCCGGGGATGAGATATACTACGAAGGCGAAATCGGCAATGATAAGTGCAAGACGGCCTACGGAGATATACTCGAGAGGGGAGTCGTGCTTGAAGCGGATTTTGCCCATGAGGTAGAGCCCAAGGAGGGTGAAGCACACAATCCAGATGGCAAGGTAAACCTCCCTGTCAAGGATGTGCCAGTGATAGGTCTGGTCTGCGACGGAAAGGAACTTGAGTCCCAGGGCTACTTCGATGAAGCCCAGGACCACCTTCACGCTGTTGAGCCAGCCGCCGCTCTTTGGAAGTTTCTTAATTATTGACGGGAAGAATGCCAGCAGTGCAAATGGCAGTGCAAAGGCGATGCTGAATGCCAGCATGGTCACCATCGGCGTCCAGAATTCGCCCTGGGTGCTCTTGATAAGCACTGTGCCGACGATGGGGCCTGTGCAGCTGAAGCTCACCAGAACCAGCGTCAGCGCAAGGAAAAACACGCCCAGGAGGCCGCCCTTGCTGCTCTTGGAATCGGCCTTGGTGGTCCAGCTGGAGGGGAGGGTAATCTCGAAAGCTCCGAAGAAGGACGCCGCAAAGACCATGAACACCAGGAAGAAGATGATATTGGGAAGCCAGTGCGTAGCCAGCCAGTTGAAGATGTCCGCCGTCACAGCCGACCCTCCAAAAGCCCATGTCAGGCCGATTATTATCGAGATTGGCACCGTGTACAGCAGCACGATAAAGAGCCCATACATGAACGCATTGAACCGTCCTTTCGCCGGCGTATCACTCTGCTTCAGGAAGAACGACACCGTCATGGGCACCATGGGGAACACGCAAGGGGTGAGAAGCATCAGGAATCCCCACAGAATTGCCTCCAGGATTAGCCCCCAGATACTTCCGCCCTTGTTGCCATTCTGCGCCGAACTGTCATTTCGACCAAGCGCCCCATTATTGTCATTTCGACCAAGCGAAGCGCGTGGAGAAATCTTCACCGGCACGGAGAACTCATAATCCTCCGGCATTCCGCACATGTCCCCAGTACACGCGCTCCATGTCACAGTACCCTTGACGTTAACCTTCCCGGACCCGGTGAGCTCCAGGTCCTGATGCAGAACGTATTTCCCGGTCACGACGGTTTCTCCCTTGTACTCGTCCGGGGTAAACTCTTCCCATGGCAGGCCGATGATTTCTACACCATCGGTCTCCTCCACGGCCAGAACCGTACCTACGTACTTGTCTGCCATGGGGTGAACATAATAGTCAGGGGCAACCTTACCGCTTACGACCAGCTGGTAGCTGTTGCCTTCCGTGTGATTGACTGCAGCCTTCCAAACTACGGTAGGGGAGGCCTGGATGATGAATACGGCAAGGAGTGCCGAGAGTATACTGCTTAACATACCGCAAATATACCCATTTTTTACTTAAATGAAACCATTGACACCAAAACACTCCTCCCCGTGTCCGACTTGCCGTTTTTCCACTGCCCGGACACCGCAACCCCCGTTCCCGTGTCCGAAAGGTCGCAGATGGGAACGGGGAGGTGGGGGCTGACGTCACTCCGTATGCTTTGTGCCCGGAGAAAGGGCTTTGCCTCCAAAAGCTACGTTCCCCCTTCGACTGAACACCCCACCAGTCTTGACCCCACGACATCCTTCGAAATACCACCCTCCCAAATGTTCGGCATCCGCTGACGCGGACCAGCCCTTCCTCCGGCACGCGCATTCACTGCGTTCCTATTCGCCCCCACCTCCCCATCCCCATCCGCTACCGAAGAATCTTTTGCTGCTGGAGTGTGGATGCAAGCTGACATGTATTACTACCGATTCACTATAATTCAGCGATGGCTTTAGAACGGAATTAAATTTTTTTTGCGAATTTATAGAAAACCATTATTTTTGCAGTGGTCGAATAAGGAGCAGATTAATAGACAGGCTCTTATAAGCTATAAGCGTATTTTTGGAAAGCATGTTCCGATGGAGCTGTTGAGTGGCACTCACAACGACATCTCCAAGGCCCGAAACTCTGCCTTTCTATTCTCCACGATGAACATGATGGCCAAGGAGAGCATTCGGGAACAGTTTTCTCCGAGAGAGTTTTCCGTGATTGTTTTAGATGAATGTCATCGGAGTGGTGCTGAGAGTTATCAAAAGATTATCAATTATTTCCATCCGGAGCTTCTTCTTGGAATGTCAGCATCTCCGGAAAGAACTGACAGTTTTGATGTTTTCCAGCTCTTCGATCACAATATAGCTTGTGAAGTCAGACTTCAGCAAGCGCTTGAGAATGAGATGTTATGTCCTTTCCACTATTTTGGTATAACCGATCTTGAGATAGATGGCGAGGATAATGACGATCTTCGTAGGTTCCGGCATTTGACTTCTGACCGTAGGGTAAAGTATATACTTGACCGTGCGGAGTATTATGGATACAGTGGAAACAGGGTAAAGGGATTGGTGTTCTGTAGCAGAAAGGATGAGGCACAAGAACTGAGTCAGAAATTCAATGAAACGGGACGTTATCATACAGTTATGTTGTCGGGAGATGATTCTCAAGAGCAGCGATTGAATGCTATCGAGCGCCTTGTTTCAGATAATAGGAAGGATAAGCTTGATTATATCTTTACTGTGGATATATTCAATGAGGGCGTAGATGTCCCAGAAATCAATCAGGTTATACTGCTGCGTCCCACTGAGTCTCCGATTATTTTTGTTCAGCAGCTTGGTCGTGGTCTTCGCAAAGCAGAAGGAAAAGAGTTTGTTATCGTTCTTGACTTCATTGGTAATTACCAGACCAACTACATGATTCCAATTGCACTTTCTGGAGACAGAACTGGTAATAAAGATAATATACGCCGATCGTTGATGGAAGGCAATAACATTATCAAAGGAGCCTCCACAATATATTTTGACGAAATAGCACGTGATCGGATTTATAAGTCCATTGATGCTGCAGACCTCAATCAAATTCGCCTGCTTAAAAAAGAATATCAGTCACTTAAATACAAACTTGGGCGTATCCCTCATCTCAAAGAGTTCGATGAAATGGGAGAATTGGATCCGCTTCGTATCATCGAAAAAAAGGGCTCATACGAAGCATTCCTTCGTGATTACGAAGATGATTTCACAT
>JAFTFV010000066.1 GCA_017458265.1 Bacteroidales bacterium | reverse complement strand
CCTTGCGCCTTGGGGCATGGTTTATCTCATCGTCATATACCTTTACCGGAGGCAGTGTTGCAGGGATTCCCTGCAGGATTTCTTCTTTGAAAGTCATATTTCTATATTGCAATGTTCTTTTCAACCGCTTCCAAGACCTCTTTTTCGAGGGCCTCAGCCTCTGCGACGATTTCATCGGCACGCTTCAGAAGTGGAGCGGCGGCGGTTTTGTCGGCAAGGGAGGCGGAATTGATGCGCACGTTGAGGCGTGCGCCTTTCACTGCGGCAACCGCGGCGAGGGCTGCAACACCGGCGTCGGAGGCCGATGCAGGATTCCCCTTCTGTGCCATTTCAAGGGCTAGAGGGAGGGCCTTCAGGGAGGCTTCCATCGTCTTCAGGGGCACTTCAGCAGCATAGAGGGTGGCGTCTTCGAGGGCTTTTGCACGGGAGGCCTTTTCGGCATCGGTGGCCTTTGGCATGCCCAGAGCGTCCATTATCCTGTCGAAGGCGGCTGTGTCTTCATCCACAAGGCCGATGAGTTCGTCCAGTACTGCCTGCCCCTTTTCGGCAACGTCTGAGAACTCCTTCCAGCGGCTGTCCCAGCCTCTCTTGTGGGCCGACAGGTTCGCTACCATGGTGGCAAGGGCTGCACCAAAGGCGCCCATCGCTGCCGATACGCTGCCTCCGCCGGGAGCCGCAGATTCCGATGCGGTCTCGCGTACAAAGCCTTCGAGGGTGAGGCCGGCGAGGGGTTTCACATCGTCCTTTATAAGGTATTCGATGACCTTTTCTTCTGGTTTGAAGGGCTTAAGGTCGTCCAGGGACATGCTCTTGACGGCGATTTTCACTATCTCCTCTTCGCTGATTCCAAGGGAACGCTGCTGTTTTTCAAGGTAATATCGGCCCGCTTCGATGAGGACTTTCTTGGGCACGAGGCCTACGATTTCTGCGCCCGTTACCCTGAGGCCCCTTGCTGCAGCTTTTGCCGATACCTCTTCATACGCGACGTGAAGGGGAGTGGCGTCGATGTCAGTGATGTTCATGGACACCTGGGCGATGCCGTATTCGTCAATATACCAGCCGATAGCCTTGCAGCCCTTGAGGGTGCCGGGAATCCAGAGCTGGTTGCCGTTTTCGTCCTTGAGGAGCTTGCCTGTGAGGGAGCCGCCTTCGCGGGCCTTGCGGCCCTTTTCCCTGACGTCGAAGGCCACGGCCATGGCCCTTCTGGTGGAGGTGGTGTTGAGGTTGAAGTTCACGGCAACCAGGAAATTCCTGGCCCCCACGTTGGTGGCGCCGCATTTTGCTATATCTTCAGTGAATTCTCCGGCGCCGAAGTCAGGCTGTTTTCCGGGTGTCGACATTTTGTTCGGAAGGGCTTCATATTCGCCCTCGCGGCACACGGCGAGATTCTTTCTTTCAGGAGTCCTTGCGGCTGCTTCGTACAGGTAGCAGGGTATGCCGAGTTCTTTCCAGAGACGTTCTGCTGTGTCTGTTGCCATTCTGGCGCATTCTTCAAGGGTTATGCCGGCTACGGGAATGAACGGCAGCACGTCCGTGGCGCCGCTTCTTGGGTGAGCGCCGTGGTGCTGTCTCATGTCAATGAGTTCCTTGGCCTTGGCGGCGCCTCTGACGGCGGCTTCCTGAACGGGCTGGGGCTCTCCGACGAATGTGACAACGGTGCGGTTTGTGGCCTCTCCGGGGTCTACGTCAAGGACCTTGATCCCCTCTACGCTTTTGATAGCGTCTACTATTGCATCGATAATCTTTCTGTCCCTGCCTTCACTGAAGTTCGGGACGCATTCTACGATTCTCATTATCAGTTTTAGTTTTGGTGCATAAAGTTACAGTTTATTTTTTGGAAGACAAGGAATTTTTCCGGTAAAAAGCAAATTTTGGCAAGGCTTGCCAAAAATTGGTGATTGTAAGTTCACGGCCTACTTTTGCATAAAACTTTAAGAGCAATGCTTATGAAACGTCAAAACAATTACCGGGAGCGGCTTCTGAAGGATGCCGCCGGCGCATGTATCTACTGCGGCCGTCCCCTTACCGTTGAAACCATGGAAATAGACCACATCGTCCCTCGCAGCAAAGGCGGGGCAAAGGAGTATGACAATCTGGTATGCTCCTGTCCGCACTGCAACGCCCTCAAGGGAGACAAGGACGCAGCAGATTTTGTAGGCTCTATGACTCCAAGAAAACAAATCAGCTATGAAAACCGCCTCACGGAGCTGTTCATGCAGGGAAAACTGTCAGGGAGGAAATGGGACCTTCTGGACCCGATACCTGATGGCCCGCAGACTGACAGAATGGCAGTTTGCGCCCCTTGGCAGATAATTTGCTATATTTGCAGCGAATTTTACTGATTATGGCAGAGAAAAAGATAAAAGAAGGGGTGCATGACAGCAAGCACCTGGCAGCACTTGAAGCCCGTATCGAGGGGCTGAACGAGCAGTTGGAAGAGGCCAAGGCCGCTTCTGAAGAGGCCGAAAAGAAAGTCAAGGAGGCCGAAGGAAAGGCAGATGCCTCCAAGAACGATTACCTTCGCCTGATGGCAGAATTCGATACTTTCCGTCGCCGCACGGCAGAGGAAAAGCTGGCTCTTGTGAGCAGCGCATCGGCAGATACCATCAAAGGTTTGCTTCCCATCCTTGATGACTGCGAAATTGCCCTTGGCGCACTTGAAAAGAGTTCAGACAGCGCCGCTGCAAAGGAGGGTACGGAGATGATCTTTACAAAGCTCACGAATTACCTGAAGGGCAAAGGCCTTGAGAGGATTGATGCCAAAGGCAAGGACTTCGATACCGAACTTCATGAGGCGGTTACTACCTTCCCCGCTCCTTCTGAGGAGCTCAAGGGGAAGGTTATCGACGTTGTCCAGACAGGCTATACCCTTGCAGGCAAGGTTCTCCGCTATGCAAAAGTTGTTGTAGGAGCATAAATTATGGCAACAAAGAGAGATTACTACGAGGTTCTTGGAGTGGACAAGAAGGCGTCTGCAGACGAGATCAAGTCGGCATACCGCAAACTTGCCCTCAAATGGCATCCGGACCGTTGGGTAAACGGCACTGACGCCGAAAAGAAGACCGCAGAGGATAACTTCAAGGAGGCGGCCGAGGCCTATTCCGTCCTTTCAGACCCGGATAAACGCGCCAAATACGACCAGTTCGGTTTTGCTGCGGAACAGATGGGCGGTGGCGGAGCCGGCGGCTTCGACTTCGGCGGAATGGATATCAACGACTTCCTGCGTAACATATTCGGCGGTGGATTCGGCTTCGATTTCGGAGGCGGTTTCAGCGGCTTTGGCGGTGGTTCCTCTTCGGAATCCGGTACCAGGGTTGCTCGCGGGCGTGATATTCGTACCAGCGTCAAACTCACCCTTGAAGAGATTGCAACGGGCTGTGACAAGGATGTGTCCATAGAGAGGGCGCGTCCATGTCCGGACTGCGGCGGCAAGGGAACCAAGAACAGTTCTGACATCAAGACTTGTCCCACCTGTAACGGTCAGGGCCGCGTAAGGCAGCAGGCAAGGTCGCTCTTCGGCATGGGATATACTATCAGTACCTGCCCTCAGTGCCAGGGTACCGGAACCATCATTACCAATCCCTGCCGCAGGTGCAACGGAACCGGACTCGAACGCCGCAGGGAAACAGTGAGGGTTCATATCCCGGCAGGCGTGGAGGACGGAATGCAGATAACCGTACGCGGAGAAGGCCATGCCGCAGCCCATGGAGGCGTGAGCGGAGACCTGCTCGTAGTCATTGCCCAGCAGCCTCATCCCCAGATCCAGAGAGACGGCAACAACCTCTTCTACACTACCACCATTTCCGTCATGGATGCGCTCCTCGGCACGGAAGTGTCCGTTCCATGCCTTGACGGCAGCTATAAGGTAAAGGTGGAACCCGGAACACAGTCCGGAACCGTCGTCAAACTGCGCGGCAAGGGCCTCCCGAGTGTTCAGGGATATGGTCGCGGCACAGGAGACATGTACGTGAAATTCCAGGTCTGGGTCCCTCACAAACTCTCAAGGGAAGAGCGCGAGACCTTTGAAAGGATGCGTTTCAGTTCGTCCTTTAAACCGGATCTCACACGGGAAGACAAGAATACCTTCGATAAAGTGAAAAATATTTTCTAAAAAGTTTTGGAACTTTGGGAAAAGTTTGTACCTTTGCAGTCCCAAAACAAGCAACCTCTTGTCAGGAGCCAAACCGCAAAGTTGCATTTAGAGTATTAGAATTATGGATTTGATTAAACTTGCAGAGCAGGCTTTCAATAATGAGAAAGCAGCCTCCTACCCGGATTTCAAGGCCGGTGACACTGTCACCGTTACCTATAGAATTAAGGAAGGTGATAAAGAGAGACTCCAGAAGTTCCGTGGAGTAGTTATTCAGATAAAGGGTATGGATCCCTTCACCCGTACTTTCACAGTACGCAAAATCGCCAGCGGCGTGGGTGTTGAAAGAATCTTCCCTTATCAGTCACCGTTCATTGACAGCATTGAGGTTAACAAGTATGGTAAGGTCCGTCGCGCACGCATCTTCTACCTCCGTGACCTCACCGGCAAGAAGGCCCGCATCAGAGAGAAGGTCTACGTTGCTGAAAAATAAGCGAGCGGCCTAAGGCCCTCCAAACGGCTCCTTAGCTCAATTGAATAGAGCATTTGACTACGGATCAAAAGGTTACAGGTTTGAGTCCTGTAGGAGTCACTTCTGAAAAGAGCTAAAATTCTGAAAATCAGAGTTTTAGCTCTTTTCTTATATCCTATTTGCCCGAATTTTGCCCGAAAGAATATCTTTCTGCTTTTCTTCATGGTGATAAGTTACTACTTTTTAACTTAGGCACCTGTCTTAAATTGCGATAGTATTATAAGAAGGACTGCCCATGTAAATAGAAACCGTTACTTATCGTTTTAGTTCAGCCTTACCATAGTAGTGACCACCATGCCTGCATTATTGCTGCCGACGGAGGTCTTGATGACGCCCTTGTCAGAGCCTGTCACCGCCGTATAGAAAGTCAATTCCGTTCCATTGGCCATATAGGCGACGAACTGAAGGGTGAGGGACGCAGCTTCGAAACGAACCAGCCGAAGGGTCCCGGGGACGATTTTGCCCTGGTACTCGGCCGAGCTGCTCCAATCCAGCGTTACATATTCAGCCGCATCCTTGGAAAGGTCGCATTCCCAGTAGCCGGACGTTCCATCGGCCACGTATGCCACGCCGTCCACATATTCACCTTCGTTACTCGGATAGTGCTCCGGGAGGGAGCGGGAGGTGACGGACCCGGCTTTGGGGTCGAAGGTATGGATCACAGCCCCGTCATATTCATTGCCGCTCCACCAGCTGAGTTTTTCTGTCGTGGAGATAAAAACCTGTCCCGGGTCCATTCTCTCGTTAAATGTGCAGATGAGGTTTCCCAGGGATACTGAACTTCCGGAGACGGTGAGGTTGTATATGTCGGTGCAGTCTTCGGTTCTGTTCCAGTTATCTTTACCATCACCCTCCTGGATTTCCTTCTGATAGGTGTTTGCATAATACAGCTTTCCGCCTACGGAAAGGAGGAAAGACTCTTTGCTCCCTTCCACCTGAAGAAGAACCGGTTCATAGGAAGGAGGTGCGATTATTCCCTGCATTCCGCCATTGGCGCCTGGATAGCCGAAAGTCCCGCCCAGACAGGTGCCTCCTGCAGGATAGAGTTTCCAGCAGGAGATATTGTCCCCCAGCACGTTGACGGCATCCAGCGAGTTGCCATTGTCCTGCAGACGGATCAGTGACGGAAGCCCTCCGTTAATGCCTTCATAATTCCAGCCGCAGGTCCTCACAAACAGGTCCTTTCCCAGCTGGTGGAACCAGCCGTTAAGGAAGGTGGGCTGCTTGAAGCCGTCGTCCATGCCGTCCGGAGCGCCGGCTTCCAGCGTCCACTCGAACAGGGCGCCGTCGCTCTTGCGGATGAGGTAATGGGCGCCGTGGCGGTCATGGTACTTGGCGCTGAATTCATTGATAATCTTACTGAGCGCGTTGCTCACAGACTTTGACAGGGACAACTGCTCATGATTTGCCCAACCACCCTTTATATCATAATGGCAGTTTGCCAGCCACAGCCATCCGTCTCCAACCGGGAACACGAAACCGGGAGAAATGATGAGGTTGGCCCGTATGCTTTCGGCCACTTCACCGTCGGCCCCCTCCACATCTACATTATAGCTAACTTCAACCATAGTGCCGTCTTCAGACACGGTGTAAAGGGCTTTGGGGCCGACGGTAATGTCGCCTTCGGCCTTGGTAGCGGCACCGGTACCGGAGGCAAGAGCCAGCATTCGAGCTCCTGAAATGTTTGCTTTGCGGAATTTGACGGAGGCATTGGATCCGCCTTCACCGTCTTTGTTGCAGGAAGATACAAGTACTGCTGAAAGAGCCAGTACGGCCAGGATCATCTTTTTCATACGCGTATGTGTTTTTTGCAAAGATAGCCGGGCCGAAAGACTCCCTTGTGGCGGAATCCGCCACAAGACGCTGATTTATAAGGATATTCCGAAAGGAATTGATACCTTTGCGGGTGAGATGCGCCGATTTGCCGTCATACCCTTGCTCCTTCTCTTCTGCACATTATGGGCGCAGGAACCCCGTCTTGTCAACTACAGTTCGGCCGACGGGTTGCCTTCCAATACGGTCTATGCCATCACGCAAGATGCCGACGGTGTACTTTGGGTGGGCACACGTAACGGATTGGCAAGTTTTGACGGAGTACAATTCAAATCTTGGAAGGAATATGGCAGGGTGAATGCCCTGGCAGTGGATCATGGCGGCAGGCTCTGGATTGGTACGGCGAAGGGGCTCAGGGTGAGAGATGACAAGGTGGAGGGCAATATTCGGGCACTTTTGACAGATTCAGAGGGCTATGTCTGGGCTACCGTAGGCGACACCCTGCTGCTGAAACTCTCTTACAAGGATGGCATCAGGGAGGAGGCCCGATGCTGGTACGACAAGCGGGACTCGGAAGGATATTACCCCTATTATCAGTTATTCGAGGCTCGGGACGGAAAACTTTGGCTTGCGGGCCGGATTGTCCGTTTTCAGTACGTAGAAGACAGACTCAGACCGAAGGTCGTGCATCCATTCGGCAATGGCGGATTCTGCGCCGGAAGTTTCGCAGAGGTCGGAGGTAAACTCTATGCCTTTGACGACCACACATCTCTTTTGTATACTTATGAAGACAGAGCAGTCGTTTTGCACGGCCGCCTTCCAATAGCCCATGCCCGGCTCCTTGCAGACAGCAAAGGCCGCCTCTGGGCCGCTGGCTCGTATGGCATCGGGCAGGTGAATCTGGAAAAGCCGGAAGATACACCTGTCTATAAAACACCGTCCACAGAACTCTACTGCCTGTTTGAAGACCGCCAGGGCAATATCTGGGCAGGAGGCTACAACGGCCTTTCAGTCATTTGTCCGGCGTTTCAGCATGTGCGGACTATTTCTTCGGCCAACGTCACGGCCTTGCTGGAGGATCACACAGGGAAAATGTGGATAGGGACGGCCGAAGACAGGGTGTCGACCTTGTACGAAGACAGTGCCGGAGCCGTTTACGTGGGCCTTTGGGACAACACCGGCTGGGAAGTTTGGAAGGACGGGAAGATGCGTAAGGACCGCCTGAGAGGACCCCTCCCGGAGGCGCAGCGGGAAGCCCGGCACCTGGACGGGGCCAACTGGGTGTCCGATTTCCTGGAAGACAGTCACGGCCGGTTCTGGGTGGTTACGTGGGAAGGCGTGGGCCTCAACGAATGGGACCGTAAAGCCCGCCGGAGCCTGCCTCCCCGCTGGCTGAGCCCGTTCCGCTATCCATCGGCACAGGTGGATTCAAACATCTACCTGAGTTCCAGGCTGGGAAGCCGGCTCATCGAAGACCTAAACGGCAATCTGGTCTATGCCACCACGGAGGCCGGGCTGAATATCATTGATTCGGAGACCGGCCTTGTGACAAAGTACTATAAGGGCAATTCGGATATTCCGGACGATTATGTCACGGACCTCTGTCTAACCCCAGACGGCACAGTCTGGGCCTCAACCAGTGGGGGGCTGTGGAGTCCCTCCGGCAAGCAATACCTGGATGGCATGCTGGTGCAGTCGGTGGAGGCTGATTCCGCAGGCAGGCTATGGGCTGGAACTGAAGACGGACTATATTTCATAGACACTGACGGCAGCGTCGGCCGCGTTCCCAAGGAGTTGGGATTCCCCTCCGATATCTACGGAGAACACGTTTCCTGCACCCTCAGGGACGGTTCACTGTCCTTCGGAGGAGGGAGCGGCGCCGTAGTGTTCCATCCGGACAGCCTGCTCGCCATCAAGGCCGCAGGGAATCTGGCGCTGGAGGGTCTTATCCGCCATAGGTATCGCATTAATGGTGGAGACTGGAATGACGGACGCTTTATCGGCCTGCCGGAGAATATCCGCCCGGGGCGATATTCCCTTGAGGAGCAAAGCTCGGATATTTTCGGTAGGTGGAATCAAGGCGAGTCTGTTTTACAGCTGCTCCGCGTACCTCCGCCTATATGGCTCCGCTGGCCCTTCTTGCTGGGATATCTCCTGCTGCTTTCCGCCATCGTCTATACGGTGATGAAACTACGCGAGCGTAGGCTCCTTGTGAATGAACTGGATATGAGAAACCGCCTTTTCTCCATTATATCCCATGATCTCAGGGGGCCTGTTACCGGAAATTACATCTTGACACGGGAACTCTTGGAGAAGGTTGACAGCCTCTCTGGGGAGCAGTTGAAGGCAGGCCTTGCTGAGTTGTCCGGGTCGGCCGAAAACGCCTCCTCCCTGCTGGAGAACCTCCTGCTGTGGTCACTCAGTCAGAGGGGCATGCTGAAGCCAGTTATGCGTGAGGTGAATCTCCTGGGCCTTGCCGAGGATGCTGTGGAAAGCGTCCGTGGCCAAGATGTTATCACAGTTGATATTCCCGAAAACTTGATTGTACGCACCGACCGGAACATGCTGCTTACCGTCCTTCGGAACCTTTTGGACAATGCCGTAAAGGCCTCGCAGCATTCTGACATCCCGGGGGCTCCTGTCATCCTGAGGAGCGAAGCGACGAAGGATCTTCTCCATGCGCGACGGATTGTCATCATCGACAATGGCCCCGGCCTTCGGGAAGAAGCCCCCGAGTGGGGCCATGGCCTAGGCCTTGTGATTGCACGCGAACTGCTGGATAAGCTCAGCGCCGGGATGGAAATGAAAAATCGGCCCGAAGGAGGCCTTCAAATAACAATTGACCTATGATTCATGTTCTTCTCGTGGAAGATTCTGCCGTTTTCGTAATGGGACTGGGGTTGGCATTGCAGTCCGATGGCGAGTTCGCATCCATTGAATCTGTTGCCACTCCCGGTGCTGCCGTAGCCTTTCTCAACGCCCATCCGGAAACTGACGTTGCCGTGGTGGACATCTCCCTGGAGTCCGAGACCGACGGCCTTACGCTGCTGGGCATCCTACGCGAGGCATTTCCTTCCGTTAAGACTCTGGTTTTGTCGCATTACAAGACTCCGGCCTATATCCTCAAAGCCATTTCTTCCGGGGCATCGGCCTATCTGGCCAAGGATTCCGTGCCGAAGTCTATCGTGGAAGCTATTGCCGATGTCGCCGATGGCAAAAGCCTCTTCTTTGGCGAAACCATCGATGCAGACCGGATTACCCGCCTATTTGGCGGACGTGAAAATCTGCTTGCCCGTAAACCGCAGGGACTGACGCCACGCGAGTTGGAAGTGCTCCAACTCACCACATCCGGCTACTCAAATTCACAGATTGCATCTGCCCTGGAAATAACCATCAACACCGTGGACAGCTACAAAGAACGCATAAAAGGGAAATTCGGTCTGGACAGCATAGTAGAGTGCGTTGCCTACGCAGTAAAGAGTGGCCTCGTGTCTGTTTAAAATTGCACGCGTGCTAACTATTTGCACAACTCGAAAACAGACGCTATCTTTGCAATCAACCGCAGAAAAACGTGAATTATTAACACTTTTCTGCACTTAATAATGCGTTGCGGAACTTGACGGCATCCTTAAGGACAATCTCGTATGAAAGAAATCTTTGCTACTTCCAGCGAGCAGTACATGGCCTGCTGCGGTCTGGCGCAAAAATTCCGCTTGTTTTACCACAAAAATACCGATTGATTTGCCGCAAAAGTTCCGGTCAAGACGGCGTGAAAATCATCCCCCTTGGCTGCCTCAAATGGTAAAACGCCTTCCCAACATATCGAACATATATCTTTGTAAAGCTGTAATGGATAATAACATCGACAAAATTCTCGCGTTCAACCGCGAATACGTTGCCTCAAAGGGCTACGAAAGGCATATTACCGACAAGTTTCCGGACAAGAAATTGGCCGTGCTAAGCTGCATGGATACACGGCTTTCCATCCTGCTTCAGGATGCCTTGGGTCTCAAGAACGGAGATGCCAAGATTATCAAGAATGCAGGGGCTGTAATCCCATCGCCGTGGGATTCGGCCATGCGGAGCCTCATTGTGGCCGTCTATGAGCTTGGCGTAACGGAGATCATGGTGGTGGCGCACACAACCTGCGGTGCCTGCCATATGAGTTTCGGCCATTTCAAAAAAGAAATGCTTAAGCGCGGAATCCCGGCTGGTGTTCTGGAGCGTTCCGATGTGGACCTGGATGCCTGGCTGGAAGGCTTCCATGATACGGAAAAGTCGGTCAAGAGTACTGTCGCCGCTATTACCAGCCATCCTCTTATCCCTTCTGATGTGACAGTGAGGGGTTTTATCATTGATTCCACCACCGGTGAACTAACTGAAGTAAAATTACGCTGATAGTGGAAGAGGACAAGTCAAAACGGTAAAATATGGTTTTTGTCGTCGAATCCATAATAGCCTGCATTGTTTTTACCCTGTTCGTGTTCCTGATGTCCAGGGTAAATTGCGAAATTCTTGTAGCATGAGCAGCGGTTTGGCGCAAGCTTGAATTAGTTTTGCGGCAACAAAACGATTTGAACCATGATTGAGATTGTCATTTCCGTTGCGCTGTATGCTGCTGCAGTTACTCTTTTGGTAAAAGGTACCATTGCTTTTTGTGATAATACAAAAAATGCGTAAATTGGTACGTATGTTTGACGGGCTGCTTAAATATGACTTGGGAGCAGGTGTAGAAGCCTTTTCTACGCAGCGTGACGCCAATCTTCCATATCCGGTGATTCAAGGCCATCAGGTGCATGACTGCAAGGTGGCCGTAGTGAATCGGCCGGATATGACCCGTGAAGATTTGGAAGGCTTCGATGCCTTTGTGACTAACCTTCCGGGAGTAGCCGTAGGCGTACGCACTGCAGACTGTATCCCCGTGCTGCTTTACGACCCCCTCAAGCGCGTTGTGGCCGCCGTCCATGCCGGATGGAAGGGAACGGTGCTGCACATAAGCCAGAAGGCTATCGGCCTGATGAGTCAACGCTTTGGATGTAATCCTGCCGATATGCGAGCCGCTCTGGGGCCCGGTATCGGCCCGGAGAGTTTCCAGGTGGGGGAAGAGGTGGCCGAATATTTCAAGAATGCCGGCTTCCCCATCGGTGAAATCTGGAGTTTTCATGGGGCAGGGGACGGGACGCCCATGTCCGGCGGGCACCATATAGACCTTTGGAAAGCCAATCAGTGGCTCCTGGAACAGGCCGGGATCCACAAAGAGAACATCCAGCTTGTCGGCATAGACACATTCACCACGGGAGAGTTCTTTTCCGCCAGGCGTGAGGGCATCCAGTGCGGAAGGATCATCAATGCAATCAAACTGATTCCACAATGGTAGTTGAGCCTTTCCTGGATTTTTCGCGTAGGGGACAGCTTCGGGAGTGGCTGGAGGCTAATCATGCATCGGCAAGCCATGCGTGGGTGGCGTGCAGTCGCAGTAAAATGCCAAAACCGGGTTCCATTCCATACCTGGAAATTGTTGAGGAATGCCTGTGCTTTGGCTGGATTGACTCCACACTGAAGAAAATGCCGGACGGGCGCCTTGCGCAGAGGATTTCTCCTCGCCGAAAAGGCAGTCACTGGACCCAGCTCAACCGTGCGCGTTGCGCGGAACTTGAGCAGCAGGGGCTTATGACAGACGCGGGGAGGAAAGCGCAGTTATAGCAACCTATTACACCCTCTTCCTTACCCTCACGGTTTGGATGGCTACTGAAATGACTATTATTACTGCTCTTCACGATTACCACGCTTTTGCCAGTTCAAGGCCCTCCTCTATCGTGGAATTGATTTCCAGATTCAGTTCTTCCTCTGACATGTAATCGGTGTTGTGCACATCCAGAACGGTCATTTCTCCCAGATTCCACAGCGCGCTCAGGGCTTTCAGGTACGGAGAACCTTGATCCAGAATGCTTTCTGTAGGGATATCCATTCCACGCGTGGTGATATAGAGAACCTTGGGGGCCTTGCAGAGACCTACGCAGGTTTTGCCGTTATCCGTAAATGTAATGTCGAAGAGCGATACCTGCTCGAAAAAGCACTTTAGAACCGCCGGAAAACTCATGTCCCAGAAAGGTGCTGCAATGAGAATCCGGTCGGCCTTGGCAATGGCCGATGCTGCCTCGCGGGCCCAGACAGGGATTTCGCCAAGACCACGCTCCTTAAAAAGACCGGGATTGAGCGGGACGATATCCATTTCAGGCAGGTCATATCGGGTGACTTTGTACCGTTTAGACAGAGCATCGATAATCGGCTCAGCAATTCTGAGTGTACGGGAATCAGACTGACGCACACATGCGTCGATGATAACGAGAGATTTCATTCTTAATCCGTAACTAAAATGGCCTTAAAGTTACACATTTTCTTTAACTTTGCGCCCGGTCTCTGACGCAATACATTGTTATATGTCTTATTTTTTCATATCTTTGTAAAGCAATGATGCGGAAGGAATATGTACTGTTCCGGAGGCGTCAGATGGCACGAGCAAACAGAGTGATGGAAACCCGTAAGCATATAGCAGCAGAGAAGAAGCGCTGCAACACGCATAACTGCGCGCAGAGTGTGGTTTGCACTTATTGCGACCTGGTGGGGCTGGATGAGAAGACGGCCCTGGACATTGCCGGGGCATACGGTACAGGCATGGGCAACATGGAAGGTACCTGCGGGGCCCTTGTGGGCGCAGGAATGATTGTCGGCCTGGCGACAAAAGACAGAAACCTCTCCCGCGCCCGCATGAAGGACATCATGGAGAAGTTCCAAGAGCGCAACGGCGCAACGCGCTGCTGCCTGCTCAAGGGCATCGGCACAGGGAAACCGCTGCGTGACTGCCCCGACTGCGTGGCGGATGCATCGGAATTTTTGGAAGAGTATCTGTAATCAGCCCAAAGCTATGGCAACCCGTAAATTCGGCACATGTTTCTTCGAGCAGTATGCTCAGATATCGCTTTCGGCGCTGCTGGGAAGCGAGTTTGACTGCCTTGTGAACCGTGACCGCCCGGATTTGCAGAGCACGGACGGGCATTCTATCGGCATAGAGGTTACGCGGGCCATGGAGGAGAGCAAGAACGCGCACCTGGAGCTGCTGAAAGATGTGGCCGGGATTACTCCTTCCGGTCATGACGAAGAGATAGACCGGATTCTTGAATACGGATACGGCTATGGCCTGAGCGAAGGTAAGTATATCGGAGTGAGGGAATTGTCATACTGGTCCATGGCACTGCCTCTTCGGAGAATCATCGAAAGCAAGGTGTCCAAGATTGGGAACGGTTTTTACGGTCATTATGACAAGATGGGCCTCTTCATTTTCTCCCGTGAGAATCTCTGTGAGTCTGAGGCGCAGAAAGCGATGGACTACACCATGTCCCTGCAGAAGTATCTGGACATACGTTACAACCGGCTTTATCTTGCCGATGTAGATGACCTCTTTGTATGCAATCTGGACGACGGTCTGAAGGAGAGTTCAAGGCTTACGCGGTATCCGGTGACGCAGGAGCAGCGGAAAGAGTTTTATCTGGAGGCGGTTCAAAGAGGCCAGGAAGAAGGAGTTGACACATGCGTGCAGTAATCCAAAGAGTGACATCGGCATCCGTTACAATAGGCGGTGAGGTTAAGTCTGCCATAGGGCCGGGACTTATGATTCTCCTTGGCGTCGGCCATGAGGACACGCCTGAGGACATAGACTGGCTGGTTAAGAAGATTGCCGGGCTCCGTATTTTCAATGACGATGCGGGCGTTATGAACCGCAGCGTAGTGGATGTCGGGGGAGATGCTCTGGTGGTAAGCCAGTTTACCCTAATGGCTTCTACAAAGAAAGGGAACCGGCCGTCATATATTGGTGCTGCCGGGCATGAACTGGCCATCCCGCTTTACGATAAGTTCTGTGCAGCCCTTTCCGCAGCCCTCGGACGGCCCGTGGGCACGGGAGAATTCGGGGCCGATATGGAAGTAGCCCTGGTAAATGACGGGCCGGTGACAATATGTATTGATACGAAAAACAAGCAGTGACATTAAAGTCACCGTAATGCTGACCATATGATCAACATCGCAAAATCTATCAAATCACTTCAAATCAAGTAATTGTCAATATTGAATACTCACTGAGTAGCGGCTGCTGTCTCCCTCTCCCTGGGAGGTGATTTCTATGATACGGCCGTCTGCGTCTTTCTTGTAATTGTAGTTGCGGGTGAAAGATTTGGTCTTGGTGGTGGTAGTGTATGAAGCGGGGAGGTGGGCACTGTGGCTGCCTGTCATTCTGTACATGTAATTGTCTGAAGTGACATCGAAGAGGATAGGATCCATGCCTTTCTTGAACGGATTCTCATCCGGCAGATAAGAGATGGTGATGGTTTCGGAATCGTCCGCGATGCTCACGATGTCCCCATTTTCCCATTTGACGGTGTAGGTGGTTTCGTAGGTTGTGCCGCCTCTTACAAAGCTGGTTACACGGTCTTCTTCGTAGGTGTAAGACTCCGTGCTTTTAAGGTCTCCCAGCTCAAAAAATGACGAGGTAAGCTTCCACTTCTCATCAAAAGTAAGGTTTGCGACCGTGGGCGCGCCAAAGAAATCGAGTTCTCCTTCAGAACGGTCTATTCTCACTGCCGTATGGTCAAACTCGTTATAGGTATATGACGAGGTACTTGACGAGTTCGCTTTCAATGCATTTTCCTGTGTGGAATATATGTGGCTCGTGGAAGAGACTGAAGAAATGCGACCGGCCGGGTCGTAAACGGGTACTATGTCGTGTCTTACGGTGACAATCTCATTCTGGATGAGGGAGTGGGAGTAAGCTTTTATTACAGGAGACACGGGCTTTTCTTCTTTGCTGCAGCTGCTGATGATGATGGCAAGGACTGCTATGCACGCAGGGATGATTCTTTTCATATTATATACGATTTGGCTGCAAAAATAAGAAAAACGGAGGAAAACACAAAACTTGTCCGCAGTGTTTTCACACTGACATTATGGCACTGAAAAATGCCAAAATGTCCATTTTGCGCAGCTGGCCCCGGCTTTGCAATTACTACAGGCGTTCCGCGATAAGGAACCCGGACGGAAGGTCACGTAAGGGCCGGAAGCCGGAGAAGATTTAAATTGCATTTGTTATGTTACCTATGATTAGAAAAAACGAAAGCTGGTTGCCTGACATTTTCAATGATTTCTTCGACAACAGCTGGATGGAAAGAACGAACTATACCGCTCCGGCCATCAATGTTATAGAAAACGAAAAAGAATACGAAGTGGAACTTGCCGCTCCGGGACTCACCAAAGAAGACTTCCAGGTACATGTCGACGAGGAGAACAACCTTGTCATCAACATGGAAAAGAAGGCAGAGAACAACGAAAAGAAGCATCATGGCAGGTATCTCCGCAGGGAATTCTCCTACGAAAAGTTCCAGCAGATGCTGATGCTACCTGAAGATGTCGAGGCCGAAAAGATCGAGGCCAAAGTCGAAAACGGCGTTCTGCATGTATCTATCCCCAAGAAGGAAAAGACTGACATCCAGAAAGCAGTCAAGAAGATTGACATCAAGTAAGGTATTTCCCCACTTTGGGAATCTTCCGGATAAGGCCGCAGGCAAAAGCTACCAGTATGTAGCTGATGACTGCGGTCATTATTATCTGTACAGGCGTGGTCCAGATGCCAAGAACGCCGTCGGCCCCAAGTCCCAGAGTCTTTCTGAGCCATGCCGATACGAGCCCGAGAACCAGCATGTGGCTGAGATACATTCCATAGCTGGCGTTGGAAACCGGGAGCACAACGCCGCGGTAGAAAGCGCCGTCTGCATTGATTTTCCTTAGGACGAGTATCCAGCCGATGGCCATAAGCGCCACGCCGATTGAATCATTGAGCCAGGTGGTCTCCCAGATTGCAGCAAGGCCGGTAGGACCTTCGACGGGGAAGACGCCGCCACAATCGGCATTGACCCTTCCGAGAAATCCAAAAACGCCGATGGCAAAGCCGGCAGCGAAGGCGGGAACCGCTATTGCCAGTGTCTTTTTCCAGGAAAGCTCTCCCACAAAGCGCCTGAAATAAAGCCCGAGAAGAAGATAGCCTATGAAGCCGCTGATGTAGTAAAACAGGCCGTACGTGTTCCAGCTGGCCTCGCCCCATAGGGGGTATTTCGCGGGATTCGGAATGCCGGACGGCCCATAGACCACCGGTGCCGATCCGCCAAGCCACACCCTTATGATGGGAATCAAGGTCGTAAACAGCCAGATACCAAGATATGCCAGAAGCTCCTTTTTCCCAACTTTTTCTGCCCATGGAGACAACAAAGGCATAATTAGATAAAGGCCGATGAGCATGTATACAAACCACAGATGCCCGGCCGCATAGTTGAAATTCCACAGGAGGTCCTTGAAATTCTGCACGGGTTCTCCCCAGACTAAAGCATAGACGGTGGTCCAGAACAAAAACGGCACCAGGATACGTGAGGCCCTTCTTTTGAAAAACTCGTCGGTGGGGTAGTGAAGCGGGAACTGAAGATAACTCGATGCAATTACAAACAGCACTACGGCCGCCCTTGAAAACACGTCCATGACAGCTGCCCACACTGCATCTGACGGAGTGAGTATCAGCGAGCCTTCACCGCCAAGATAGAAAGGCTCTGTGCTGTGAGTGAGCATGACAAGGAAACAGGCTGCTATCCGCAGCCAGTCAATCCATATTTCTCGCGGGGAATGATTCATACACTATCTTTGGTTTTCACAAAGATAGCAAAAAATCATGCAAGATTGTCAAGTGTTGCCGATACGGGAATTTCCAGTGCCGACAGCTGACGCAAAAACGCGAATTCGAAGCTGTCACGCGCGATTTTTCTGGTAAGATGGAAATACAGGTTGCCGTTGTATCCAAGGCAGGATGCCGCTCCGCTGTTGCCTCTCTGGCGTCCCAGCATGAAATCCATGTCCTGAATGAAAGGAATCATTGCCTTGGGAACGCAGACATTGCCCATGTTGGAAAGAGTTTGCGAGCAGAAACGGTCTCCATGGAGCAGGTTTATGATGTCAATGATGGGATGCTTGAAAACAAGGGGCAGGCAGCGTACGATGAACATTTCTTCGAGTTCTACGTTAGCTGCAATCTTGGGCTCAAGTTCCATGAGCTGAAGGTCATGTGCTTTCTGCTCCTTGATGTGCTCCACAATCTGCTCAAATGTGAGATAGCCGTCCTTGACGTCCATGCCAAGATTTACATAGGAAGAGAAATTTCTCACTGTGCGGCTCTTGTAAATCGGTCTCAGGTTCACCGGTACGGATACTTTGAGCACAGAGCGCTTTTTCAGGTTACTGTCATGTTCGTGTTCCTGCTGCAGAGCCCACAGCATCACTGATGTCATGAGGTCTGTGACAGAGCATTGGAACTGTTTGCATACCTCCTGGATCCTGGAGAGAGGCATGACAAGCCTCAGGTCCTTTACCGCACCGAAGGGGAGCGCCGTTCCGTGGATATGGTATGCGTCGACATTCTTTTCAAGGGTACCGTGGCGTCCTGTGAAAACAGTCTTGAAACTGTCTTCCACTTCGGCATATACGGGGCTGTCCTTGGGGTCAAGGGCAAGGGTGTTGTAGTCTATCAGCACTCCATATTTGCGGTGGATGTACTCTCCTGCAAGTGTAAGAAGGAATGAGATAGCACCGTAACCGTCCGTGAGTGCGTGGAAAACATCCAGGAAAATTTGGTTTCCTTTGGCGCTTACCCTGTATAGCAGGCCGTCCTGGTCACTGAATCTGAAACTCTTCAGGGGCTTGACATCTCTTACCTTTGGAGTCCTGTCCACTCTTTTGAGGTACCACCAGAATGCTCCGGCCTTGAGAGTGCAGCGGAAGGTGGGGATACGCTCGGAAACGGTCGCAAGCGCAGATTGGAGGATTTCTTTGTCGATGTCTTCTTTGAGGCTTATTCTCATCCTATACAGGGAGGAATAATGTTTGGACATCGATGCTGGATATATGTTGGCGGCATTGTCAAGCCTGAGTTTACTAGGAATTGATGCTGTCATTGCTTTCAAGTTTTGATGCAAAATTACATCGTGCTTCCTGTCTCAGGAAAGAAATGTTATGTGGGACGGATGAATGTGGCAAAAATGCTGTTTTAGGGACAAAAACACTTGTTTTGGGACGAAAACACGGTGCTAATTACATTCGTCACACAAATTTGACGCCGAAATGAAATAAAAAATATCCGGGCTTTTCACTAGAAAAGTCCGGATATTCACCTTTGAAGCTGCAGAACTTATTTCTTGCGGCTCTTGTATCTCTGGTAGAACATATCCACACGACCGGCGGTATCCACAAGCTTCACCTTGCCCGTATAGAACGGATGGGAAGTGTTGGAAATCTCAAGCTTCACCAGCGGGTACTCAACGCCTTCCACAGTGATGTTCTCCTTGGAAGGGGCGCAGGAACGGGTGATGAAGACAGTGTCGTTTGACATATCCTTGAAAGCTACAAGACGGTAGGTTTCGGGATGGATTCCTTTCTTCATTTTACGTAAAAACTAATTGTTAACAATTTGGGACCGCAAATATAGGAAGATTCTATCTTATTTCCAAATATTATTTCATTCTATATGGCTGGTCGTCGTAAAGCAGGTAGCGCTTTGCTTTCCTTATCCATTTTTGCTCTTCCAGCTTTACGTGTTCCTGAATTACATCGAATGAAATATTCTCCTTCAGGTACTGTTCAAGGACCGGGTCTGCCAGTTTTGCCCAGAATGCCGGCTCGAATTCAAAGGCGGAGTAATGCTCCCTGAACCACCTCATGAGATGCAGCGTGTGCAGCAGGCTGTGGTAGTTTTCTCCGGGAAGCAGCATTATCTGGAAGCCGAAACAGCGTTCGCCGGCATATCGGCCTGCAGAGGGAGTGAAAGAGCAGGGACGGAGAAGCGCACCCGGAGCCTGCGGCAGTTCCTGCGGATGGATGGGCTTCACGAACGGAGCGCCAATGTACTCGTAAGGGCGGGATGTGCCGATACCCGGAGTTATAGTAGTGTTGTTCCACAGTCCTCCGCCGCTGTAAAGGTACGGGCTGAACAGCCCCGGCATGTCAGAAGCCGGAGCTATTGTCCATGGCATAAGCTGCCTTACGCTGCTGCTTGCCCTTGCCGATATAACGTGGATAGGGAACTTTGCGCCTATCTCACTGGCATAGAGGTTTACGAGCTCTCCAAGCGTTAGGCCGTGCCTGTTCGCAACTTTCGGGACGTACATTTCTCCTGTCACGGAAGGGATAGTGCCTTCCACAACCCTTCCGGAGGGATTAATGTGGTCCACGATGTACAGGGAAGGAGCTTCCTCTCCAAGGAGGGCCATCATTTCCATGAGCTGCATCACGTCCTTGGTATAGTTGAAATACCTTACTCCTACGTCCTGTATTTCGACCACGATGGCGTCGAGGTTCCTGAGCTGTTCCGCCTCGAAGGCTATGTGATTCGTCCCAGGGGTGAGTTCGGCCTCCCTTGGGTTGAATACCACCTTCAGATTGCCCCTGTCCTTGAATATATCGTACATCCACCTGCCGGATGCGGTATCCCAGCAGTTTTGGGTGCAGAAACAGCCCACCCTGCCATACAGCAAGGCTTTGTCCAGCTGGTCCTCCAGCGGAGTTGTCCTGAATGAAAACACTACTTGCCTATGATTTTATTAGCCACCGCTATGACTTCGTTGCCCAGTGCCTCGGCTTCTTCCATGGTGGCCGCTTCTGAATAGATGCGGATAATGGGCTCAGTATTGGATTTGCGAAGATGTACCCACTGCTTCTTTGCCTCGAAGATAATCTTCACGCCGTCGATATCGTTGATATTCTCCTTTGCATAGACTTTCTTGAGCTCGGAGAGGATTTTCTCGATGAGGGCGGTATCGGCAAGCTGAATTTTATTCTTGGCGATGAAATACTGGGGGTAGGTCTTCTTGAGTTCGCTCACTTTCATCTTCTTGTGGGCGAGGTTGGACAGGAACAGCGCTACTCCTACCATGGCGTCACGGCCTGAGTGGATTGCAGGATAGATAACGCCTCCATTGCCTTCTCCGCCGATGAGGGCGTTGACCTTGTGCATCAGTGTTGTCACGTTTACTTCACCTACAGCAGCTGCGTAATACGTGCCGCCGTGGACTTCTGTGACATCCCTGAGGGCGCGTGTAGAAGACAGGTTGGATACGGTTGCAATGGGCTTGCCGGCTTTTTCAGCAAGGCTGCAGAGGTAATCGGCAACGCTCACAAGGGTGTATTCTTCAACGAAAGGCTCGCCGTTCTCGCAGATGAAGGCGAGGCGGTCAACGTCTGGGTCTACGCTTACTCCAAGGTCTGCCTTTTCCTTTACCACAGTGCTGCAAAGGTCTACAAGGTTTGCAGGAAGCGGTTCAGGGTTGTGGGCGAAGTCCCCGGTGGGGTTACAGTTGAGTTCAATGCATTTTACTCCCAGGCGTTTGAGAAGCCTTGGCATGATGATTCCGCCTACGGAATTGATTGCGTCCACGACAACGGTGAAATGCGCAGCCTTGATGGCGTCGACGTCGACGGCCTCCAGGGCGAGGACTGCATCGAGATGCTTGTCCGTGAAGTCTTCTTCCTCGATGGTGCCCAGTTCGTCTACTTCGGCAAAACTGAAATCCTCCTTTTCTGCAAGGTCAAGAACTGCCTGTCCTTCCAGTGCGGTGAGGAATTCGCCCTTGTCGTTCAGGAGCTTGAGGGCATTCCACTGGCGGGGATTATGGCTGGCTGTGAGGATGATTCCGCCGTCTGCATTGGCGAAGAGAACGGCCATTTCTGTGGTGGGAGTAGACGCGAAGCCGCATTTTACCACATCGATTCCACAACCGACGAGGGTTCCTACAACCAGCTGTTCCACCATGTCACCCGACAGACGGGCATCCTTGCCTACAACTATCTTATACTTTCCTGAATTCGGTACAGGTTTTCTCTGTGGAAGTGTTGCGGCGTATGCTGCAGTGAACTTTACTACGTCAACAGGGGTGAGTGCATTGCCCGGAGCGCCACCGATGGTTCCGCGGATGCCGGAAATGGATTTGATCAGAGTCATAATAAAATGGTGTAAAAAGTTCACAAATTTAAGAAAAATGAGAGCTAAAGCCAAATATAAATTTGGAGAATCAAATTTTTTGCTTACCTTTGCATTCCCAATCGCTGGGTTCGTATAACGGTTAGTACTCGAGATTCTCAATCTCGCAATAGGAGTTCGATTCTCCTACCCAGTACAAAAAAATAGCAGGCTTCAATGCGCCTGCTATTTTTTGTTAATACAGGGGGCTCTGCCCCCTCATACAACTATTTAGAAATTGAGTTTGAGGCCGATGCCGGGGGCGATGCTCCCTGAAGCGGGTTCGTAGGCAAAAGTGGGTGAGAGGCTCAGCTCGGGAGCATTCTCCATGGAGAAGGAACTGTTGTATGCCTTCACAATCTTGTTCATCTTTTTGCAGTTGACAACAATCATCGGAATGCCGACTGCCAAGGATACGGTACCGATTCCGGTTATGGCAAGGCCGGTATTGATGATGGGGGCAATACCCTCTGCAGCGTTGTTAGCAGCTTCGTTGGCAGCATCTGAAGATGCCTGTTCATCCCCGCCCGAGGCAGTTCCTGCTACAACAGCGGCCGCTCCTGCACCAATGGCTACGCCGAATACCATTGCAATAGCTCCTACAAAGGTGGTCCCAAGGCCGCCTACCACAGCAGCGCCGCCAAGGGAAGTCATCCAGATACCGGTTTTGCGCCAGGTGTTGTTCCTTTTCCACTGGGCTGTGAAGTCCTGGCCGTTTATATCCGAGAGGAAAACAGTCT
>JAFTFV010000007.1 GCA_017458265.1 Bacteroidales bacterium | reverse complement strand
TCGGAGAATCTCCGACCACCTTGTAGAATCTCCGGTCTTCATCGGAGAATCTTGCATCTCCGTCGGAGAATCTCCGACCAAACTTGCAAAACTACGACTTCTTGCCGGGAATCCCTAGACGGGGTTCACCGAATGCTTACGATATAAAGCAGAAAAATATCGAACTTTCCCGGCAGCCGTAGTATACTTTCTCACAAGCACCCTGCCTCTTGCCGTTGACAAAGCATAATCCGCAACGCCCATCTCGGATTGCACCAAAGGCATTCCGTCCAAACTGTATACGGCATCGTCCGAGTCATATATGCCGGCCACTGACGTCCCGTCATAATAAAGATTACGGTTCCTTACAGTAATCTCAGACAAACCTGATAAGCCCCAGCCATATCCTCCAACGTTATTCCCCGCCTGGCTGTTGTACACCAAGGAAATTGAAGGAGTCAGCTTCCAGCCGGCGGCTGTGGCTATCGGTATGCTGTAAATCCTCCCGCCCGAAGGACTTACCGACTCTTCAAAAGGTATTGAACCCGGAGAGTACGAAGACAACTCCCGAGACGGGGCTGACCTGATACTCTGTACAACTGCCGCCTCCCTTTCCTTCTGCACACGAACCATCTCCTCAAGGGTATGGTACGAATCCCGCTTGGTTGTTGCATCCGTCCTTGACGCCGCCGTAATTGGACTATACGGCCGGGATGTCAGCGATACACTCTTATGCCCCTCCGCGTCAACAACCGTCACGCTGTCACGACTGGGAGAAGACACCTTGAACTCCTGGGCATAGATGGATGTGCAAAGTAATAAAAAGAAAATGGGAAGTGTTCGTTTCATACATATAAGAAATGGTCGATGTAAAGGTAGTATTTTTACTTATATTTACAAAAATGATCAAGAGGCCCCAGCAAAAAATAGAAATATTATAGTGTCAAGCGGGGGCTCCAGATACGAATATCACCGGCCGACCTAATTTCTTTCGTCGATGCGGGGGTATATCCTTTATAATTAAAAGATTTTTTGTATCTTTGATGCGTTACCACCTCTTTGGACACTGATGCCCAAACCGCGCGACTTCATACCAAGGACCTTATCTGCTAAAATAATCATGCAGACGGTCCTTGCGATTGCCATGCTCCTGATTCCCATAATCGTTGGAATGGTCATCGGAACCCGCACAATCATCAAGGAAGAAGTCGGGCGAGAGGTAGACCAGGCCCTTGACGGCATTGCATACAGGATTGACAATACCCTTCTGAACGTGGAGCAGACAGCCGCGATTATCCGGGATGAAGTAACGAAGCATCTGGACAGTCCCCGGGAACTTGACAGGCTGTGCAGGAATGTGCTTGAGACAAATCCATCCATAAGCGGGTGCGCCATCGCCCTGAATCCGGACAAGTACACGTCCCAAGGCAAACCCTTCATGACATACATCCATAGGGCGCAGGGAGGAAGCATCCGCGCAAACCGGCAATCCCGGACATTGCTGGCATCCGACACCTTCACTGACAAACCCTTTACGGAACAGATCTGGTATACGAAACCCATCGAGGAAGGAGTTGCCTCCTGGGTGGGGCCGCTCAGGAACGAGGAAACCGAAAAGGAGCCGCTGATTTCATACGATGTCCCCATTGTCAAGGACAGTTCCGTCCTGGGCGTTCTGGGAATAGACATGTCTCTGAGTATCCTCACGGATATTGCCCAGAATTACAGGACGTCTACACATTCTTATATAACCATCATTGACAGGGACGGCTCATATATCGTTCATCCTGACAGCACCCGCCTCCTTTACATGAACGGTCCGGCCAGACTGAAGGATAACGATAACCCTTCCGTCAAGGAAGCGCGCAGGGAAATGGTCGAGGGGAAATCCGGAAGACGGTTTCTCACCCTGGATTCCACACGGTACCTCGTGGCATACATGCCTTTCAAGCAGTCAGCATACCCGAAAAGGAAATTGGACAGCCTTGGATGGAGCATTGCCGTAGTTTACCCGGAAAAGGAATTATATGACGAATTCGACCCCGGCTTCCGCCTTGCCATCATCATGACGCTTGCCGGCCTGTTCCTTCTTACCGTCGGCGCCTACGTAATCTCAAGAATCAGTCTCAGACCGCTCAGAAGGCTGATGTACGTAACTAAAATCATCTCCAACGGAAATTACAGGCTGCCCGGTTTTGAGACGTCACGCCAAGACGAGGTCGGGCGGCTTCAAACCCAGTATAACAAGATGCTGCAGTCCGTTTCCCGCCACATGGAGCAGTTGCAGGATTTGTCGCAGAAAGAAGATGCCGCCCAGAATGCGCTTGCCCAGACATACGCGAGAACTCAGGAAATCAAGAAGCAAAGGGCCGCTTTCTTCAGCAACATGACACACCAGATGGCCGATGTTACGGCAGCAATCCAAAACAGTGTGGACAGACTCAATGAATCCGGCTCAGACATAAGTGATGATGAGACCAGGGCGGCGCTTGAAAGCATCGAGCGAAACGGCCACAGGGTGACGGAGATACTGAACGACATGTTAAACATGAAAGGCTGAGACTGATATGAATAAGCTTACAAGACATATCAAGGGGTCACTTCCGAATAAGATCAGCCTCAACATGTTCGCCGTTTCGGTTATAGTATTTGCCCTGATTAACGGTGTTTTCCTCCTGCTGTCCAGAAGCCATTTCCACTCCGCAGCCATGGACAACGCCTCAGAAGCCCTCAATGCAGTCGTCGCCCGGGCCGAAGGATATATCAGGTCCGTTGAAAACGCAACCAATATAACTGCGAGGATGGCGGAAGAAAATTTCTGCACAGACTCAATGCAGGCCTATTCCGAAAGAGTTGTCCGGATGAGCAGTTTTGTCTCTGACTGCTCCATTTCGACTAGTCCGGACATGTTCATGGAACATGCAGTATGGAAAGATCATTCCGCAGACGACAATGAGGCCACACGGATGACGGTCTCATACTGCCGCCCCATGTATGACAAGAAGAACCGGATTATCGGCGTAATTTCTGCCGACATGCCCCTGCCGGAGTTCTCAAAGGCCCTTTCTTCCATAAGACCTTATCCGAATTCATATCTCATTATCCTGGGGCATGACGGGAGGTACTATGCACACCGTGACGCCTCAAAAATTGTCAAAAAGACCATCTTTGACCTCACAAACGGCCGGTACTATTCCGATAAGCTCACGCTGGGTTATGAGATGACGGCCGGGCATAGCGGCAGGATGCATGCAGAGGTTGCAGGCGTCCACTCCCTGATTTGCTATCAGCCCGTTCCCGGGACAAACTGGAGCGCCGCTCTCATCAGCCCGGAACGTGACATCCTGCAGGGATACAGACGTCTTAATACACGTGCAATCCTTATCATCTTAGCCGGTCTTTTCATTATTTTTATCGTTTGCCGGCGTACCGTGGTAAAGGCTTTCGCTCCGGTTAAACTTCTCGAAGAACAGACACAGAGAATTGCCGACGGAGACTATTCCACCGTGATAGCCAGAAGCAGCGAAAACAGCGTCGTCGGCAATCTGCAGAACAGCTTTGCCCACATGCAGGAAACGCTGCACAGCCATATCCAGAATCTCAACAAAGCAATTGAAGAGTCGGCAAAGCGCAACGAGGAACTCCAAACGGCCAATTCCACCCTTGAAGATACGATACGCCGCCAGAGTGAATTCGTCTCCAACATGACGCACCAGATTCGGACTCCCCTGAATCTAATCATGGGCTTTTCCCAGCTTCTCCGCGAAAGCGGCGAAGCGATGCCTGCCGAAGAGAAACAGTCGCTCCTTCAGGTGATAGACTACAACACGATGACGCTATGCAGGATGTCCTTGATGCTGTACGACAGTTCAGACCGGGGATATCATGACGAAATGGTGAGTCTCAGTTTTGACAACGTTTCCTGCAACGAAGTCGCCAGAGAGTGTATCGGGTATGTCAACCGTTATTTCCCGGGAGTTTCCGTAAAGTTCGAGTCCGAACTCGATGATTCTTTTACCATGGTTACCGACCATCTTTACCTCATGCGAAGCCTCCGTGAGATTCTGTACAATTCGGCAAAATACTCAGACGGCAAAAACATTTCGCTCCGCTTGAGTGCAAACAATCATTCTGTCCGCTTCATATTTGAAGATACCGGAGCCGGAATTTCGCCGGACTATCAGAAGCACATTTTCACACCTTTCTACAAGCCGAATTCCCTGTCGGAAGGCTTGGGCGTGGGACTTCCTCTCACCAAACGCCACGTCATCCTGCTGGGCGGAAGCCTTGAACTGGACCCGGATTACCGCAAGGGCTGCCGCTTCATCATGACCTTCCCCCTTGACGACCCGAATTACCGATAAAAACAAAACGCCAACCACATGGGCTGGCGTTTTGTTTTGGAGCGGAAAACGAGACTCGAACTCGCGACCCCGACCTTGGCAAGGTCGTGCTCTACCAACTGAGCTATTTCCGCGAACGGGATTGCAAAGATACGGCATTTTTTTGAAAGTGCAAATTTTTTCTTGAAAATTTCTTAAATCATGCCGCGGGTGTGCATTATTTCAAAAAAGAATCGTATTTTTGTATGGATATAGACTACACTTAATAATTTTATAGTACTATGAAAAAATTTGCATCTCTTCTTCTTTGCGGCGCCATCCTGGTGAGCTGCGGTATTTCCAACACTGGTAAGGGCACCCTCATCGGCTCCGGCGCAGGTGCTGCTCTTGGTGCAGGTATCGGTTATCTTATCGGCGGCAATGGCCAGGCTGCAGCTATCGGCGCAGCAGTTGGCACTGCAGTAGGTGGCGGCACCGGTGCTGTTATCGGAAACCAGATGGACAAGAAAGCAAAGCAGCTTGCAGAGCTCGAGAACGCCCAGGTTGAAACCGTTACCGACGTCAACGGCCTCCCCGGCATCAAGGTTACCTTCGACAGCGGTATCCTCTTCGACTTCAACAAGTCCACCCTCGCAGACGCAGCTAAGGCTCAGCTCGACCTCTTCGCAAAGGACATGGCTGACATGAAAGAAACCAACATCAACGTTTACGGCCACACCGACAACGTCGGCAGCGAAGCTGCAAACAAGAGCGTATCTGCAAAGCGTGCAAAGGCTGTTGCTTCTTATCTCGCAACCAAGGGCATCGCTAAGGACCGCCTCATCTCCGAGGGCCTCGGCTATGAATTCCCTGTAGCAGACAACAACACCGACGAAGGCCGTGCCCAGAACCGCCGTGTTGAAATCTACATCACCGCTAACGAGAACATGATCAAGGCTGCAGAAGAAGGCAACCTCCAGTAATATTCTCTACTGACTTAAAAAGGCGAAGGTCTGTTTTTTATCTGCAGACCTTCGCCTTTATTTTTGCCCTGTAGTTAATCGCAATATACTTTCTGTGGTAAAGGTCTGCTGGTAAAAAACAGACCTTCGCCAAAATCAGCAAGCACTATCGTAATCTATAAATTCGCGCCAGGGACTCGTCTATGCGGGATTCCGGAATGCGGCCACTCTCAACGGCCGCCACTATCGCATCGACGCAGCGGCGGTAGTTCCTTACGCAAAGGAGGATATCGGCACCGGCCTCGAGGGCAAGGATGCAGGCCTCGTCTATGGAATAGGCGCTTGTGATGGCGCCCATTTCAAGTGCATCGGTGATGATGACGCCGTCATAGCCAAGGTCCTTCCGAAGAATGCCCTGGAGTACGTCTGGGGAAAGGGTGGAAGGGGTTTCCGTCCCGGTAACGTTGGGAAGGGAGACATGGGCGCTCATAATCATGCGCGCGCCGGCCGATATCCCGGCCTTGAAGGGAATCATCTCGCAGGAGAGAAGTTCCTCGCGTGTTTTATAGCTCACGGCATAGCCAAGATGGGTGTCGGCCTTGGTATCTCCATGGCCCGGGAAATGCTTGAGGCAGCCGGTGACGCCCTGCTTCTGAAGAGCTTTCAGGTATATCTGCACCATCTTTCCGGCAGTCTCCGGGTCATCGGAAAAAGCCCTTGGGCCGATGACGATGTTCTCCGGATTGGTGTTAACGTCGGCAACGGGGGCGAAATCCACGTCAAAACCGTATTTGTGAAGGTATCTGCCGATGCTCTTCGCGGCTTTTTTCACGGCACGCGGGCCATCTTTCGCGAGAGCCGTCATGCTCTCATAACGCGGCAGGCCGAATGCGTCGTTGTTCGCAAGGCGTGCAACGCGGCCGCCTTCCTCGTCAATGCACAGGAGCGGACGCCCGGAGAGCCCGTGAATATCCTTTTCAAGGCGCCGGAGCTGCGTTTCGTCGCTGATATTGTGCGCAAAGAGGATGACCCCGCCAACGGGATACTCCTCTGCGACCTCCCGCATAGAGCCCGAAATCTCCTTGAGGCCTAATTCCACAAGTTCCTGGTCATTCTCCCAGGTGAACCCCGGGATGAGAGCCTCCGGACGGACGATGAAAAGCCTTGAGGCCTTCTCCTTCAGGCTCATTCCGGAAAGATCCAATACAGAGCCTCCGCCGCTGCACGCCTGGAAAAGGCAGCACACGGCGGAGACCGCTGTAAACAGGTTTATTCTCATAATTCCCAAGCCAGTGCCGATGCGCCAAGGATAGCGGCGTCAGACTCCTTAAGTGAGGAGTAGACCAGCTTTACCTTGTTTCTCCACAGAGGGAGCACATTGGCGTTCATTGCATTGAGGATAGGCTCTGTGAGGAACTCCTTGCTGCGGGCAAGGCCGCCGAAGAGGACGATGGCCTCGGGGGCGGAGAACTCGATGAAGTCGGCAAGCTTCTCGCCAAGGATACGGCCTGTGTACTCGAAAATCTTGAGTGCAAGCTTGTCACCGTCTTTTGCGGCGTCATATACGTCCTTGGAGGTAATCTTGTCAAGGGAACGGAGCTCTGAAGGTTCGTCTGTCATTTCGAGCCATTCACGGGCTGTGCGGGCTACGCCGGTAGCAGAGCAGTATGCCTCGAGGCAGCCTGTCTTGCCGCAGCCGCAGGCGCGGCCGTTATGACGTACGGCGCAGGTGTGGCCCAGTTCGCCGGCAAAGCCGTCGTGGCCGTAAACCACTTCACCGTTGATGACGATACCGGAGCCGACACCGGTTCCGAGGGTGATCATGATGAAGTTCTTCATACCCCTTGCTGCACCGTAGGTCATTTCACCCACGGCTGCAGCATTTGCGTCGTTGGTAAGGGAAACGGGGATGCCGTTCATCTGCACTGAAAGCATCTTGGCAAGTTCAACCTTATCGTGGCCCCACATCAGATTGGGAGCGCTTTCGATGGTTCCGGTGTAGTAGTTGCCGTTAGGAGCACCTACGCCGATACCGCGGATGCGGCCTTCGGCATTTGCATCGGCAATGATGTGATTCAGGGCCTCTGCGAGGGATGCTACAAATTCTTCGGGCTTGTCGGTTTCATCGGAGCGGATGACTGTCTGGGCGAGAACGGTGCCGCGGGCGTCGACGATGCCGCACTTGGAGGTCTGTCCTCCTACGTCAATACCAATTACGAGATCTTTTTCCATAATTAATCTACGGGGATGTCTTTGTTAACATTCTTTGAGCCGATGACTGCATAGTAGAGCAGGTAGCAGAGCATTGCGACGACGAGCCAGTAGCTGGTCATGTAGCCTGCGCTCTTTGCGATGATGTTCTGGATGAAAGGCATGATACCGCCGCCCACGACAAGCATCATGAAGATACCGGAAGCGGATTCTGTGTATTTGCCAAGACCTTCAACTGCGAGGTTGAAGATTGCGCCCCACATGATGGAAGTGCAAAGACCGCAGAGCACGAGGAAGAGGCAGCTCAGGGGAACCTGGAACATTGCGAAACCGTCGGCGGCGCTGTAGCCGGGCATGTTGACGGTAACGGCCTTGGGAGTGAAGATAGCGGCTATGACAAGGGCGATGGCAACGCTGCTCACCACTGTCATCTGGGTGCGGGTGCTAACCTTTCCGGAAAGGAGGGAGCTGCTGAAACGGCCGACCATCATGAGCAGCCAGTAAACTGCTGCGATAGCGCCGCCGATTGCAGCACCGTTAAGGGCGATGCCTGCGCCGCGTTCGGAAGCGTCGGCAAGATAGAAGTTGACCTGTGAAGGGATGCCGATTTCAATACCCACATAGAAGAAGATAGCGACGGCGCCCATCACGAAGTGACGGAAATTCCATGCGCTGTGTTCGTAGACTGTGGTCTTGCGCTCTTTGGCAGGTTCGGGGATGTTCACGGCCAGGATGATGACGAAGGCAATTGCGAACACGCCCATTGCGATGAAGAGCAGGGGGGTAACGTCAGACATTGAGGTAGTTGCAGAAACGGTGCCCACGAGCATACCTACGAGAAGCGGGGTGAGGGTTCCGGTGAGGGAATTCAGGGTACCGCCGATCTGGATGAACTGGTTGCCGCGGTTTCCGCCGCCGCCAAGGATGTTGAGCATGGGGTTCACCACGGTGTTGAGCATACATACGCAGAAACCGCAGATGAAAGCGCCAAGCAGGTAAACATAGATAGCGGCTCCGCCAAGGAAGCTGAAGCTTGACAGATACTGGACGCAGATACCTATGAAACCGGTTGCAAGAGCGATGAGGGTGGTTTTCTTATAACCAACGGAAAGGAGCATCTTGCCGGCAGGGATACCCATGAAGAGGTATGCTGCGAAATTCATAAGGTTACCGGCCATCCTGGACCATTCATACTGATTGCCCCAGATGACACCGAAAGGAGCAGCCATGTTGGTCACAAAGGAAATCATCGCGAAGATGAAGCACATTGTGACAAGGGCTACGGTGTTGTTTTTACCTTTTGCTGACATTGTCTTATAGTTTTGTTGTTGATAATTTGCAGTTTGTATCCCCAAATATAATCAAAATTATTTATTTGAGCGGTCTTATCTGTGATTTTCTGGCTATAATGTGGTTATACCTGTCAAGGACTTCTCCCACCACGTCTTCCCAGCTTCTCACGATACTGTGGGAAGCGGCGACGCCAACGCGGCGGACCATGGGCCTGTCGGCATAGAGGGAGCGCAGGCGGGTTTCGAAATCATCCAGGCTGTCCTTCACCAGGAAGCCGTTCTCTCCGTCGCGGAGGATGGTAGCGGCTGTGGAGCCTTCCACCATGACGGCCGGGGTATGCAGGGCTGCGGCTTCGCGCACCACAAGCGGGGCGTTATCGTAGAGGGAGGGGAATAGGAAGAGATCTGCGGCTGCGTAGTAACGGGTAATCTGTTCGCGTTCCGTGAGCATGCCGGTGAAGGTCACCTTGTCGTCAAGGCCCTTGTCGTGAACGAGCTGCTTCATTTCTTCGGCAGCGTAGCCTGTGCCCACGAAGAACATCCTGAAAGGAAGGTCCTTGATACGTTCAAGACCCTCGATGATGAAGCGGGTGTTCTTCTGCCATATATGCTGGCCCACGAAGAGGAAGACAAACTCGTCGGGAGAGATGCCAAGGACGCGGCGGGAGTCCTCGAAATAGGAGTCGGGATAATCGGCAACGAGGTCGCTGCCGTTATCAACCACCTCCACATGGCCCTTGTAGCCGTATTCGTGGATGACTTCTTCCACGGAGGCCTGGGGGACCCAGACTTCATCGGCCCTGTCGAAGAATTCCATCACTATCTTGATGGCCTGGTCTACGAGCATGTCCGAAGGGACGACCTTCTTGAAATCGTCCTTGAACTTGGAGTGGAACGTTGCCACAAGGGGGATGTTCTGGCTCTTTGCCACCTGCGCCGCCATAAGTCCGGAGGAGAACGGCGAATGTGCGTGAACTATCTTGAACTCGCGCCTTGAGAGTTTGGCCCTGAACAGCGGATCTATCTGGGCAATGCCCGTCACGTACGGATGACGGAACGGCACTGGAACGGAGAGATAGTCCAGGACCTCATAAGGATACTGTCCGTAATTGGCCCCTATCTTATTAGGGGTTATAACAGAAACCCCTCCTACCTTCTGCTGCAGCCAATATGCGTAGTTTTGCACACACACTGCAACGCCGTCCATGACCGGCGGAAAACTTTCATTAAAAAGACCTACGTTGGCTTCCATAGTTTGTGGTTTTAATAAACAAAGTTAACCAAAATGCCCGTAAAACACAAAAAACGTCCAACCTTGTGGGGCTGGACGTTTAAACAGGAGTGCCGTAGAATTACTCTGCTGCAGGTGCTTCTGCTGCGGGCTCTGCGGGAGCTTCGGCTGCGGGGGCCTCTGCGGGTGCTTCGGCCTTCTTTGCACGGCTGCGGCGGGTGCTCTTCTTGACTTCCTTCTTGGGTGCGAGTGCGGCCTCATTGAAGTCCACAAGCTCTACGAGAACCATCTCTGTAGCATCACCGCTGCGGAAACCGGTGTGGAGGATACGGAGGTATCCGCCGGGACGGTCTGCAACCTTGGGAGCCACTGTGCGGAAGAGTTCTGCAGTTGCCTCTTTGTCCTTCAGATAGCTGAAAACAACGCGGCGTGAGTGGGTGGTGTCTTCTTTGGACTTGGTAATGAGGGGCTCTACGTAAGGCTTGAGGGCCTTGGCCTTGGCCTCGGTAGTGGTAATCCTCTTCTTCAGGATGAGGGAGGATGCCATGTTGGCGAGCATTGCCTTGCGGTGACCGCTCTTGCGACCAAGATGATTGACTGCTCTATTGTGTCTCATTGTTAAACGATCTTTTTCTTAGGTTCAATATTGTACTTGGTGACATCCATGCCAAAGGAAAGCTTCATCTTCTCTACCAGGAGGTCGATTTCGCTGAGGGACTTGCGGCCGAAGTTGCGGAACTTCATGAGTTCGCTGCGGTTGTAGGACACAAGGTCTGCGAAGGTGTCGATATCGGCAGCCTTGAGGCAGTTGAATGCCCTCACGGAGAGGCCCATATCGGAAAGTTTGGTAAGGAGAAGGTGACGCATCCTCAGGGACTCCTCGTCAAGCTCCTTGCTGTCTGTCTCTACGGCAGATTCGATGGCGATCTTCTTGTCGTCCGTGAAGAGCTTGAAGTGATAGATGAGGATGTTGGCTGCGTCCTGCAGGGCGGCCTCCGGGCTGATGGAACCGTCGGTGACGATCTCAAGGAGGAGTTTTTCGTAGTCGGTCTTCTGTTCAACGCGGTAGTTTTCCACGGTCCAGTTGACCTTCTTCACAGGGGTGTAGATGGCGTCCACGGGAATTGTGCCGATGGGCGTGTTCTCATCCCTCTCCTCGTCGGCCGGGACAAAACCGCGGCCCTTGGTGATGGTCAGGGTGATTTCAAGTTTTACGGAAGGCTCGAGTGAGCAGATGTGCAGCTCGGGATTCAACACCTTGAAAGAAGACAATCCCTCTGAGATGTCCTCAGCGGTAAATTCGGATTTGCCGCTGATTGTGATGTTCGCCACTGCGCTGTCCTCGGTCTCCACCATGCGGCGGAAGCGGACCTGCTTCAGGTTAAGGATGATGTCCTGCATTCCCTCGATAACGCCGGGAATGGTCTGGAACTCGTCCTGGACACCGTTAACCTGAATCTCGGAAATGGCGAAACCTTCGAGTGAGGCAAGGAGGATGCGGCGGAGGGCATTGCCGATGGTCTGGCCGTATCCGGGTTCCAAGGGACGGAACTCGAAACGTCCGACGGTGTCGGTGCCTTCGAGCATGATCACCTTGTCCGGTTTCTGAAATGCTAAGATTGCCATAAGTCTTTTGGGTGTTAAGTCTGTTACTTGGAGTAGAGGTCAACGATAAGCTGCTCGTTGATGTTCTCGGGAATTTCCTCGCGGGCGGGGACATTCAGGAACTTTCCGCTGAGATTGGTGGCGTCGCACTCGAGCCAGGAATACTTGGTAGCGGAAGCGATGCTGTTCTGGATAACCTCAAGGCTCTTGGAGCGCTCGCGGACGGCGATGACCTGACCGGGCTTCACCTGGCATGACGGGATGTTGCAGATTACTCCGTCCAGGGTGATGTGGCGGTGGAGGACAAGCTGACGTGCGGCGGCGCGGGAAGGAGCGAAACCAAGGCGGTACACCAGGTTGTCAAGACGTGCTTCGAGGAGGAGAATGAGGTTCTCACCGGTCTGGCCCTTCATGCGGGCTGCACGTGCGTAGGTGTTACGGAACTGACGCTCCAGTACACCGTACATATATTTGACTTTCTGCTTCTCCTTGAGCTGGGTGCCGTACTCTTTCTGCTTTTTGCGCTTTGCAGCGAGGCCGTGCTGTCCGGGAGGGGTATTTCTCTTTTCAAAGGTCTTGTCAGGGCCATAGATGGGCTCGCCGAATTTACGGGCGATGCGGGTGGTAGGACCAGTATATCTTGCCATAGTAGTTCTTCTTTAATCAATTAAACCTTACGGCGTCCCTTGGGGCGGCAACCATTGTGGGGCATAGGAGTTACGTCGATGATCTCGGTAACAACGATACCTGCGTTGTTGATGGTACGGATTGCAGACTCACGTCCTGCACCGGGGCCCTTCACATAGCACTTAACCTTGCGGAGACCTGCGTCGAATGCAGTCTTGGAAGCATCTTCTGCTGCCATCTGTGCTGCATAGGGAGTGTTCTTCTTGGAACCACGGAAACCGCACTTGCCGGCAGAGGACCAGCTGATCACCTGACCCTGAGCGTTGCAGAGGGACACGATGACATTGTTGAAGGTGGATGAAATATGGGCTTCGCCATAAGCCTCAACCTTGACAACTCTCTTCTTTGTTGTTGTAGTTTTCTTTGCCATAATTCATCTGGGATTACTTGGTTGCTTTCTTCTTGTTGGCAACGGTCTTCTTGCGGCCCTTACGTGTACGGGCGTTGTTCTTGGTGCTCTGACCACGGACGGGGAGACCTGCACGGTGACGGATGCCACGATAGCAACCGATATCCATGAGGCGCTTGATGTCCATCTGGACTGAGCTGCGGAGCTCGCCTTCGATCTTGTACTCATTGTTGATGAGTGTACGGATGGCTGCAATCTGCTCGTCGTTCCAGTCCCCGACTTTGACAGTGGGGTCGATGCCACAGGTGTCCAGAATCTTCTTGCGCTGCTGCGGCCGATACCGAAGATATAGGTGAGGCCTATAACTCCGTGTTTGTTGTTCGGTAAATCAACACCGGCTATTCTTGCCATATTCTATCTGTACTATTTAATAATTACACATTAACCCTGGCGCATCTTGAACTTGGGGTTCTTCTTGCAGATCACGTAGAGGCGACCTTTACGCCGGACGATTTTGCAGTCTTCACTGCGCTTTTTGATGGAGGTCTTGACTTTCATCGTTATCTGATTTTTATTTGTATCTGAAAGAAATTCTTCCTTTGGTTAAATCGTAAGGTGATATTTCCACTTTGACCCGGTCACCGAGAAGGATATGGATAAAGTTCATCCTCATCTTACCGGAAATGTTGCAGAGGAGGACATGACCATTCTCCAGTTCAACGCGGAACATTGCGTTGGGAAGGGTCTCGATCACTGTTCCATCCTGCTCGATAGCTACTTGTTTGGACATCGTTAAAAACTCACTTTAAAATTTAATCGAACCATCTTTCTCAATGTAATCGAAGGTCGAAAGCTGTACTGCTTTGCCTTTTCGGACAACAACCGTAAGCTCGTAATGGGCTGCGTTCTTGTGGTCTGCCGTGTGTACTGCCCAACCATTTTTTGCAAGGTACACTCCGCGGCCTCCCGCACAGATCATCGGCTCAATACAAATGGTCATTCCGTCTACGAGCCTTGCACCATGGCCGCGTCTTCCATAATTGGGGACGCCGGGCTCTTCGTGCATTTCGCGGCCCACTCCGTGTCCTTCGAGTTCGCGGACAACGGAAAAACCGAATGACTCTGCGTACGACTGCACCGCGTATCCGATATCGCCGGTACGGTTGCCTGCAACGGCTGCTTCGATTCCCTTGTACAGGGATGCCTTGGTGACATCCAGGAGCTTCCGGGTTTCAGAGCTCACCTCCCCTACCGGGAAGGTGTATGCTGAATCTCCGTTATACCCCTTGTAAAGGGTGCCGCAATCCACGGAAACGATGTCTCCCTCTTCGAGGGGGCGGTCTGACGGGAATCCGTGGACCACCACATCATTTACGCTCATGCACAGTGCTGCAGGAAAGCCGTCAAACCCCTTGAATGAAGGAATAGCGCCGTGGTCACGGATGAAGGTCTCGGCCACCTCATTCAACTTCGCAGTTGTCACACCAGGGGCGACCAGTTTACCGACCTCTGCAAGAGTCCGTGACACGAGGTCTCCGTTGATGCGGAGCAACTCTATCTCTTCTTCTGTTTTGGGTCTGATCATGTCGACTTTCGATTCTACATTCAATTAATTACATGCCGGAACGTCCGGTGAGACGGCCGGTCTTCATAAGTCCGTCGTAGTGACGCATCAGGAGGTAGCTCTCTATCTGCTGGAGGGTATCCAGGACAACACCTACGAGGATCAGCAGCGAGGTGCCGCCGAAGAAGCTGGCGAACTGGTTGTTCACGCCCATGAGATTGGCAAGGGCGGGAAGACAGGCGATGATTGCAAGGAAAATGGAACCCGGGAGGGTAACCTTGGTCATGATGCTGTCCAGATATTCGGCCGTCTTCTTACCGGGCTTTACGCCGGGGATGAAGCCACCGTTACGCTTCATGTCTTCTGCCATCATTGTGGGGTTCACGGTGACGGCTGTATAGAAGTATGTGAAGACGATAACGAGGAGACCGAATACGATGTTGTACCAGACGCTGGTGTAGCTGGAGAAGGCGGCTGCGATACCACGGGTGGCATCATAACGGCCAAGCAGCATAGGGAACATCATAAGAGCCTGAGCGAAGATGATAGGCATCACACCTGCAGCGTTGATCTTGAGCGGGATGTACTGGCGGACACCGCCGTACTGCTTATTGCCGATAACCCTCTTGGCATACTGCACAGGAACTTTCCTGACAGCCTGGACAAGAGCGATGGCTGCGATGATGACGAATACCCATACGATCATCTCTACGATGAAGAACATGGGACCGCCCACGCCGTTGCCGGTGAACTTCTGGGTTGCTTCAGCAACGAGGGCGTAAGGGAGACGGGCAACGATACCGATCATGATGATGAGGGAGATACCATTGCCGATACCGCGGTCTGTAATGCGCTCGCCGAGCCACATGACGAACATGGAGCCAGCCATCAGGATGACGGTGGAAACCAGGTTGAACATGAAGTTGCTCCAGGTAACGGTGCGGGCTGCTGCAGGAATCATACCGGCAACATAGGCAGGGCCCTGGATGGCGAGGATAGCCACGGTGAGGTAGCGGGTAATCTGGTTCATCTTGCGGCGGCCGCTCTCACCTTCCATCTGCATTTTGCGGAAGGAGGGAACGAACATGCCCAGAAGCTGGACCACGATGGATGCCGAAATGTAAGGCATCACACCAAGTGCAAATATCGAAGCGTTACCGAAAGCACCGCCGGAGAACATGTTGAGCAGTCCGACGAGACCTTCCTGGGTGCCGCTGATACCGCCCTTCAGGACCTCAGGATCGAGGCCGGGAAGGAGGATGAAGCTTCCCAGACGATAGATCAGCACAAGAAGGATAGTGTATCCTATCCTCTTGCGCAGTTCTTCGATATTGTAGATATTGCGTATTGTCTGAATGAACTTCTTCATCGCAGTCAAACTATTCGATTACAGTTGCTTTACCTCCGGCAGCTTCAATCTTTGCAATTGCAGAAGAGGAGAAGGCGTTTGCCTTTACCTCGATAGCGGCAGTGATTTCTCCGTTTCCGAGAACCTTTACGAGTTCTCCCTTGGATGCAGCACCTGCAGCGATGAGAGTCTCAGGAGTGAACTCCTTGAGGCCGAGCTTCTCGCTGAGAGCCTGGAGGGTGGAAACGTTAACGGCACGATACTCTACGCGGGTAGGGTTCTTGAAGCCGAACTTGGGAAGACGACGCTGGATAGGCATCTGGCCACCTTCAAATCCGACCTTGTGCTCGTAACCTGCACGGGCCTGTGCACCCTTGGTACCACGGGTAGCAGTGCCACCCTTACCGGAACCCTGGCCGCGGCCGACGCGCTTTGTGTTATGGGTTGCGCCCTTTGCGGGCTTCAGATTTTCAAGTTTCATCTCTCTTATCTCCTTAGTCAATTACTTCGCAGGTAACAAGGTGCTGAACTTTCTCCAGCTGACCACGGGTGATGGGAGTGTCTTCCACAATCACGGTCTGGTGCATCCTGCGGATACCGAGAGCCTGAAGGTTTGCGATCTGACGCTTGGTCTCTCCATTCTTGGAGCGGACCTGGGTAATCTTAAGCTTTGCCATAGTTTCTCAGTATTAACCGTTAAAAACTTTGCTCATGGGAACGCCGCGAAGACCGGCCACGGTGTAGGCGTCGCGCATCTCGGTGAGAGCTGCGATGGTAGCCTTAACCAGGTTGTGAGGGTTGGATGAACCCTTGCTCTTTGCAAGAACGTTCTGTACACCTGCGCTCTCGAACACGGCACGCATAGCACCACCGGCCTTTACACCGGTACCGGGAGCTGCGGGCTTCATGAAGACCTCAGCGCCACCGAAGCGGGCGACCTGCTCGTGAGGGATAGTAGTATTGATGACGGGGACCTTTACGAGGTTCTTCTTTGCATCCTCAACGCCCTTGGCGATGGCTGCAGTAACCTCATTGGCCTTACCAAGGCCGTAACCCACGACACCGTTTTCGTCACCGACGACGACGATAGCTGCAAAGCGGAAGTGACGACCACCTTTGGTGACCTTGGTAACGCGGTTGATGGCTACCAGTCTGTCCTTGAGTTCAAGGTCAGAGGTCTTTACTCTTTTTACGTTTGAATTTGCCATAGTAGTCTTCTGTATTAGAATGCGAGTCCGGCTTCACGGGCTGCATCTGCCAAACTTTTAACTCTGCCGTGGAACAGATATCCTCCGCGGTCGAAAGCGACGGCGTTGATGCCTGCTGCGAGGGCGCGCTCTGCGATAGCCTTACCTACGATAGCTGCAGCCTCGATGCCGCTCTTGCCTTTGGTTTCGGCGGCGAGGGCCTTGTCATTGGATGCAGCAGATACGAGGGTCTTGCCTTCGAGGTCGTTGATAACCTGGACGTAAATCTGCTTGTTGGAACGGAACACCACCATACGGGGACGTTCAGCGGTACCATTGACATGCTTGCGGATTCTGTAGTGAATCCTTCTTCTTCTTTCAATTCTGTTAAGTGCCATAACTGTGTCCTCCTTTTACTTGGCCGATGCGGACTTGCCAGCCTTGCGGCGGAGCTGTTCACCGACAAACTTGATACCCTTGCCCTTGTAAGGTTCGGGACGACGGAATGAGCGGATCTTGGCAGCGATCTGTCCGACAAGCTGCTTGTCTGCGCTCTTGAGGATGAGAAGCGGGTTCTCGCCTTTGCGGACCTGAGGGGTCTCTGCGGTGACCTCGGCAGGGAGCATGATCTGGATGTCGTGGGAATAACCCAGGGACATGGTGAGGAGCTGGCCCTGTGCAGCCACACGGTAACCTACGCCAACAAACTCCTGCTTGATGGTGAAGCCTTCAGCAACACCCACTACCATGTTGTGGACGAGTGCGCGGTAAAGGCCGTGCATGGAGCGGAAGCGGGGAAGGTCGCTGGGGCGCTCGAACTTGATTTCATTTCCCTCGATGGTGACCTTGATGTCCGGATCTACTTTCTGGGACATCTCGCCAAGAGGGCCTTTCACCTTCACAACGTTGCCGTCAAGGAGTTCAGCCTTGACACCGGCGGGAAGGACTACAGGTAATTTACCGATTCTTGACATAATGATATGTATGATTAATATACGTAGCAAATAACTTCACCGCCTACGCCAAGTTCCTTGGCTTCCTTGTCGGTGATGACGCCCTTGGAAGTGGAAAGGATTGCGATTCCGAGACCATTGAGGACGCGGGGCATATTCTGAACGTCTGCATACTTGCGAAGACCGGGGGTGCTCACGCGGACGATGCTCTTGATGGCAGCGGCCTTGGTTTCAGGATGATACTTGAGGGCGATCTTTATAGTGTTATAGGGAGTTCCTTCAACCACCTTGTAGCTGAGGATGTAACCCTTTTCGCACAGAATCTTGGTGATAGCCACCTTCATTGTGGAGGAGGGAATCTCGACTACCTTCTTTCCTGCGAGGTAGGCGTTACGGATTCTGGTCAGATAATCTGCAATAGGATCAGTCATTTTCTTCTTCTTTAAAAGGTTATTACCAGCTTGCCTTCTTTACACCGGGGATGAGACCCTGGGAGGCCATTTCGCGGAACTGAATACGGCTGAGGCCGAAGTCACGCATGTAACCCTTGGGACGACCGGTAAGGGAGCAGCGGTTGTGGAGACGTACGGGGCTGGCGTTCTTGGGGAGCTTGTCAAGGGCTGCGTAATCGCCGGCTTCCTTGAGAGCTGCACGCTTGGCGGCGTACTTAGCAACTAATTTCGCGCGCTTTACTTCGCGGGCTTTCATTGATTCCTTTGCCATGCTATCTTAGTTATTATGTTTCTTGAAAGGAAGACCGAAGGCCTTGAGAAGGGCGTAAGCCTCTTCGTCGGTCTTTGCGGTGGTCACGAAAGTGATCTCGACGCCGTGGATACGGGGGTTCTTGTCGATTTCAATTTCGGGGAAGATGATCTGCTCCTTGATACCAAGGGTGTAGTTGCCCTGACCGTCCATTTTCTCGGAGATACCGTTGAAGTCGCGGATACGGGGAAGAGCAACACGGATGAGGCGCTCCAGGAATTCGTACATGCGGACGTCGCGGAGGGTAACCTTTGCGCCGATGGGCATGCCCTTACGGAGCTTGAAGTTGGAGATATCCTTGCGGGAGGCGGTGATGACTGCCTTCTGTCCTGCGATGATGGAGAGTTCCTCGGCTGCTTCCTCGACAAGTTTCTTGTCCTGGGTAGCGTCGCCTACACCTTCATTGAGGGTGATTTTCACCAGGCGGGGAGCCTGCATTACAGTATGATAGGAGAACTGCTTTACGAGAGCGGGGACGATCTCCTCCTTGTAGACCTTCTTGAGGTCAGGGCAGTAGCCGGCGGGAAGAGCCTGGACTTCTGCGGTTTTTGTAGCTTTCTTTGCCATAATTACTTGATCTCCTCTCCAGTTGTTTTAGCAATGCGGACCTTCTTTCCGTCAACCTCCTTGTGAGCAACCTTGGTGGGCTTGCCAGCGGCGTCCATAAGCTGGACGTTGGAGATGTGGATACCGGCTTCCTGCTTGATAATACCTCCCTGAGGGGCCTTGGGGTTGGGTTTGGTATGCTTTGATACCATGTTCACGCCCTCTACGATGACGCGGTCCTTGCTGCGCAGAACCTCGAGGACCTTTCCTGTCTTACCCTTGTCGTTACCGGCATTCACATACACGGTATCGCCTTTCTTGATGTTGAACTTTTTCATACTCTTCTAATCTTTTAAAGGACCTCGGGTGCCAGTGAAACGATTTTCATGTAGTTCTCGCGGAGTTCGCGGGCAACAGGGCCGAAAATACGGGTGCCGCGAAGTTCACCTGCGCCATTCAGAAGGACGCAAGCGTTCTCGTCGAAACGGATATAGGAGCCGTCGGGGCGGCGGATTTCCTTCTTGGTGCGGACGATGACGGCCTTGGTAACGGTACCTTTCTTGATTTCACCACCAGGGATGGCGCTCTTGACGGTAACCACGATGGTCTCACCGATGGTTGCATAACGGTGGCGGGTACCACCAAGTACACGGATGCAGAGGACTTCCTTTGCACCGCTGTTGTCAGCAACCTGTAAACGTGTTTCCTGCTGTATCATATTACTTGACTTTTTCTACGATTTCAACTAATCTCCAGTTCTTGGTCTTAGAGAGGGGGCGGGTTTCCATAATGCGGACGGTGTCTCCCTCGGAGCACTCGTTCTTTGCATCCTCTGCGACGAACTTGGTGGTCTTCTTTACGAACTTGCCGTAAATAGGGTGCTTTTCGTGAGTTTCAACAGCCACGACGATGGTCTTGTCCATCTTGTTGCTGACCACGATGCCAACCCTTTCCTTGCGAAGATTTCTTTCCATAGGTCGATGTCTCTTTTAGTTCTGCTGTTTCTCTTTCTCTGCCAGGATGGTGATCATGCGAGCGATATCCTGACGGGTCTTCCTAATCTTGGAAGTGTCCTCAAGGGGAGAAATAGTGTGATTGAGCTTCATGGTGTCGAGGTTGTTCTTTTCTACCTCAATGCGGTCGCGGAGGTCTGCGATGGACATCTCACGTACTTCTGATACTTTCATTTTTACTCCTCCTCTAATTATTCTTCTACATAATCCCTGCGGACAACGAACTTGGTTGCCACGGGAAGCTTGTTTGCTGCAAGACGCATTGCCTCTTTTGCAGTCTCGAGGGAAACGCCCTCTGCCTCAAAGAGGATACGGCCCGGGGTGATGGGAGCTACGAAGCCCTGAGGGTCACCTTTACCCTTACCCATACGGGTATCGAGGGGCTTGGCGGTGAACGGCTTCACAGGGAAGACACGGATCCAGATCTGACCTTCACGGTTCATGCGACGGGAGATGGCCTGACGGGCTGCCTCGATCTGCTGTGCTGTGAGCCAGCAGTTTTCAAGGTTCTTGAGGCCGAAAGAGCCGAATGCGAGCTGGTTTCCACGACCGGAATTGCCCTTCATGCGGTTTTTCTGTTCCCTTCTGAATTTGGTTCTTTTAGGCTGTAACATTGCTGTAATGTTTTAAAATTTCCTTAATTAATCCCTAACTTATTGAAACTCAGCTGGTTGGGTGCTTTTTGCTCCAATTTCGGGATTGCAAAGTTACAAAATTTTTCTGAATCACCAAACTTTTTTACTAAAAAATCAAACATTTTCGACCGCGGTTTTTACAACTTAACTATACGGTTTTATCGGCACTTACGTGTTTTGTTAAAAAAAACTTCCCTTCATTTTCGACATTCGCTTTTATCAGAGGCGGAACTCTTATCCCCAAACCTGTCGCCGCCCGCCTCTGTATTTGGTAAAGTCTTTGCAAAACCATAACTTTGCAATGATGAAACGAGCTGTTCATATCGCCCTGGCGGCCGTGCTTGTGTTCCTCCCTATGTCGGCAGGGGCACAGGGGCACGTGCGAAAGGCTATGGAGAAGGCTCGCGAAAGGCAGCAGCAGATGACGGCGCAGCAGGCCGCCCGGGAGAACGTTCCGGACGGCGTTTTCATGCGCATGAAAGTGGAGAACGGAGATACTACTTTCATTGACAAGATCCCCGCAGTGTGGATTTTCGGCAGAAAGCCCCACGCCAGCGAGAAAGAATGGCGGAAGTACTACAAGCTGGTCTATCGCTTCGCCAGGGTATATCCTTATGCCCAGGCTTCAGGAGGGCTGCGCCACATCGTGGACAGCACCATAGAGGCCAACCACTACAACAAGTTCCAGCGGGAGCAGTATATTAATAAGGTACAGAAGCAGCTCTTCAAGGACTTCGAAGGCGCGCTCCACAAGATGACTATCTCACAGGGGGCCATACTGCTCAAGCTCATCGACAGGGAAACCGGCATGCCGCCATATACCGTAATCAAGGAATACAAAAACGGAGCCGCCGCGGGCTTTTGGCAGGCCGTTGCCAAGATATTTGAGAACGACCTCAAGTCCGAGTACGACCCTGAAGGCGAAGACCGCGACCTGGAAGAGCTTGTCCAGATCTGGCAGGCCGGCGAATTCAAGAACCTCTACTGGTCCGTATTCTGGGAAGACCCGCCCGTGGTAGAAGTCCCTGAAAGCTATTTCAGGTAGCCCAGCCGCCCTCTTTTTTATTGCGGAAAAGCCCTCACCGCATTTTCCTCTGCATCGTAGACTATCCAGTTGGGGCCGGTAATCCAGTCTCCAAGGAGGAGGAGGCGGGATTTCTTGACGGGGATGTCGACACGGGAATGGTAATGGCCGAAGATGAAGAATTCGGCCTTTTTCGCGTTGCGGGCGCACCATTTGAAAAGAGGTTCATCCTCTCCGCGGAAGACGTAGCTGATGTTCTTTGCAAGACGGGATTTCTTGCTCCAGCTGCCGCCAAGCTTGAAGGCGATGCGGGGATGCAGCGTAGAGAAGCACTTCTGAAGGAAGCGGTTGTGGAATGCCCAGCGCATGAGCTTGTAACCGTGGTCTCCCGGGCCCAGGCCGTCTCCATGGCCAAGGCAGAACTTCCGCCCGCCAACAGTCACATAGTACGGCTGCTCCAGAACAGTCATTCCCAGTTCACGGAAGTAGCTGTATGCCCAGATATCATGGTTGCCGGGGAAGAAGTATACCTTCACTCCGGCATCCATCAAGTCCAGGAGGGCCGCAAAAACGCGCACGTAGCCCTTTGGAACCACATCTTTGTACTCGTACCAGAAATCCCAGATATCTCCAAGCATATAGAGCGCTTCCGTCTCATGCTTTGGTATGTCCTTCAGGAACTTGACGAAAGCGGCCTCCCTCGCGGCGGGATCCGCCACGTCAAGGCCCAGGTGGACGTCGGATACAAAGTATGTGTAGAGTCTTGGCATCGGCCTATGCAAGGATGAATATCAGGGCGGCCACGAGGAGGCAGTAGAGGGCGAACCAGAGGAGCTTGGCCCTGCGTACGATGGCAATCATTACCTTGCAGGCGAAAAGGCCGCTCACGAAGGCGGCGATGAAGCCAAGGCAAAGGGCAAGCGGGCCAACCCCGGAGCCGAAAACGGCATCTCCCGTCGCAACCTTCAGAAGGTCAAGGGACTGTTCGCCGATGATGGGGATCAGGACCATCAGGAAGGAGAACTGCGCCATGGCGTCACGCTTCACGCCTGTAAGAAGGCCCGTTGCGATGGTGCTGCCGCTTCGGGACACTCCCGGCACAACGGCAAATGCCTGCGCAAGGCCCACCACGGCAGCCTGCCAGAAGGAAATGCCATTCCTCTGATCCTTAGCCACGGGCACCTTGAACCGCTTGCCGGCGCTGTCGGAAATCCACAGCAGAACCGCAGTAATACAAAGGCCGATGCCCACCTGCCTGAGCGAACCGCTGAAAAGCGCATCCACCTGATCCTTGAACAGGAAACCCACAAGGGCAACCGGGACGAGGGACACGAGTATCTTGCAGATATAATCGGTCTCGTCGTTGTACTTGAACTTGAAAAAGCCCTTCAGGAGCTTCCAGATGGCGCCCCAGAACACGGCGATAGTGGCAATCACCGTTGCGAAGTGCACGGTTACCGTAAAATCCAGGAATCCCTCTGCGTCAACGCCGAGGAGTTCCTTGAATATCATGAGATGTCCGGATGAAGACACCGGAAGGAATTCAGTAAGACCCTGGACTATTCCAAGGAGTATCGCCTGCCACCAGTCCATAAACTATTCTTCTTTGTCGGGGAAACGGCCCATGATGGCAACTATTTCCAGCACGATGCCTGCTATTATCACTATCGGAGCCGCCACCAGGCGCCTGAAATCGAACATTGCGTAATTGAAGACCTGGGGGTCGTCAGAGCCGCCGCCGGAAAGCAGCAGGAATCCCGCCGCCATTACCAGCAGGCCTGCCAGCATAAGCTTGATGCCACGGGCCGTAGTGGCCATTTTATCCGAATTCTTTGCCATAACTAATATGCGTAAACTATGTCACGGTCATACCCCACCATGCGGGTGACCATAAAGAAGGTGCTTACAGCGCAGATTCCCACGCCGCACACCACCATGATGCCCATCACTATGAGCAGGTTATCCAGCGAGAACAGCCCGAACAGGGCGGCGAACTCCCCTTTCAGGAAGAACATCACCCCAAGAAGCAAAAGTATTGCCACCAGGGCCGAAAACAGCCCCTGCACGGCCGCCCTGCCCACAAACGGCGCACGGATAAAGCCGCATGTTGCGCCAACGAGATGCATCGTATGGATGGAGAAACGCCTGGAGAAAAGGTCCAGCCTCACCGTATTCGAAATGAGCACCACCGAAATGAAAAGGAGCAGCAGCACAAGCACCGCCAGGCCCAGGGAAATCTTGCCGAGGTTCTGGTTCAGCGCATCCACCAGCGAGGTCTGATACACAACTTCGTCTACCAGCGGAGACTGCGAAAGGGCGTCCTTGATGACCTCGAGGCTGTCTGCCGATACATAAGCCGCCTCAAGGTTCACGTCTATGGACACAGGCACCGGAGCGCTCTCAAAAACGTCCAGGAAATCCCTTCCCAGAAGGTCCGACATCTCCTGCATGCCTTCCTCCCTTGAAATGAAGCGAGTGGAGCGTATTCCCGGCAGGGCCGACACTTCCTTTTCGTATGCCGATGCCTCCTCTTCCCCGACATAATCCTTCATGAGGACGGACACCTGCATGTTTTCCTTGAAGTAGTCTGACACGGCGCGGGCGTTCACAAGAAGGAGCGAGCCCAACCCCACAAGGAGAAGGACCAGCGAAAGGCTTATCACCGTAGAAATCCAAGCGCTGGCAAGGCGCCTGCGCATTGTAGAACTGCTTCCGGAAGGCATATCACACCTAATTTCGGAGTCAAAGATACTACAATGGGACAAAAAGTCAAAAAAAATTCGTAATTTTGTGAGCTAATTGTTTTTTGTATGGGAGAAACAGCAAAGAAGATCCTGTTTGTGAATGCAGAGATGTATCCGTACCTTCCGGAAACGGATATAGCCAAAATCTGCCGCGAACTTCCCCAGGGCATTCAGGAAAGAAAGAGAGAGATTCGTGCCTTCATGCCGCGTTACGGCTGCATAAATGAAAGGAAGAATCAGCTCCATGAGGTTATCCGCCTCTCCGGAATGAACATCATCATTTCCGATGTGGACCGCCCCCTCGTAATCAAGGTGGCCTCCATTTCATCGACCCGCATCCAGGTGTATTTCATCGACAACGAAGATTACTTCCGCCGCAAGCAGGTATATCGCGACGAAGACGGAACCTTCTTCAAGGACAACGGCGAAAGGGCCATCTTCTTCGCCCGCGGAGTCATGGAAACCGTCAAGAAGCTTCGCTGGGCTCCGGATATCATCCACTGCTCAGGCTGGATTTCCCACCTTGTTCCCCTTTACCTCAAGAAGGCATACAAGGGAGACCCCATTTTTGCGAATTCAAAGGTTGTGCTGTCCCTTTTCGACGACACCCCCGCAGAGGCCTTCGGCCCCGCTTTCAAGGACAGTGTCCTCTTCGGCCCCATCAAGCCCAGGGACATATCCCTCACGGAGAATGCAGACGGCACAGAACTTGCTAAACTTGCAGCGCAGTATTCCGACGGCATCATCATCGGAAGCGGCGGAGTAAGCGATGAACTCATCTCTTACTGCAAGGGTCTGGACGCCCCTGTCCTTGACTTCGACGCCGCCTCTCTTGAGAGCGGAGAATACATGGACAGCTACAACGCATTTTACGACACAATTCTGTAATGAAAAAATTACTTTTGCCACTCGCTGCCCTGTTACTTATGGCAGCAGGGTGCATAAAGGTTGACAACAGCCTTGGGAAAGGCCTGGTGGACAAAAGCCACCTCTATGATACATATACAGTAGAGTTCCCTCTCACGGAAATCACCATGAAGAAATCGTCGGACCTGTCCGGCTTTTCCTCTTCCCGTGTAGTCATCGGCGCGGTGCGCGATGACGAATTCGGCCTCTCCACGCGCGAAAGCGCCTTCACGCTCGTCCCCATTTCGGACACCGTCGACCTTGGCACCAACCCCAAGGCAATCAGCTTCGACCTCTACTTCGCCGGAGATACCGTCTCCTGTGCCGATGATCGGGAGGCCCGCATAATCCAGAATATCTATGTAACCGCCCTTACTGAAAAGCTGGATGTGTCAAAGAGTTCCACATCTACGGCTCTTGCCCACGGCACCGGCGTCATCACGGACGGTCTTCCCGTCTACAACGGAAGCGGTCCCCTTGCCTTCACCTTCACGAATGCTTTCGCACAGCAGTATCTCGACGCCCTCAAGACCTTTGCCCCCGACGGCGTCATCGTGAACCGTGAATGGGACGACGATGCGATTGACGCACGTTTTGAAGCATACACCGACGTCCTTCCCGGCATCCACATCGCAACGGACCTTCCCTCCGGAAACGGAGGCCGCATCAACCTCTTCGACCTCAGCTGCCTGAGCGTCTCCAGCAGCCAGTTCTACCTGAACAACAACTACGGTCTCCTCAAGTATACCAATGACGAGTATGCCTCCAAGGACACCACCCTCTCCATCGTTTTCATACCCGGAGAAATGGGTTTCCTTGACGAGGACAGTGCCGTTAACGCAGGAAACCGCTTCCCCCAGTATGCTTTCAACCACACAAGCCATGAAAGCACTGAAGGCGCACCTACCACCAAACTGCTGGTAGAAGGCGGCGGCGGACTCAAGCCCGTTATCTCTGCAAAGGAACTCCGTGAAAAGACCATATCTGCAATCGCTGCCAAGGGCGGCAGCGTAGAGAATGCTGTAGTCACCAAGGCGACCATCATCCTTCCGTTTGAAATGACAGCGGACTACAAGGACATGAAATACTTCCCTAGCATCCTGAGCCCTACCGTAAGGCTCACCGCAAAGGATGAAGACGGGAATACATCCGTCCAGTTCGCCGGCCTCACCGACGCATCCGTGTCCACAGAGGACCAGGGAGACATCGACCGCTCCAACCTGGTCTACTCACCCGACATCAGCTACCACCTCCAGGAAGTCCTTTCCAGGGAAGACCTGGACACCGCAACAGATGCCGATATATGGCTTCTCACCATCTTCACCGAGCAGGTTGCAACCGCAACCGACAACTCCATGAACGAGTACTACCAGCAGATGATGTACGCAATGTACTATCAGAATCTGTACGGCGGCGGTTACGGCTACGGATACAACAGCTACAGCAATTACTATACATACGCCATGCTGGCGGCCATGATGAACCAGAGCAGCCAGCAGCAGTATACAACCAATACGGAACTGGACAAGGACCGCTACTACAAGGCCGTCCTCTGCGGCCCGGCATCGGCCCGCCCGCCAATGTTCAGGGTTTCGTTCGCAATCTCCAAGGACTAACAGCCTTTGAACGACAGGAAATTCAATAAGTACTTCAGTGCGGCTATAATGACACTGATGGTGGTTGCGATTGCAATCACCACGGTGTTCAAGCTGCAGGAGCCGGAGGCCAGGACGCTGCTCATCCTCATTGCGGCAACCGGTTCGGTGATGGGAGTGGCATCGTCCGTTCTCAGCGCCAACGGCATCATCTGGACCTTCCTCTTCGGCCTTCTGGACATCGCGTGCTGCCTCATCGTAGATGCAGACAACGGCATCTGGGGAGACTTCTCCATGCACCTCTTCTACCTCCTGCCCATGCAGATCGTGGGAATATGGCAGTGGAGGAAACGCGGAGCCTCCGGAAGCAAGCAGGAGGTGAAGGCAAGGCGCCTTACCGGCAGGCAGCGCTGGCTCATTACGGGTGCCGTAGTCGCGGGCCTCGCTGCAGTATATGGCATCCTCATAGCCATCAAGTACGCCACCGTGGCACCGGAGGAAATCAACCGCGTCCAGGTCTTTGCCGATGCCTCCCGCACCACCTTCAACATTGCCGGCCAGATTCTCATGTCCCTGGCGTTCTACGAGCAGTGGTACCTCTGGATACTTGTAAACATCGCATCCATCATCCTCTGGGGCAGTACAATGCTGTCAAGCGCGGCTTCCAGCTATACCGTAGTGATGTTCGTCAAATACTGTTTCTACCTTATAAACTCCCTGAACGGCCTCAGGATATGGTACAATCTGAGCCGTCGGGATGGGGGTTTGGTAAATTGAGAAATATTATTTAACTTTGCGCGTTATTCGACTATTAGAAGAAACGTAAATACAAACTTAAAACCTAACATTATGACAAAGGAAGAAATCGTAAAGCAGGTCAAGGATATTATCGTTGACAAGCTTGGTGTCGAGGAATCTGCAGTTACCGAATCTGCAAGCTTCACCAATGACCTCGGCGCAGATTCTCTGGACACTGTAGAGCTTCTCATGGAGTTCGAGCGCGTGTTCGGTATCAAGATTCCCGATGAGGAAACCGCAGGTATCTCCACCGTTGGAGACGCTATCGCCAAAGTAGCTGAAAAGCTCGGCTAATAAATCGAGATAGTAATGAAAAACCGGCTTCGTATGAAGTCGGTTTTTTTGTCATTGATTCAGGTAGTCGTGTATACGTATCGCCAATTCAGCACCTACCAGGGAGGAGAGTTCCTCCAGGGGGGCATCGGCAATGCGGGCAACAGAACCGTAATGGAGGATGAGGCGCTGTTCGGTCTTTTCGCCCACGCCCTTGATTTCGCGCAGGGCGCTCTGGATGGCGGCCTTTGAGCGCAGGTTGCGGTGGAAGGTGATACCGAAGCGGTGGGCCTCGTCACGAATCTGCTGCAGCACTTTCAGGGCCGACGAGTTCCTGTCGATGAAAAGCGGATACGGGTCCCCCACCCTTATGACTTCCTCCAGGCGCTTTGCAAGGCCCACAACCGTAACGCGGTCAAGGATGCCCAGTTCCGCCAGGGCCTGATGGGCGAATTCCAGCTGGCCCTTGCCGCCGTCTATGACGATAAGCTGCGGAAGGTCGTCGGGGTTCTCTGCCAGCATGCGGGAGTACCGGCGGTTCACCACCTCCTTCATGGAGGCGAAGTCGTTGGCGCCGATGACCGTCTTTATCTTGAAGCGGCGGTAATCGGCCTTGGAGGGCTCTGCGTTGCGGAAAACCACGCAGGAGGCAACGGGGTTGGTACCCTGGATATTGGAGTTGTCGAAGCACTCCATGTGGCGGGGCAGATCCTTCATTCCAAGAGCCTTCCGGAGGTCTTCCATTACGGAAAGCTTGTACTGGTCCGGGTCTGTGTGCTCCTTCTGCTTGAGGGAGTTGAAGTGGAACTCCTTGGCGTTCTTTGCGCTCAGCTCCAGAAGGGCCAGCTTGTCTCCCCTCTGTGGAATCCTGAACTCCACACCCGGGATGTCTACGTCGGGCATGAAGGGGACTATGACCTCTTTTGAGAGGGTGCCGAACTTCTGCTCAATCTCGCCGATGAAAGTGGCCAGCATGGTTGCCTGATCCTCCTCTATCTGGCTTCGGAAACCAAGGTTCAGGGACTGGACGATAGCCCCGCCCCTGATACGGAGGAAGTTGCCGTAGGCTTCGCCGGCATCGAAGACCATGGAGAATACATCGGCATCCACATCCTGGGCCTGGGTTATGATGCTCTTTGCGTAGTGGCGCTCGAGATTGTGGAGCTTGTCCTTGTAGACCTGGGCCTCCTCAAAGTCAAGGCGGGCGGCGGCATCGGCCATGAGGGCCTTGTAGTGCTTGATGACCTCTCCCCCGCGGCCGCTGAGGATATGGATAATCTCATCGATATATCCGCCGTATTCCTCCTTGGAAATCTTGCCGATGCAGGGAGCCTTGCACTTGCCGATATGGAATTCCAGGCAGGGGCGGAACTTCCCGCGGAGGATGGCGTCGGAGGTGATTTTAAGGTTGCAGGTGCGCAGGGCGTACATTTCGCCGAAGAAATCCACCAATGTCCTTGCATGCATTACGCTGGAATACGGGCCGAAGTAACGGTTCCCCTTCTCTACCCTGCGGGTAATGAACACCCGGGGAAACTCCTCGCCCGTGACGCATATCCAGGGATAGGTCTTGGAGTCCTTGAGGAGGATGTTGTACTTTGGCTTGTACTGCTTTATGAGGTTGTTCTCCAGGAGGAGGGCATCGGCCTCGGAATCCACCACGGAGAACTGCGCATCGGCAATCTTGGATACGAGGATGCGGGTCTTGGTGTTGAGCCTCTCCGGCGGCACGAAATACTGCGCCACCCTCTTGTGAAGGTCCTTCGCCTTACCCACATAGATAACCTTTCCCTCGGCATCATAGTATCTGTAGACGCCGGGGGAATGGGGAAACAATGCTATTTTTTCGCGGACTGTCAATCTGCGAGCGCTTCAGCTACAGCTTTGCCGATGGCTTCGCCGCGGAGGTTCCTCTTGAGGATGGTGCCGTCGGGGCCGAAGAGGATGATGTGCGGGATGCCCTGGATGCCGTAGATGTCGGTAGGGATGCGCTGGGCGTTGATAATCTGGTTCCAGACGATGTTCTCTTCCTTGGCAGCCTCGACTGTATCCTCAGGCTTGTCCCACACTGCTACGGAAAGCATGTCGAACTTGTCGCCGTGATACTTCTCGTACACGCTGCGGAGGTTGGGCATTTCGCCGCGGCAGGGGCCGCACCAGCTTGCCCAGAAGTCTACCAGCATATATTTTCCCTTGCCGATGAAGTCTGAGAACTTCACGCCGTCCACCTCGAAGTCAGTAAACATCTGGCCTTCTGCGGTCTTGGAGGAAGCGTCGAGGGACTTCTTCATGGCCTGGACGCGGGGTTCGGCCAGGAGTTCGTCGGAAAGGCCGTTGATGAGTGCAAGCATCTCTGCATCATCATCGAGTTCGATGTTGGAAATGCCGATAAGTCCAAGCACGTTGTCCTTGTTGGCCTTGATGACCTGGAGGAGGTGCTCGTTGTACTTCTCAACTGCATTTTCGGTGATTTCTTCACGCTCGTCATCGGAGAGTTCTTCCTTGGAAACACTCTCGCGATACTCGGCCATGAAATCGTCGTTCCAGTTCTGGTAATCGGCAAAACGGGCCTGGACGCCGTTCTTGGAGGAAGACTGAGCTTCGCCGTCTTCGAAGTCTACTGTAATCTTGCTGCCGTCTGCGATGAAGGACACCTGGCGGCCGGCGGCCACTGCGTAAGAGATAGCCGTAACCTTGGTGGGGACCTCAATGCAGAACTTGCCGTCTGCTACGGTAAGCGTGGTGTCGATGTCGGCAGTTACAATCTGGACGGTCTCCTCACCCTCGGGGACAGAGCCGGAAACCTGTGTTGTGGCTTTTGTGCCGCAGGCAGCTACAAGTGCCATTGCCACAGCGGAAATGATAAGCTTTTTCATTGTATTCAAATTAACGATTGCAAATATAAGAAATTATCTGCACAAAAAAAGCGCTGTCCTTGACGGGCAGCGCTTTGTGTGCGTGGGCCGGTTGGGCTTAGCGGCGTTCGCCGCGGCCTTCACCACCACGGCGGCCACCACGGCGGCCACCACGGTCACCACCCCTGCGTTCTTCCCTGCGGCCTGCGCCGGGAGCTGCAGAATTGGCGGCGAAACCAGCATTCGGGGAGAGGTCCTGCTTGCCATACTTCTCACCGTTGCAGATCCAGACCTTGATACCCAGGGCACCAACCTTGGTGGATGCCACTGCAAGGGCGTAGTCGATATCTGCACGGAAGGTGTGAAGCGGGGTACGGCCTTCCTTGAACATTTCGCTGCGAGCCATTTCGGCGCCGCCTACACGGCCGCTGATCTGGACCTTGATTCCTTCTGCACCAACGCGCATTGCGGTGGCGACAGCCATCTTGATGGCGCGGCGATAGCTCACGCGGCCTTCAATCTGGCGGGCGATGGAATCGGCAACGATTGTTGCGTCAACCTCGGGGCGCTTTACCTCGAAGATGTTGATCTGGACATCCTTCTTGGTAACCTTCTTGAGCTCTTCCTTCAGACGGTCAACTTCCTGGCCACCCTTGCCGATGATGACACCGGGACGGGCTGCATGGATGGTGACGGTGATGAGCTTAAGGGTGCGCTCGATGATGATGCGGGAGAGGCTGGCCTTTGCAAGGCGGCTTCCCAGATACTTACGAATCTCGTAGTCTTCGGCGATTTTTTCGGCGTAGTTACCGCCTACCCAGTTGGAGTCCCAACCACGGGTGATGCCGATACGGTTGCTGATAGGATTGGTTTTCTGACCCATAGTTTATTCCTCCACTGCTGCTTTTTTGACATCAAGTACGATGGTAACGTGGTTGGAACGCTTGCGGATGCGTCCGGCACGGCCCTGAGGGCAGGGACGGATACGCTTCAGCGTACGGCCTTCGTCGACCATGATGGTCTTGACGATAACGTTGCCACTCTCAAGTTCGCTGGCCTTTTCGGGGTTCTTGGCTTCCCAGTTGGCGATAGCGCTCTTCAGGAGTTTCTCCAGACGGACGGAAGCGTCACGCTTGGAATAGTGGAGAAGATCGAGTGCGTGGTTCACCTCGACGCCGCGGACGGTGTCAGCCACAAGACGCATCTTGCGGGGTGAAGTGGGCACATCGTTGAGTTTTGCTACAGCTGTCTGCTTCTTGGTCTCTTTCAGGCTCTCGGCCATCAGTCTTTTTCTCTTTCCCATAATGTCAACTCTTTAAACATTACTTCTTATTGTTGCCTGCGTGGCCTCTGAAAGTCCTGGTGGGAGCGAATTCGCCCAGCTTGTGACCTACCATGTTCTCAGTTACGTAAACGGGAATGAACTTGTTACCGTTATGAACTGCGATGGTGTGGCCGACAAAGTCAGGGGAAATCATGCTGGCGCGGGACCAAGTCTTGACAACCTCTTTCTTCTTGCTGCCGTCATTCATAGCAAGAATTCTGTTTTCCAGGGCTTCCTGGATGTACGGTCCTTTTTTAAG